>DASYYR010000016.1:0-37441 GCA_035933575.1 Candidatus Acidiferrales bacterium | reverse complement strand
TGCGTTTTGCGTATAATTCCGTTCGCGAATCGAGCATACATCTCGACTATGGTTTTCATTTGGGACTTTTATCGACCGCAGCATTTCACTTTTGAACCACAATCAATTTTTATTTGTTAAAGGAGACGAATGATGGCAAAGGCTCGCATTATTTGCGCCGGACTCGCGGCGCTGCTTCTCTCGACCTTCGCGGCTATGAACGTGCGCGCGCAGGCACAAAAAACAACCGATGAAAAAGCACCCGACGTTTTCGCCAATCTGAAATTCCGGGACTTGGGGCCCGCCGCGGCGGGAGGGCGCGTTGCCGCTGTCGCCGGAGTTCCCGGCGATCCGAATGTGTACTACGTGGGTGCTGGCGGTGGTGGTGTTTTCAAAACGGTCGACGGCGGTTTGACGTGGAAAGCGATTTTCGAGCACGAAAGCACCGCGTCGATTGGCGCGATTGCTATTGCCCCGTCGAATCCCAACTACGTCTGGGTTGGCACAGGAGAGGGCAACATTCGTAACGACCTTATCGACGGCGACGGAGTTTATTTTTCCGCCGATGCCGGAAATTCGTGGAAATTTATGGGCCTGAGGGATACGCAGCAAATTACGGATATTCTCGTGGACCCGAACGATCCGAACACAGTTTTCGTCGGCGCGCTTGGGCACGCGTGGGGACCCAATGCGGATCGCGGCGTTTTCAAGACCACCGATGGCGGCAGGACATGGAAGAAAGTTCTCTACGTGAACGATTCCACCGGCGTGGCAGATCTCGAAATGGCGCCCGGAAACTCTGACGTTCTCTTCGCATGCATGTGGCAGTTTCGCCGGTATCCGTGGACGCTGATGGACGGCGGACCCGATAGCGCGATTTACCGCTCGACCGACGGAGGCGACACATGGAAGAGATTAACGAAGGGAATGCCGGAGGGCCCGCTGGGACGCAGCGCGGTCGCGATTGCACCTTCGAATCCGAATCACATTTATGCGCTTATCGCCGCCAAGCACGGAATGCTCTGGCAGTCGAACGATATGGGCGATTCGTGGACTGCGGTGAGCGACAACCATGCTCTCGACGTCCGCCCATTTTATTTTTCGAAACTGGTTGTGTCGCCGGACGATGAAAATAAAGTCTACTTCATGTCGTTCAACATGATGGAGTCGATCGACGGGGGCAAGACGGCGTTTGTTGCCGATCGCGGCGTCCATTCCGATCATCACACTCTTTGGGTCGACCCCAAAAATCCCGGCCGCATGATTCTTGGCACTGACGGCGGCGCGTATCTCTCGACGGACGGCGCGAAGACGTGGCGTTTCCTCGACGGCATGCCCATCGAACAGTTTTACATGGTCTCGGCGAGCAGCCGGCAGCCGTACTCTGTTTGCGGCGGTTTGCAGGACAACAGCTCGTGGTGCGGGCCGTCTTCGGATCTGAGCCGCAGAGGCGTTTCCAACGCCGCGTGGTATACGGTGGTCGGCGGCGACGGTGAATACGCGGTGTTCGCTCCCAGCGATCCGGACATTATTTACACCGACTCACAGGACGGCTCGATCGAGCGCCTTGACCTGAAGACGCACATAAGCCGCTCGATTCAACCGTATCTCGAGGGTGTCGAAGCCGTGAAACCCGCGGATCTGAAATACCGCTTCAACTGGACTTCGCCAATTGCTGTTTCACCGACCGATGCAAACGAAGTCTATCTCGGCGGCAACGTCGTCTTTAAGTCCACGGATGGCGGCAAGACGTGGGTGCCGATTAGCGGCGACTTGACGCGCAACGATAAGAGCAAACAGGAAATCGCCGGCGCGCCAGTGCAGCACGACATCAGCGGCGCCGAAACGTACGACACGATTCTTTCCATCACGCTTGCGCCCACCGACCCGAAAGTGATCTGGGTTGGCACGGACGACGGCTTGGTGCAGGTGACGCGCGACGGCGGCAAATCATGGAAGAACGTCGCTCCGAATATTTCGGGAGCGCCGGAATGGGCGCGCGTTTATCAAGTGGGCGTGTCGCCGTTTAATGCGGGTACGGCGTACGTCACCTACGACGCGCACGAACTCGATAATCGCGGTGCTTACGTTTACCGAACATCAGATTACGGCGCTACGTGGCAAAAAATCACCGACGGTCTGCCGGATAATTCTCCGGCACACGTCGTGCGCGAAGATCCGAACAAGCGCGGTTTCCTTGTCGCCGGAACGGATACTGGCCTCTTCTATTCATCCGATCGTGGCGATCACTGGCAGCCGCTCAAATCCAATTTCCCCACAGTGCCGGTGTTCGACGTGCAGTTCGTAAAAGACAAGCACGATCTGACTGTCGCTACGCACGGTCGTGGGATCTTTGTGCTCGACGACATTCGCCCGCTCGAAGAGTTCACGCCGGAGGTTCAGTCGAGCGCCTTTCATGTTTTTACGCCTGAATCAGGAACTATATTCCACACGTGGCGCAGCGATGAAGGGCAGGGCGGGGGTTACACGGCGCCCAACGCACCCACTGGCGCGGTGATTGATTACTACTTGAAAGCGGAAATCAAGCCGACGCCAGAAGAGCGGATGGAACATCACCGGCCCGTGAAAATCGTGATCGCGGACGAACGCGGCAATACGGTGGCCACAGATTACGGCCCGGGTGAAGCAGGCATCAACCGTTTCGTTTGGACCATGCAATACGAAGGGCCCGAACCATTGAGGTACGAGAGAATGCCAACGCCGAACGAGTTCTTCAATGCGAATCGGGGGCCGCGCGTCGCGCCCGGCACTTACAAAGTGTCAGTCACCGCGAACGGCCAGACCGAATCGACGAACGTCACCGTCGAACCGGACCCGAACCTTCACGTGGATCCAGCCATTTTCCGCGCGGAGGCGGAAGCGGGAGTGAGAGCGCGGAACGAAATGAGCGCCATCAATGAAGTGCTCAACCGCATCGATGGCATCAACAAAGAACTGGAGGCGTTCCGCTCAGCCGTGCAAGGCAGCGACGATCAACAGGAGCAGGCAAAATATCGCCCGATTATCGCCCGCGGCCGCGAACTCAGCAAAAAACTCAGCGCAATTAAGGATGCGATCTACAATCCAAATGTCCAGCACGAAGTCTCCGAGGACGATATCCACGAGCTCACCGACTTCCATAGCCAGCTCAATCGGTTGGTGTTCGAGGTCGGCGGAGCCTACGGCGAAGCGCCAAATGAATTGTTGCGTCAACAGATGACGGAGCTGTTTACAAAAGCGGACGCGACGATCAAGCAGTATAACGAGGCGCTGCGCACGGACATCGCCGAATACGACAAAGCCGCGGAATCCGCGGGTGCTCCGGGAGTCTTCGGCGGGAGTCCGATTGAAGTAAAGCCCGTTAAGTAAATACAGGCTTGAACCCAGTTCGTCTCACGTTCGGCCCGGTGTTTCCTGCCGGGCCGGCATGAGACTCTTACGTTCATCGACATCCGTTCCGCATTTGAGAAAGCCAATAGAACAGTTTCCGCGATCGTGTTGTCCGTAGAGCTTTTCTCCGGCCAGGGTATTGGGATTCAACCAACTGTTCATGGGGAAAGCATGCACGTGGTCGCGGGCGCTCGCGCTATGATATGGCGTCGCGGGAGGGTGCGAAGGAATTATGCCGGCGAAGGAACCAATTTATCTCGGAATCGACATTGGCGGAACAAAAGTAGCCGCCGGAATGGTAACGGCGCGCGGAGAAATTCTATCGAAAGTGCGCGTGCCCATGTCGAGCCGCGGAAGCGAAGCGGAAGGATTGGAAGCGGTCGAACGCGCCATTGCCGCGGCGTTCGAAAGGGAGCCGAAACGCCGCGCATCTGTCGCGGCGATAGGCATCAGCAGTCCCGGTCCTCTTGATCCGCGAAAGGGAATCATCATCAATCCGCCGAATCTTCCGTGCTGGCGCAATTTCCCACTGGCGGCAAAGGTTCAGCAACTGCATCGCGTTCCGACATTTGTCGACAACGATGCGAATGCTGCCGCGCTGGCAGAGGCGATTTGGGGCGCAGGACGCGGATACGAGTCCGTGTTTTACGCAACGCTGGGGACGGGAATCGGCACGGGCGTGATTCTTGGAGGTCAGATTTATCACGGACGCACGGGCGCGGCCGCGGAAGGCGGGCACGTATCGATTGATTATCACGGTCCGAAATGCGCGTGCGGCAAACTTGGATGCATTGAAGCGCTCGCGGCGGGTCCTGCCGTGGCTAGGCGCGCGCGCGAACGGCTGGGGAGTGGCGGCGCTGGCAGCGAAAACCTTCTGGCGCTTGCGGGTGGAAATCCGGAATTAGCGACGGCGGAAATGGTGAGTGCCGCGTGGCGCGCGGGCGACAAATTGGCGGCGTCGATTTTGCAGCAGACCGCTGATCTGCTGGCGATTTGGCTGGGCAACATCGTGGACATGTTGGAGCCCGACGTAATTATTTTTGGCGGCGGAATGGGAGAACTGATGTCCGAATGGTTTGGCCGCATTCGCGAGCAGCTTCCCGCGTGGACGATCAATTCGCGCTGCAAGGAAATTCCCCTGGTTCGCGCGCGCTATAGAGAAGATTCCGGAATCGCAGGCGCGGTGGCTCTGTGCCTTTCCGCGAAGGCATCGAAAACGCCGGCAATTTCAAGGCGCGTCGCCGCAAGAAAGCGCAAGTAATCTTCCGTGTGTTGCTGAAATCTTGCGCGGCAAAGCCCGGCAAATGAACCCGTGATGAGGAGACTCGATTTTCCGCTGACTCGCCCGCGCGGGCATATTAGAATGTTTTAGCGCGCATCTAAAATTCCATGAAGATTCAACGTCTAGTTCTCTCCGGTTTATTGGTGCTGCTGGTTCTGGCGGCCGTCGGCTTAGTGCTGACGAATTCCTGGAAGAACGGCGTTTCGAAACTGGCCACCAAACAATCGTCCGCGGAAACGCCGGTCGATGAGAGCCCGATCCGAACCGCACAACAGTTGGCCAAGTTAGCGGTGACTTCCGACGAACAGCAATATGCAGGAGCGGCGCTGCAGCTCGCCGACCATGAAGTGGATATGGCCTTCAATGCGGCGCTGCACGAAGCGAGCGGCCATCCCCCGGTTCTGAGTCCCGAGGCAAAAGCGCTGGAAGCGCGCATCGAGCGCCGCCAGGCCCGGGTGGATGCGGAGAAGGCGAACCTCACACGGCTCACCGAATTGGTTGCAAAAGCCCCCGCTAGTAGAAAGGACGCGCTGCAGCAGGAATTGACGCTGGAGCAGGCGCAAGAATCCCTTGACGAAGACGAATTGGGAGACGCGCATCAGGATTTCATTCGCGCCGGCGGAGACCCGCGAAACAAAATTCAGCAGGCGCTGCAGCAGTACGAACAGTCCGTAGGAAACCTCGACAAGGGAATCATGCCGTTTGCAACCAACAGCTATGCGGCGTCGGTTGAACAAACCACGGCGCGCAATATGCTCGCCGAATTTCGCGCGTGGAAATCGCTGAACGCGAAACAGCCGCAAATCGAGTCTGCCCGTCAGGAAGCGCTGAAACGCGCCAGTGCATTCGTGCAGTCACACGACGCGCTCGAAAAACAAATTCAAACGCAGCAAACGCCCGGCGCGGCGGCACAACCAGGGAATTCCTCAGCGACTACGGCGCCGCCAACACCTGCAGCCGATGGCGCGGCCGCGACTGCAGCTCAGCTGGCACGGGTTCACAAACTGAGCGACGATCAAAGGATACTGGCGGGATTGGACCTGCGCATCGAAGACGAGCAAACACTCGCCGGAATTTACGGCAAATGGAGCGCGCTCGTTTTCAGCCGCGAACGCATGTTCCTTCGCGAATTGCTCGAATCGGTGTTCTGGATTTTGGTGATCGCGGTTGTCGTTTCTCTTTCCGATCTGCTGGTGAGCGGATTTTTTTTGAAGCATGTTCCTGACCGCAAGCGTTTTCTGACTTTGCGCTCCGTGGTCATGGTTTCGACGCGCGTGATTGGGATAATTGTGGTGCTGCTTGTGATTTTCGGAGTGCCCAACCAGTTCGCAACAGCTTTGGCCCTGGCGGGCGCGGGCTTGACCGTGGCGTTGAAGGATTTTATCGTGGGCTTTTTCGGGTGGTTCGTTCTGATGGGCAGCAATGGAATTCGTCCCGGGGATTGGGTGGAGATCAACGGCGTGGGCGGCGAAGTGCTCGAAGTTGGTTTGTTGCGGACGGTGTTGCTCGAGACGGGCGACTGGTCGGACGCCGGCCATCCGACCGGGCGCAAAGTAACGTTCGTGAACAGTTTCGCAATTGAAGGTCACTATTTCAATTTTTCCACGTCGGGCCAGTGGATGTGGGACGAGTTGCAAGTGGAAATTCCCGGGGATCAAGATCCATATCCGATCGCCGACGAAATCAAAAGGATTGTCGCCAAGGAAACGGACGCGAACGCGCGTGTGGCCGAAAAGGAATGGGAACGCGTGACGCTGTCACACGGTTCCACGGCGTTCAAGGCGGAGCCCGCGATGAATCTGCGGCCGAAGAACGGGGGAGTCAGCGTGGCGATCCGCTACATCACGCGAGCCAACGAACGCCACGAATTGCGCGCGCGCCTCTATCGCTCCGTGCTTGAACTTCTGCATAGCAAGAAAATCCCAGAAGCCGCCGAGAAGTTCTCCTCGCAGCCAGTCCCCGAAACGAAGTGAGTTTTCTCCACTGGAGAAATTGTTTTGACTATCAGAAATTGGAGCGGACCGAGTGGATGCGCGGTCAGCGCGTGAGCCAGGAGCGGGCGCGAATGGTGAAGAAGGCGTAAGGGAAAATCCAGAAGAGAGTAAAGAAACCGAAGTAGGCGTAAAGAATGCCGTAGAGAAAATCCATGGAACGTTCGCTGCGCAGGAAATAAAGCATATTGAAAAAAGACATGATGCCGATCGCCGTGAGCAAACGGAGAATCATGAAGGGTTTTCCGAACGCGAGATAGATGAGCAGGAACAGCACCGCGTAATTCACCGGATAGCGAAGATTCGTAATCAGGCGCTCGCATAGCGCGATGCAGCGCGGGACGAGCGGACGTTTCCACACGATTGATTGGAAGCGAATCTCTTCGCGAATGTAGCTGCGATCCCATCGCAAGAACATTTTACAGAGCTTTGAGTAGGTTTCCGGGGCAACCGTGTGGACTATCGCTGTGCGCTGGTAAACGGTATGAAAGCCCGCTTCGAGGATGAAGTTGGTGAGCGCGCGATCTTCGCCATAGGTGCACGGAACACCCCAAAAGGTTTGCGTCGACCAGCGTTCAAGGACGCTGCGAACCACGGAAGTCCGATAAGCGGTGAGCGCGCCGGGACAGCAATACACGGTGCGATAGGATGATTCAACGGCACGCAGAAGGTCGAATGAAAGGATGAAACGAACATGGAGCATGCGCGGGATGAGTCCGTGACGCCGGTTATATACGGCGACTTTTCCGGCGACGGCTCCGATTTCAGGATCGCGAAACGGGCCTGCGACGGCGAGAAGGGCGCGAGGGTCGATTGCGCTATCAGAGTCGATGGTCACAACGATCTCGCCTCGCGCCTTGGCGAATCCCTCGGCGAGAGCGTCCCTCTTGCCGCGGTTCTTCGCGAAGCGGATGGGAGTAATTCTTCCGGGAAACTGTGCTGCCGACTGTTTGATGTAACGCCAGGTGTCGTCGGTGCTGCCGTCGTCAATGACCAGGATTTCGAGGCGATCTTTCGGGTAGAGAGCAAGCGCAACGGAGGCGATGGATTTCATGACCATGAGGCCTTCGTTGTAGGCGGGAATGATTACAGTGATCGGTGGCGCATCTTCAAATGAGGCCGAAGGGAACGGACGGTAGCGCAGCCAAAAAATCGTGCGGAAGCCGAGGAGGACGGTACCCATGATTGTCCAGAGCATGGTGGGGCGCACGATGAAACGCATCCAACGGTGTTCTTCAGCAGCGGTCACGAGCGGGTCAAAGGCGGCATAATGGTAGACCTCATAGACCAGCAAAGCGAAGCCCAGAATGATGACGCCGCTCAGGAGCCAATCCCAGTGATCGCGCGCCTCCTCTTGCGCGATTTCGTGCGAAAAGGTCTGGGCTTTTTCGAGGGTCAGCGAATCGAGCGTACCCGCAAGTATCGGGTTGCCACCGACATCGTTCTCGACAGCAAAATTTGTGGGCGATCCGCTTTCCATTATCGATTGTTTCGCCAGGACACGATTTTTTCGGTGAAGAAGGCGAGCCGAAATTTTAGGCCATCGCTGGAGGGACTGCAAGGGACTCCGGTTAGGCACCACTATTCGATTCGGCGGCGGGGGATGCGGTTGCACTAGCCTCGCATTGGATACAGACAAGCACGGGGAAGCTGCTCTGGATTGGGCTGATATGTTAGTCTCGAATACTCTCCATGCAAATCTTAAAGGGCACAACACTTCTCGACCGAAGCTTTCAGACCAGCATCACGCTGAAGGGAATCGACGGCTTGCTGGAGATTATTGGCGGCTTTCTGTTCCTTGGGCGCAATCCGATGCGAGTGAACGCAATTGTGTCCGCGATCACGCAGCACACGCTATCAACAGATCCCCACGATTTCTTCGCGACGCACCTGCTGCACGCCTCACAGCGGATGATGGGCGAGGCGCACTACTTTTTCTTTTTCTATCTAGTCTCGCACGGCCTGGCGAAAGTGATTCTGGTGGTTGCGTTGTGGTTGAATCGAATGTGGGCGTATCCGGCGATGATCCTCTTGCTGATCGCTTTTATTCTCTATCAGCTTTACCGCATGACGTTCGCGCCGTCATGGTTTCTGGTGCTGCTGACGCTGTTCGATGCTGTGGTGATTTGGCTGACGTGGGCGGAGTACGAAAAGCAACGGGAGCTAAAAACGCACAGGGTGGGAGAGCCAGGTACCCATTCTTAAAGAACGGTGGCCCACCCACCGTGACTGGTTCTAAAAGCCTACCAGATCCGGCATACCTGATCGGCAGGACGCACCATCGGATCGCCGGCTTTGCAATCGAATGCCTGCTGGAAAGCGGCCATATTCGACGGTGCGGCGATGGCGCGGAAGCGGTCAAGGGGATGCGGATTTGTTTTCGCCAGCAGCAACTCCAGTTGGGGACGGTCGCTGCCCGCCCACGTCCGCGCCCAGGCGAGATAAAAGCGCTGGACGGGCGTGAAGCCATCAATCTTTTGATCTGAGCGGCCCTCGGGCGTCTTTTGGAATGCTTTAAGCGCGATGGTCAAGCCGCCCAGATCGGCGATGCTTTCGCCGAGGACGAGCTTGCCGATTTCGTGCACGCCCGGCTGGACTTCGTAATTGTCAAACTGATGTTCCACGCATTCGGCGCGCGCCTGAAAGTTCTTCTTGTCTTCCGGCGTCCACCAATCGCGCAGGTTGCCCTGGGCGTCGAATTTTCTGCCTTCGTCGTCGAAACCGTGGGTCATCTCATGCCCGATGACGGCGCCAATTCCGCCGTAATTGAGGGCGTCGTCGACCTTGGGGTCGAAAAACGGGGGCTGGAGAATGCCAGCGGGGAAGACGATCTCGTTCATTGACGGATTGTAATAGGCATTGACGGTCGGCGGCGTCATGCCCCATTCGGTGCGGTCCACGGGCTTGCCGATCTTGGCAAGTTCGTAATGGAATTGGAATTCGTGACCGCGGAAAAGGTTGTCGACGTAAGGTCCGCGAGTCACTTCGTAAGCGGAATAATCGCGCCACTTATCGGGGTAACCGACCTTGAGCATGATGTGGCTCAATTTGTCGAGGGCTTGTTTCTTAGTTTCGGGACCCATCCACGGAAGAGTCTCGATGTCGTCATGCAGCGCGCTGATGAGGTTGTGAACCATCTTGAGCGCCGCTTCCTTGGCTTCGGGCGGAAACGCGCGGGCCACATATTTTTGGCCCAAGGCCTCGCCGAGCTGGCGATCTGTGGATTGAACGCAACGCTTCCAGCGAGGCTGCAATTCTTTCGCGCCGGTCAGCGTCTTGCCAAAAAAATTGAAGTCCTCGTCGACGTATGGGGAAGAAAGAGCGGGCGCAGCGGCGGACACCAAATGCCAGCGGAGGTAAATCTTCCAGTCGGGAAGAGGAGTGGAAGTCAATTGGGCGTTGAGACTCTTGAAGAATTCCGGCTGGCCGACGTTGATTTCTTTCACGTCCGGGTAACCGATGTCAGTCAGATAGGCTCTCCAAGAGAAGGCCGGAGTCAGCGACTGAACGCCAGCAAGGTCCATTTTGTGATAATGCGATTCCGGACTGCGCATCTCGACGCGGGTCATAGAGGCTTTCGCAAGACTGGTTTCGATGCTCATCACGGTTTTCGCTTCTTGTGCCGCGGTGGCAGGATCGTCGCCCATCAGTTTGAACATGTTGGTTATGTGCTCGACGTATTCGGCGCGGATTTTTTGGGAGCGCTCGTCGGGATTAACGTAATAGTCGCGATCGGGCAAGCCCAAGCCGCCTTGGAACGCGGCGCCAATCTCTTCTGTGCTGTTCTTGTAGTCCTGCGTGGAGCCGAAGCGGAAAAGGATTCCGACACCATCGCCTTGCAGGCGGGCGACTTCGGCTTCGAGTTGCTGAATTGTGGTGATGCTGTTGATGCGCTTCAGTTCTGAATCGAGAGGGTGAATGCCGGCTTTTTCGATGGCGTCCGTGTTCATGCAACTGGCGTAGTAGTCGCCGATTTTTTGCTCGTTCGAACCAGGTGCGGCACTACGGTCCGCGGCTGCTTCGTCGAGGATTTGATGGAGCACATCCTGATTGCGGTTGAGGAGATAGTTAAAGGTGCCCCAGCTTGAGTACGCGGCGGGAATGGGATGCTTCGCAACCCAGCCGCCGTCGGCGAACTGGAAGAAGTTGACGCACGCATTAGCGGAGCGGTCGAGATCGGCGGGATCGAGGCCGTGAGTCTCGGTCTGCGACGACGCGGCCGAACCGGATGTAGCGTTATTCGCGGTGAAACCCGGCAGCGGGCAGTAGGCCCCTGCTCGCGGCGTCTGAGCAAAGAGCGACACGGGCAAAAGCAAAAAGATTGCAGCAAAAATCACATTACGCAGCGAGCGCATAGAAATTTCTCCTGAGAGTGATCCGGACCCTAATGATTCCGCTTCTTAATTTGAAACTCGTGCGAAAGCATATTCTGGCGCTATTACGAAGTCAAACAGGCCGTGGGCGGGTATTGGGTCAGTTTGAATTTTGACTCTTTGTGTCACGAACAAGAAAATTCAAACTGACCCAGCACCGTGGTGTGAGATGCGGCATGAGTGGGCCGAGTTTCACGAGAATGACAAGAGAGAAAAGAATTTCAAAAACGGGGAATTGGAGAATAGGAGGCCGAGACGGAAGCGCGGCGCGTGAAGCGACGAATGAGCTTTCGCGCGATGCCGAAGAATTTTAGGAGCGCGAAAAAACACAGAGTTACGAGCAAAGTTACCAGGATCGCGGCGACGTAAGGATACGCCGTGGCGATCCAGGCCAAGGAAATCGCGACGGCGTCTTCGGTGATACTGACGATGGAATTGCTGAACGGCTCGGGGCTGGTGTTGACGGCGACACGAGCCGACGCCTTTGTTCCGTGCGAAGTGAGCGCTATGCCGCCCGCGAGAAGAGCGGCGAGCACGCGCCACTCCTGAGGAATCGACGCGGTGGCTCCATAGGCGAGTACTGCGGCAGCGAATGGGCGCAGGAAGGTGTGTAGGACGTCCCAGGCATGATCGACGAATGGAATTTTGTCCGCGACGAATTCGACCAAATAAAGAAGCAGCGCGCCGATAATGACGAACGGATTGCCAAGAATCACGAGCGAGCCGGGAAGATGCACGCCCGCGAAGCGCTCGAGCAGGCCCAGGACGGCAACCGTCGCGTACAGATTCAGGCCGGAGGCGAAGGCCGTCCCCAAGATGAAGCCGAGAATTTGCCCGCTGCCCATGACAAGCACATCCCCCAAGAGAATGGGCCTTTACAATTGTCCCGCCGGGCGGAGCGGCTGTCAATCAGAGGCATCGAGTATGCGGTGCGTGCCACATGCCCTTGACGAGAACCACGTTTCAATGTAGAGCTTCCACAAATGCCCAAAAGTCTTTGTTGTGCTTGTAAGGCAGGAACGAGTCGTCTTTGGTGGGGTCTGGCATAGTTTCACCTGGAATGATATTGGCCTTGCGGGCAAATGCCTGTTCAAGATGAATGCGCGCATCCGCTAGTTTTTTTTCCTGGGCATCCGCGCAAGCCAGATTGTAGTAGTAGAGCGGGTAGTCGGGATCTCTCGCAATAGCCGCTTCAAAGATGCGGCGTGCCTTGGGGATGTCCCCCGATATCCCATACGCCATCCCGGCTTGGTCCGTGATCACTCGCCGCATTGTTTCTTGATTTTTGTCGGCCGGTAGTTTTGTGAGCGCCTGTTCGAAGATCGGAGCCGATGCCTTGTACATGCCAGCCTTATAGAGGACCTGCGCATACAGAAAGATGTCATTAAACTGCGGGGCGTAATTCGGATCGAGCCGATAACTCTCGAAAATCTTCTTCATCTGGGGGCTTGCAGGATCAATCGGCGAATTCTCGTAAAATTCGATATCGCCGCAGATGTCGGCTGTTGCTATAAAACCACGGATCATATACCAGGGCTTGCCGTCGCGGCCCCGGGACGTATAGTTCACAATCGCGACCGAAGCATTATCGGTACGATCGACTTCTGAAGTACTCAAGATCTTCAGCGTGGGATTACTCTTCTGTTCGGGAGAAAGCACTCCATCCCTACATTTTGTACTTGTTAGTGGGGCCTGCTCAGGGAACAAAAACAAGAATGCCAGAAATGTAAGCCCCGTTTGATCCTGGGCACGAATGCCGATCTCGCGGCCATTCGGTTTAGCAGAAGACTGGACAACCTTGAATCCGTCAGCGCTCCAACGTAGCTCGCCCTGATGATTTGGGAGTGCTAGCTTGAAACTTGCGTCATCGGTGGCGGTCTGAGGGTACGCACACACAGCCATAACTAACGATAAGGCGATAACTAATACACTCTTCATGACCCAAGGCTATCGTAACTCCTGGATCACCGCAACGGGCCTGACTGAAGAGGTTAAGTTAACGGTTGCCGCGAATCGCTTATCGGGGATTCGCCGCTGACTAAGAGACCAAGAGCCGGCGCGGATTTTGTATCTTGCGCGCACGTTGATGCAAGCGCCGTACCACCCGGGTGCGGTTTCATATAAAATGGTTGGATTGCGCGCGCGGGTGGCTGACACCGTGTGGCCTGTTGAGGGAATTCATGATCCTGGACACAAACGAGATTCAGAAGATTCTGCCGCATCGCTATCCGTTCCTGATGGTGGATGCCATTATTGAGATGGAGCGGCTGAAGCGCGTCGTGGGAATCAAGAACGTCACGATCAACGAGCATTTTTTTGCCGGCCATTTTCCCGGGCAGCCGGTGATGCCGGGCGTGTTGATCGTGGAATCGATGGCGCAGACGGGAGGATTTTTGCTGCTCCAAGAAATACCGGAGCGGGAAAGCAAGCTACTCTATTTCGTGGCGATTGACGAGGCCCGTTTCCGGCGTCCCGTAGTGCCCGGAGATCAATTGCGCATCGAGGTGGACGTGGTTTCGTGGCGCACGACTTTCTGCAAACTGGCGGGGAAAGCGTTCGTGGGTAATGAATTGGCTGCGGAGGCTACGCTGATGTGCAAGACGGTGAACCGCAATCCATGAGCGAGATTGACGCGCGCGCAAGCGTTTCGCCCAGCGCCCGAATCGGCGACGGAACGCGCATCGGTCCGTTTGCCGTGATTGGCGATGAAGTGGAATTGGGCGCGGGCTGCGTGGTTGAGGCGCATTGCGTGATTCATGGGCCGGCGCGCATTGGACGCGAGAATCGCTTCGATTCCTTTACGGCGATAGGCGGCGACCCGCAGGACTTGACATATGCAGGAGAGCGCGTCGCGCTGGAAATCGGCGACAGGAATTTGTTTCGAGAATTCGTCACCGTGAGCCGGGGCACGAAAAAGGGCGGCGGCACCACGCATATCGGCAGCCACAACATGTTCATGGCATACGCGCACGTGGCGCACGATTGCCACGTGGGAGACCACACGATTTTCGTGAACGGCGCAACGCTGGCGGGCCACGTGACGATTGAGGATCATGCGACTGTGGGCGCGTTTTGCACGGTGCATCAATTCTGCCGTGTGGGGCGTTACGCGTACATCGCGGCGTTGACAGCGATCACGCAAGACGCGCCGCCGTTTTCGAAAGTTGTGCAGGCGCGCGACGTGCGCTGCTTCGCCGTGAATTCGATTGGGCTGGAGCGTCAGGGCTTCAGCCGCGAGCGAATTCAGGTTATCGAGCGCGCGTACCGGTTGCTGCTGCGTTCGAAGCTGAACACCACACAGGCTGTCGAACGCATGCGCGAGACGCTCAACGGCTCGGAGGACGTTTCCGAGCTGATTCGCTTCATCGAAGCAGCCGAGCGCGGGCTGATTAAGTAGACGAGCGATGGCGCCGCAAAACGAAATTCCCTCGACGGCCGGCTGGGGACTGATCGCCGGCAACGGAAAATTTCCATTCCTGGTTCTAGAAGGCGCACGCAGCCGCGGCATTGAGATGGCTGTGATTGCGATACGCGAGGAGGCGTCGCCGGAACTGGAGCGTGTTGCGCCGCGAACGCATTGGGTGAGCCTCGGCGAATTGAGCCGCACTATTGAGTTGCTTCACAAGGAGGGCGTGAAGCAGGCAGTGATGGCCGGGCAGGTGAAACACAACAAAATTTTCAGCGCGATACGACCCGACTGGAAGCTGGCGAAGCTGTTGCTGTCGCTGCCGAAAAAAAATACGGATTCGCTGATTGGCGCGGTGGCGGCACTGCTCGAAGAGGAAGGCATTCATTTGGTGGACTCGACGGCATTTCTGGCGCCGCTGTTGCCGGAACCGGGAGTGCTGACGCGGCGGCGTCCCGACGAAGCGGAGTCTGCCGACATTGCGTACGGCCGCGAAGTGGCGCAGCGGCTGGCGGAAATTGATCTGGGGCAAACCGTGGTGATTTGCGACCGCGCGTGTGTGGCCGTGGAAGCGATGGAGGGCACCGACGAAACCATCGAACGGGCGGCGCGTCTTACAGAAGGGAAGCGTTTGGTGGTGGTGAAGGTCAGCAAACCCGGGCAGGACATGCGCTTCGATGTGCCTGTGGTTGGCCTGCGAACAATTGAAGTGATGAAGCGGTCGAATGCGACGGCGCTAGCTGTGGACGCGGGCCGGACGCTTTTGTTTGACCGCGAGAAATTGATGGCCGCGGCGGACGAGGCTGGCATTGCGATTGAGGCGCTTACACCCCTCGGCGTGAAACAAGCATCCGATAGGGTTGCGGCGGAGAAAGGGAAGCGGTGAGCGACAAGAAGATACGTGTGGGCGTGTTCGGCGTCGGCGATTTTGGACGCAATCACGTGCGCGTGTTTCACGAACTTCCTGGCGCAGAGCTTGTGGGAATTCATGACGCTGACCCGGAACGCGCACGGCAAATCGCGGCAGAATTCGGCACGCAAGCGTTCTCGGAGATGGGCCAGTTAGCCGAGCAGATTGACGCGGCGAGCGTCGCGGTGCCCACGGTTCTTCATGCGCGAATCAGTTCGGAGCTTTTACGGCGCGGCGTCGATGTGCTGGTGGAGAAGCCGATTGCGTCTTCGCGCGCAGAAGCTGATGGACTGATCGCGACCGCGAAAAACGCCGGACGCATTCTGCAAGTGGGCCATCTGGAACGATTTAATCCCGCCGTTGTGGCGGTGCAGAAAATCGTGACGCGGCCGCTGTTTTTCGAGGTGCATCGCTTGGGCGTTTTTTCGCCGCGCAGCCTGGACGTCGACGTGGTGTTCGACGTGATGATTCACGACCTGGATATTTTGCTTTGGCTCGTCAACTCTCCTGTGCGCGACATTCATTCCGTGGGTATTCCGGTGTTGACGGAAAAGGTGGACATCGCGCATGCACGTATTGAATTCGAGTCGGGCGCGGTGGCGAATCTGACAGCGAGCCGCGTTTCCACGGAACGCGTGCGCAAACTGCGCTTTTTCCAGGCGCGCGAGTATATTTCGGTGGATTACACGCGGCAGGACGTAACGCGGATCCGCGTGACGGGCGAGGGTTCCGAGCCCGCAATTGATTTTGAAAAATTGCCGACGCAGCCGGAAGAGCCACTGAAGGCGGAATTGCGGGCATTTGTCTCCGGGGTGCGCGAACGCACAGCGCCGCTGGTGGACGGCGAGGCCGGACGGCGAGCACTCGACTTGGCTGACCGCGTAATGGCGGGGATTCTGGAGCATGCACGTCGGGTGAAGCCGGAGCTTGCGACAGCCCCGCACATACGATGATTCCCCGGACTCTGGTTCCGCTGAAGATTTCGCGCGTCGATCCCAACGCACCTCCTGAGAACGGCACGCGACGTACTTCGCCGCTTGATTCGCGCATTGTGGTTCCGTCGGGGCCCTCCGCTGCGCCGCTTGATACGCGGACGGCCATTCCATCGCACCTGCCGCTTGATGTTCTTTCGAGCCGCATTCTGATTCCCCGCGACATGCCGGTAAAACAGATGGGACCCTCCGCCACGGCAATCCCTTCGCATGTACCGATGGCGGTGCTCGAAACGCGCGTGGTCGTGCCGCAGGAGGCGGTGCTGGAGGAGTCGTTTCAGCCGACGGTTCCGGCGCCATTGCCGCAGGGAGTTTTCGACGACATTATTGAGCGGGATCTCTTTAACACCGGCGAAGTCAATTTGCTGGCGTCTCCCGAGGATCCCAGGAAGCGGGATTGGAGCTGGTTAGCGCGATCGTTTTCCTTGCTTGTGCACGTGGGAGTCATCCTGTTGATCTTGTTCGCGCCGAAACTTTTCACTTCGAATGTTCCCGCGCAACAAGTGGAGATGGCTCGCGAGCAGTTGTCGCATGTGTTTCTTCCACCGTCGGTGAAGAACGTGCCGAGGGAGCGGCCGCCGGCGGAGCGGCCGAGCGCGCGTATGCGGCTGGATCCCCGCTTATTGGAAAAACTGACGCCACCACACCCACCCACTCCGGAGCCGATGGCTGGACCGAAGACCGACGCGCCTCCTCAGCCGGAGCCTGCGCGCGCGGCTCAACCGCAGCCTCCAGCGCCGCAGCCTCCGAAGCCTCAGCCGGCGTTCAAGCCATTGACGCAATTGGAGACTCCGCCGAAGCCAAATCAGAAGCTCAATCTTGATCTTCCGCGCGTGTCGCCGGGCCGCGCACTGCAGGAGAACGCCGAGCAAGCCCTGCAACATCGCAGCAGCTCGACTTCCGCGTCTTTCTCAGAGCCAATGCCCTTGGGCCCGGGGGCACCGCTTCCGAGCGGGGCGGGGGGGCAGGGACTGCTCGGGAGTGGCGTGCAGATATTGACGCCGACCGAGGGGGTGGATTTCTCGAATTATCTGGCGCGGTTGCTAGCGCGAGTGAAGCAGAATTGGTATTCCGTGATGCCGATTTCGGCGCGCATGGGCGATAAGGGCGTGGTGATCATGCGATTCCACATCATGCGCAATGGCGACATGCCGAATACCGAGCCGGCGCTGGAACGCACGTCAGGCAAGGAGCCTTTGGACCGCGCGGCCGGCGCTGCGCTGACGGAATCGAATCCGTTTGAACCGCTTCCACCGGCATTCACAGGCCCGTATATCGAACTGCGAATCGCCTTCCTTTACAACCTACCTCTGGACTATAACTTCGGACAGTGAGACTGAATCGTACTCAAATTCTGGGCGCGCTGCTGCTGGCGCTGGCTGTGCTGATTTATTTACTGCTGCGCTGCCGAATGTTCCACGGATGAACGCGCATCGCCGCCTGGTTGTGATTCTGGGCCCGACGGCTTCCGGCAAATCGGCGCTCGCGATTGCACTGGCGGAGCGGTCAAACGGGGAAGTGGTGGCTTGCGATTCCACACAGGTCTACCGCTATTTTGATATTGGCACGGGCAAGGTTCCCGCAGCAGAGCGGCGCGGGATTCCACATCACCTGATTGACGTGGTCGAGCCGGATGAGGTTTTCACGGCGGGCGAGTATCGGCGTCGTGCGACGGAAGTGCTGGAGGCGATTTGTGCGCGGGGGAAACTGCCGATTTTGACGGCAGGGACGGGACTTTACTTGCGAGCACTTCTGGATGGATTGGCCGATGCGCCGGCGCGTTCTGAGGAGCTCCGCGAGCGATTGCGGCAGCGAGGGGCGCGACGGGGACCGGAGCGCTTGCACCAGATTTTGAGGCGACTGGACCGGGAATCAGCGTCGCGGATTGCGCCGGGCGACACGCAAAAGGTGATACGGGCGATCGAGATCCGTCTGCTGTCGGGCCAGCCAGTCAGTGCGCTACATCAACGCGGACGAGCGCGCCTCGAAGGCTTCCAGGTGCTCAAGATCGGGCTAATGCCGCCACGAGCGACACTCTACCGGCGCATCGACCAACGCGTGACTACGATGCTGGAGTCAGGGTGGCTCGATGAGGTTAAGCTATTGCTGGATAGAGGGATAACGCCGACGTCGAAGCCATTTGAGTCTCTTGGATACTCGCAGTTTCGGGACGTTTTGGCTGGCAAGATGGTGCTTAACGAAGCCATTCGACAAATTCAACAAGCAACACGACAGTATGCCAAGCGGCAGGTCACATGGTTCCGCAAAGAGCACGACGTGCATTGGATTGAAGGGTTTGGCGATGAGGCTGCCACTGCTGCAGATGCCCTTAGATTCATTGCAGCAGCCGAGGAATAACTAGTGGATACGGATGGGTATTGACTGCGGAGCATTCGGTCAGGTACCCTAGCGCCGACCATACGATACCGTATGTATAAGGAGGGCATCCAATGCGCGCTCGTAGAGAGCATCCCACCCGATTGGAGCGCTCCGATTGGATTCGGTGCGCGATGGGAGTTCTCGCGAGTGAGGGTAGAGAAGCGGTCCGTGTTGAGAATCTTGCGAAGAAACTACGAATCAGTAAGGGAAGCTTTTATTGGCATTTTCGCGATAGAGAGGATTTGCTCGAGGCAATGCTGGATGCCTGGGAATCTGGGCATGTGGACTGGAACGTCGATGAGCGGGAGGTTCACCGTGACCCGGCGGGCCGGTGGGCGGGATTGGTGGAGCTGCTGTCGAGCGCAACGAAGAGCAGCTTAGACGTGGCGATTTTTTCGTGGGCGCGCGAGGACGAAAAAGTGGGCCACCGCGTGAGCGAGATCGAAAAACGGCGTTCGGCGCATCTCGAGCAGGTTTTTCGCGAAATAGGCTTCACGCCCGCGCAGGCGGAGGAATGGTCACAGTCGGCGATGTTGGTTTATTTGGGCTGGGTGGATCGAGCGACGCGCGATGCCACATTTCGGGAATTCGGACCGTCGCTGGCGGAGGTGCTTTCGCGTTTTGTTCTGGCGGCTTCCTGCCTGGCGGGCCAAGAAGTGCTCCGGCAGTAGAGATTGAAGCGTATAATGATGGGCGCATGAGTAAAAGGTTCAGTGAATTCCCGCCGAAATTTTCCCGACGCTAATGAAAATCGCCTCTCCCCTGGACAATTCGGAACGCGTGTTGCTGGTCGGCGTTGCGCTGAAACGTGCGCCCCGAGCGGGGATGACCTCAAGCGGCGCCGCCGGAAGAGAGTCGCTGGTTGAACTCGAAGAATTGGTGCACAGCGCAGGAGCGAGAGTTGTGGGCAGCCGTCTGCAGATGCGTGACACGCTCGACTCAGCCACGCTGGTCGGGAGTGGAATGCTAGCGGAATTGAAGCAGGAGGCCGAACGTTTGGACGCGGGCCTAATTATTGTGGACCGCAATCTTTCGCCGGTCCAGCACCGCAATATCGAGCGCGGCACGGATTGCCGCGTCATCGACCGCACGCAATTGATCCTCGACATTTTTGCGCGGCACGCCCACAGCCGTGAGGGGCAGCTCCAGGTGGAACTCGCGCAACTCAATTACTTGTTGCCGCGGTTGGCCGGGAGCAAGCGCGAACTTTCGCGACTTGGCGGCGGGATCGGGACGCGCGGGCCTGGCGAGCAGAAACTGGAAACCGACCGGCGGAGAATTCGCGAGCGCGTCGGGAAAATCGAACGTTCCATCGAAACGGTGCGGAGGCAACGGGCGCTGCGACGGAGGGCGCGGCAAGCGGTTCCTCTGGGCACAGTGGCACTGGTGGGATACACGAATGCGGGGAAGTCAACGCTGTTCAATGCGTTGACGCATGCCGACGTGTTTGTTTCTTCGAAAATGTTCGCGACTCTCGATCCTACGATTCGCTCGGTGCGCTTGCCTTCACGGAGACGCGTTCTGCTGTCGGACACAGTCGGATTCATCCGCGACCTGCCGGCCGATTTGATTGCTGCGTTTCGCGCCACGCTCGAGGAGGCGCAGGAATCGGCGGTGATCGTACATGTGACGGATATCTCAAACCCGTCGCACGCGGAACAGGATGCGGAAGTGGAGAAGGTGCTCGAATATTTAGGAGTCGCGGATCGCCCGCGACTGCGCGTGTTCAACAAAGTGGATCGTCTTGCGCCGGAAGAATTCGAGACGCTACGGAAATCGCACGAACGCAATTTCCTGCAGGCAAGCGAGTCTTTGCCAGTCAACGGTCACTATCGCAGCGTTTTTGTGTCTGCGCAAACAGGACAAGGGCTTGATGAGTTGCGCAAGCGCATCGATGAAACCATGCCGGTGGATCCCATTGTTGCGCGCCGATTGAATGTGCCGCTGGCGAACGGGCGTGAACTAGCGATGATCTACGCGTGCGGGCGTGTGCTGCATTCGGAAGTGCAGGATGGACATATTTGTCTGGAGGCAGAGCTGCCCGAATCGCTCGCCGCACGGCTAGAGAATTTCGATGAGCGCTTCGAAAGCGGGAGACCCAGCATGTGAGCTTTTTACTGCACAAGTGTCCGATGAGGGGGATTACTCTCGAGTTAATTAACACTGCGGGAAAAGAAGGGTCTCTCGACGCTGAAGATGCTGTGGAAATCATTGTGGAAATTGCGGTTAGGTTAACTGAAATAGCGACGCGCTTGCATGGAAGGAATATCGGCGCAGTGTTTCCGGCCCTCCTCTAACCTAAGCGAATTCAAGTATTTAAGGTCGACACCTCACCATTTTCCGAGTAAATGAGCCAATTCCATCGTTGGCAGCTCTGTTTGTTCAATTTGCACAAGTTGGGCGCGAGAAAAAACCAAAAGGTAAATACCCGTTTTCTTGATGCCTGCCTTCCGAGCCTGTTGAAAAGGCAATAAAACAGCGGCTGGCGACCACCGTTCGCCGGAGGGTTTGATTGCAATTGCAAAGAACGACCGGGTCGTTCACTTCTGGCCATAGTTTCAACTCCGGCCTATCGTTGACTCAACCGCCATGGGGCACTATAGTGGCAGCATCACCTGCGACCGATGTAACTGGCTGCGGGGCTGCATGGGCCGAGGCCGAAATGAATCTCCCCAACAGCCTGACGATTCTGCGAATTTTCTTTGTGCCGTTGCTCGTGGTGGTGCTGCTGACGCGCGAGCCCAACCTGGAACTTTGGGGATTGCCATTCCACTTCGAGATTTGGGGTGTTCTGATTTTGGCCGTGGCGGCGGCGACCGACGCGTTCGACGGATATTTTGCGCGCAAGCGCGGCGAAATCACCACGCTCGGGATCCTGCTCGATCCCATCGCCGATAAACTTCTGATTTCCGCAGCCTTCATTTCACTCGTTGCGATGGGATTGGTTCCCGCCTGGATGGTGGTGATTATCATCGGACGCGAATTCATCGTGATGGGCCTGCGCAATATCGCGTCGGCGGAAGGGTTAACTATTCCTGCTTCTCCTTTGGGAAAGACAAAGTTGGTGTTGCAGGTGCTGGCTGGCTGCATTGTGATTTTTTCGGCGACGCATCCTTCGTTCCATCTGCTGGCCATGGTGCTGTTGTGGCTGGTGGTGATCAGCGCCATCGTGTCCGCAGTACACTACTTCCTGGTGTTCTGGAATCAAGTCGACGACCGCATCAAGCAGCGGCAGAGCATCGAGATCGTTCTGGAACGGAAGAAAAACCCGCAAGATGTGCCCACTCGGTAGCCCACTCCGTAACGAAGAAAAGAAAACCCTTCTGGATATCGCGCGAAAAGCGATTGCGCTGATTGTTACCGAAGGACGGCAATTGGAAGTTGCCGCGCCACAGGGAGCATTGGCAGTACCCAGCGGCGCATTTGTGACGCTCCGCAAGCAACGGCGGCTTTGCGGATGCATTGGGCGATTGTCACCGCTTGAATCGCTTGCGGATGTAGTGGCGCATTGCGCCGCGGCGGCGGCGACAGAAGACCAGCGGTTTTCGCGATTGCTTGGCGATGAAGTCGCGGAAGTCGAGATTGAAATTTCCGTTCTGTCGGCAGTTCAGAGAGCACGGCCGGAAGAGGTGGAAGCAGGGCTGCACGGGCTAGTGATAACGAGCGACGGACGCAGAGGCGTGCTGTTGCCACAGGTAGCACGCGAACATCGGTGGCCGGTTGAGCGTTTCCTGGAAGAGACGTGCCGTAAGGCCGGGCTCGATGCAAATGCATGGAAAGATCCCGAGACGCTAGTCGAAACCTTCACGGCAGAAACATTTTCAGAGGCGGATTTCCCCCCCGCCCGTGCGGAAAATGCAGACACCGCGTAGAAGCGAAGCAACTATTCGAGTTCGCAGTAATCGCCGTCGTAGATCTGCTTCAGACTGTAGGTAATCAGGACGGTTGAGGAATTGGGAAACGTACGCAGCACGACACCCTCACCAAGGATTTCACGCGGCAAGTCCTTGACCGGGTAGTGAGCCGGCCCCGATCCGAATCCTTCGACCGACGTACCCATATCCGGCGTCTGGTAGACAAAAGAATTTCCGTTGTCTTCGTAGCGGTAAATGCGGAAGTAGTCGCCGACTTTGACGCCCTGCCTCGCGCCCAAATTCACGTATACGACGCTGTTCGTGCCAGCCTGTATGGTAAAGCCTTTGCCGGCAACGATCATGGCCTTCTTCTTTCCGCTTGGCGGCGCGAAGCGGTCGAAGTTGGCCTCCGACTTGAGCTGCGGCACAGGGCGGTCCTCGTACGGCAGCAGCACATCGCCGCGTTGCAGATAGCTGCAGGAGTCGAACACCTGTGCGACGGAGACTTTCTTGTGTGCGACCACCACCTTCACGCGTCCTTCATCCTCCCAGGGCTGGCCCATGGCGCGGAGGAGGCGATCCTGCCAGGTAAAAAATTGGACGTATGTTTCATTGGCAATCGGCCGCATCACCTGGAACACGTCGCCGGCTTTCACACCCTGGTCCGAACCCTTGTTTATATAGACGTAATCGCCATCAGAGAAGGTGAGGACGTAATTCGCTTCTTCGCCGGAGACAAGTTGGGTGCTGCGGGACACATGATCCGTCGTGATCATGCCCGAGCAGTAGACGTCTTGTTGGGTTGGCGGCGGCATGGTTACGCGGTCCCGCAAACCGTTGTCTTGGGCGAGCGCGCCAGCGGATAGGAATGCAATCGACAAACCAAGCGCCAGAATATTTCTACGCATTTCTTTTGCTCCTTGCCTCGCGATTGCCGGTGGGCCGGCGCTTCAGTCCGATGATATCGACCGTAACAAACGCTCCAGACAGCGTCAAGGCAATGTCCCATTGCGCTTTACATACTGGGTAACGCATCCTATGTGGCTCCTGACCTGTACCAAGGAACAGCATGACGGCCGAGTTGTTGTTTGGCAAAGACCGAATCTGTGGAGTGGTCGCGGGTACGACTGCGCGCGAAATGTGGCAGCAAGTTCGCGAGGCGGTGCGCCGGACGCGGACAGTCGAGTTGCGACTGGACTGGCTGCGGAGCGAGCGGGAGCTGCAGGTCTTTTTGGTCCGGTTGAAGCGCGCGAAAGTGGGTCGGAGAGTAACGTTGATCGCAACCTGCCGGCGCGTCGGTGCGGGAGGCCATTTTTCGAAGGATGTAACGGGCCAACTGGCTGTTTTGCGCCGCGCGATTGCAGCCGGCTGCCAGTGGATCGATCTGGAGATCGAAAGCGTGGAGGCCAGCGCAGGGTTCACGCGCGATCTTTGCACAGCGGGGGCGCGGCGAATTCTTTCGTTTCACGATTTTCAAAGAACGCCGGAGAAATCAGAATTAAGCCGATCGTCGCGCAAGCTCGAGAAGACCGCGCGAGCGGTTGGTTTCGGAGCGGTGAAAATTGCAACGCAGTGTAATTCGATTGGTGAAAGCCTGCGCGTTCTTAGGCTGGCGCGGGGCAAACGGAATGTGATTGCCGTGCCGATGGGCGAAATGGCAACTCCCGCCCGAATTCTAGCGTTGCGCGAAGGCAGCGCGCTTGTTTACGCGCCGGTAGAAGTGGCGACTGCGCCGGGGCAGGTGCCGCTTGCTGAAATGATGGAACTATATCGAGCGGGCAAGCTCGACCGTCAGACACTCGTGTACGGCCTGATCGGGGATCCCATTGAGCAGTCGCTCTCGCCGGTTCTGCATAACGCGGGATTCGCCGCGCGGCGGGTGAACGCGGTTTATCTACCGTTTCTCGTGCGCGACTTGGGCGATTTTGTTGCGGCGATTGAGCCGCATTGTCTTCAGGGTTTCAGCATTACGATTCCGCACAAGCAGCGCATTCTTCGTCATCTGGATGACTGTGATCCATTGGCGGCAGAAATTGGCGCCGTGAACACGGTGGTGGTGCGTGGGCGGGGAAAACTCTTCGGTTGCAACACGGACTACATCGGAGTGTTGCGGGCGCTCGAGCGGCGAATGCCGATAGCGGGCAGCCGCGTATTGATTTTTGGGGCGGGTGGGGTGGCGCGAGCGGTGGCGTTTGCTCTGGCGCGTGGCGGCGCAGTGGTTGCGATCTGCGCGCGGCGGATGGAGAGGGCGCAAAAGCTGGCTCGCGCGATTCACGGGGAAGTTATCCCGCGCCAGGCTCTGCGGCGCGAATTTTTCGATGCCATCGTGAATGCAACGCCGGTGGGAATGCATCCGCATACGAGCGATTCTCCGCTGGAAGGCCGCGAACTGAATTGCCGGCTGGTGTTTGACTCAATTTACCGGCCGCGACGGACCAAACTGTTGCAACTTGCCGCGGGCCGAGGCATCGAAATAGTTTCGGGACTAGATATGTTTTTGGCGCAGGGAATTGCGCAGTGGGAAATCTGGATGGGCGAGCGCGCGCCGGAAGCGTCGATGCGCCGAGCGGTGGTCGCGGCGATGAGGCGCGAGGAAGAAGGACGCAACGAGAAATGACTCAGCCCGACTACAAGACGTTTCTCAAGCTGGCCCAAAAAGGGAATTTCGTTCCGGTGTACGAGACGATCACCGCGGATTTGCTGACGCCAGTGGCCGCGTATCTGAAGCTGGCGCGCGAAGCGAAATATTCGTGCCTGCTCGAAAGCGTCGAGGGGGGAGAGAACATTGCACGGTACACGTTCCTCGGCGTGAATCCGACTGAGGTCTTCCGATCACGCGGGCGTTCGTGCAGGGTCGAAACCGGCAATCGCGTCGAAAGAATCGACGCGAATCCGATCGAACTGCTGCGCAGCCGTGTGAGCCGGTACCGTCCGGTGAAGGTCAGCGGGTTGCCGCCGCTTGTGGGCGGGGCGATTGGGTATTTCGCATACGACATGGTCCGGCTGGTCGAACGAATTCCAGCGACGGGCGAAGATGAGCTGAAGCTGGACGACGCGGTGCTGATGTTTTTTCACGGGCTGGTGGTGTTTGACCATGTGCAGCATCGAGTGTGGATTGTGCGCAACGTCTTCACCGAAGGGCAGAGAAGCTTGCGCGCGAAGTACGATGCCGCAGTGAATGAAATCACGCGGACGCGACACAAACTCGAACAGCCGCTGCCGAAGTTGCCCAAAACGAAAAGCCGCTCGGCGTTGCGCGTGTCGTCGAACTTCACGAAGTCGCGTTACATTGCCGCTGTTCGCAGAGCCAAGGAATACATTCGCGCGGGCGACATTTTTCAGGTTGTTCCGAGCCAGCGATTTTCTGCGCGCACGACGGCCGATCCATTTGAGATTTATCGGGCGCTGCGCGTCGTGAACCCGTCGCCCTATCTTTATTTTTTGCGCCTGGGCGAGCTGGCGGTGGTGGGAAGTTCGCCGGAAATGCTGGTAAAAGTGCAAGGACGTGACGCGTACTACCGGCCTATCGCGGGAACGGAGCCACGCGGCCGCGACGAACGCGAAGATAAGTCGCTCGAAAAGAAATTGCTGGCCGATCCGAAGGAACGCGCCGAGCATATTATGTTGGTGGATCTGGGACGCAACGACTTGGGGCGCGTCTGCGAATATGGGACGGTGAAGGTAGAGAAGTTGATGTTTGTGGAGCGGTATTCGCACGTGATGCACTTGGTGTCGAGTCTGCGCGGGCGATTGCGCAAGGATGTCGATTGCCTGGACGCGTTGATGGCTTGCTTTCCGGCGGGAACGCTGAGCGGCGCGCCGAAAGTCCGCGCGATGGAAATTATCGACGAGCTCGAGCCGACGCGGCGCGGAATCTATGCGGGCGCGATTCTGTATCTCGATTTTTCGGGGAACCTCGATTCGTGCATCGGTTTGCGCACACTCGTGGCCAAGGATGGGAAGATTCACATCCAGGCGGGAGGCGGTGTGGTGGCGGACTCGGTGCCCGAAAAGGAATATCAGGAAACAATCAACAAGGCGCGGGCGCTGGTTGTTGCAGTCGAAATCGCGCACCAGGGCAAGCAGCGTCCGATATAGCGAGGCAGCGGATATACAGCCGGATCCTTATCTTAAAGCAAATGCATCTCATCATTACAGGTCATTACAGGAGCGAAAGAGGAGAATGATTCTGCTGCTCGATAACTACGATTCGTTTACTTATAACTTGGCGCAGTATCTTGGCCAGATGGGGCAGAAGCTCGAAGTGCGGCGGAACGACGCGATCACGTTGGACGAAGTGGAAAAGCTGGGGCCGGAGCGCATCATTATTTCACCCGGGCCGTGCACGCCGCGCGAGGCGGGCATCAGCGTGGCGCTGGTTCAGCGTTTCGCGGGTAAGATTCCCATCCTCGGAGTCTGCTTAGGTCATCAGGCGATTGGCGACGCTTTCGGCGGTAAAGTGATCCGCGCGAAGAAAATCATGCACGGCAAAACGAGCGAGATCCATCACGACGGCAAGACGATTTTTGGCAAGCTGCCGCAGAATTTCGAGGCTACGCGGTATCATTCGCTCATCGTCGAGCGCCGCTCGCTCCCGCGTTGCTTGGAAATTTCCGCGGAAACAGCGGACGGCACGATCATGGGGCTACGCCACAGGGAATTCCCCGTTGAAGGCGTGCAGTTCCATCCCGAATCGGTGCTCACCGGTGAGGGCTTCCACCTCCTTGAGAATTTCCTCTCCCTGTAAATTCTCCTACCAGCGTAATTCCGCGAGAATTGCAGCGTAGATTTCCATGCCGGTCCACAAATTGCCGATGCGGAGATTTTCGTTTGCGCTGTGCTGATTGTCGTCGAAATTGACGATGGGTACGCCGATAACAGGCAGTCCCATATCGTTGAAGATGTACATGGGCACGCTGCCACCGATGAGAGGAATTTTTACGGCGGGTTGGCTGGCGGCGGCGTCAACGACGCGCATGAGGGCTTGAGATATCGGCAAATCCATCGGCGTGCGCGTGGCGGGGTAGCCGTTGTCGTGAGTCACTTCGGCGATGCGCGGATATTTGGCGCGTTCGTCCATGGTGGGTTCGCGGTCAATCACGTAAAAGCCTTGTTTGCGGATATGCGCGACGAGCCGGCTGAATTCCTGGTCAGGTCCTGCGTTTTTTACCAGGCGCATGTCGAGCGAAGCAGAAGCCGTGTCTGGAATAATCGTTTTCGCTTGTGCTCCCGTCCAGCCGCTTTGGAGACCGTCAATATTGAGCGATGGCTCGTTGAGCAATTCGAGGAGCTTTTCGCCGCCACCGTGCGGAGCGGCCAGACCGAAGGTGCGCAAGAGTTTCGCGTCATTGTCGGGGGCTTCGGCGATGGCTTCGCGTTCGGCTGGACCAAGAGGAACTACGTTGTCGTAAAAGCCCGCGACGAGCACGTGGCCGTCGTCGTCCTTCATTGTGGCTAGCAATTTTGCGAGGCTCATTGCGGGATTGGGCGCCCAGTTGCCGTAGTGTCCGCTATGAAGCGGATGGAGTGGGCCGAAAACGGTGATGCGCACGGAGATTACGCCGCGGTTTCCGAAAAAAACGAGTGGCCGGCCGCTCTGATCGATGGGCCCGTCGGCGGTGATGAGCAAATCGCCTGCGAAAAGATTTTTGTGCGCGGCGACCGTGGCGGCGAGATGCGGCGAGCTGTCTTCTTCCTCGCCTTCGAGGACGAGCTTTAGGTTTACGGCAAGGGGAATGTGATTGGCGCGCAATGCATCGACTGCGGCAAGCAGAGCAATGATTGGCGCCTTATCGTCCGCGGCCGAGCGCGCGTAAAGACGCCAGCCGTCCTTATAGCTTCCAGGCTTTTCCGAAAAGGGAATAAGTTGGCCGCCTGCGTCGATCGTGCCGGTGCGCAGCGCGGGAACGAAAGGCTGCGTGCCGGTCCAGTTGCTGGCATTTACGGGCTGGCCGTCATAGTGACAATAAAAAATCACCGTGCCTTTGGCCGTGGGCGATTCGAGATCGCCGAGAACGACGGGGCCGCGTCCTGGAATCGGCAGAAGTTGCGTATAGAAACCGCGACGGCTGAGCATCGCGACCAGCGCCGTCGCGTTGCGCTGAATGTTTGGCGTGTCTGAGGCGACATTGGGAATCGAGAGCAGACTGACGAATTCGCTGATGATTTGCGGTTCGTGGGCCACGCGATAGGCGCGGACGGCGGAGACGACGCGCGACGTCGCGGAATTATCTTGAGCTGCTGCCGACAGGGGAAGAAACATCATCGCAAGGGTTAGAATGGCAACGCGTTTCATTCGACCTCCTGAAAACCGAGTTACGCAGCGATGCTTAAATCATCGAGCGGCGAGAGTATAGCGTTTTGAGTGCGCGGCGGACGATTTTACTTGGGTATTCGGCAAGGTGCACTGGCATCGTCGCATAGCAAAAATAATTGACATTTGCGCGAGGGCTGCGTAGAGTCTTCAAACGCCATACGAAAGGGCAGGTTGCCCATGAGAATCATTAAGCCTCTCCTGTAACTCCGGCCGGAAGCGAAACGCTTTCGCGCCCCGGTGCACCATTTTCCGTTTCCCACTCCGCTACTCACTGATGGTTTTTTCTGCGTGCGCAGCATAGCCATGGAGAACTTTGATGAGTAACTTTGCTCTGGAAGTTGACAATTTGACAAAGGTGTACGAACGGCACGGTCAATCGCTGGTGCGCGCGGTCGATGGCATCAGCTTCTCCGTGCCGCGAGGCGAAATTTTCGGACTGCTGGGGCCGAACGGCGCGGGGAAGACGACTTTGCTGAAAGTGCTGGCGACGCTGCTGCGTCCGTCGAGCGGCGCGGCGCGCATTGAGGGCTTTGACGTAGTCACGCGGCCGCTTGAAGTGCGACGGCAGATTTCGATCGTGCTGCAAGAAACGGCGGCGGAGCTGTTTTTGAGCGTGCGCGACAATTTGCTGACGTTCGCGCGTTTCCACGGGCTGCCCGCGGCGGAAGCACGACGGCGTGCCGGCATCGTGATGGAGAAATTCCAGATTGCGGCGCATGCGGATCAGAAAGTGCAGGACTTGAGTGGCGGTTCGCGGCGACGAGTTCAGGTGTCGAAAGTTTTTATGGTGGAAACACCGGTAGTTTTCCTCGATGAATTCTCCACGGGAATGGATCCGATTTTGAAGCGCGCGGTGATGGGATATTTGCGCGAGGAATCGGCTAAGGGGCGAACGATTGTCTTGACCACGCAGATCCTCAACGAAGCGGAAGAACTTTGCGACGATATTTTAATCATGAATCGCGGACGACAGGTGGCGCGTAGCGATTTAAACACCCTGAAGCTGCTTTCGGCAGGCGTGTACGAAATTGTCCTCACATTTGACCGTTTGCCCGAAACGATTGCGGAGGACGTCGCGCGTCTTGGCCCGCTGCGATCACATATAGACGACAACACGGTCGAGATTGCGCTGAAGTTGGAGGAAGCGCGAGTGCTCGACATTGTGAGCGCGCTATCAAAGAAGGGGCGGGTGCTGCGAGTGGAAGTGAGCGGCGCGAGTTTGGAAGATATTTTTGTCGAGTTGACCAAGGAGGCGTGAAGGCCATGAATCCTCTTGCCGCGATTGTTTATCGCGAAAGCAAAATCCGCGCCACGAACACGACGTTTTTGTTTTTCGATCTGTTCTATCCGTTGCTCTATCTGCTGGTCTTCGGCATCGGCGTGAACGCGGCGCTCGGCGCGCCCTCACTCAGCGCAGGCCTTGACTACAATTCGTTTTTTCTGGCAGGAGTCCTGGGAATGGCCAGCCTGGGTATCGCCACCACGAGCTCGTGGGCGTTTTTTCTCGACCGCGACAATGGAATTTTTTTTGAGATGTTGACCTATCCCATGCGGCGCTCAGAGTATCTGCTCGGGAAAGTCCTGTTCAATATTTGCATTGGGATTGTGCAAGCGGCAATTACGATCGCGGCCGGCTGCCTGCTGCTCAAAATCCATTTGCACTGGAGCGCGCTGCCCATTTTGACTGCGGGCGTCGTCGTCGGCACGGCAGGCTGGTTTTTCTTCTACGCTACGTTCGCGCTGAAGATCCGGCGAAACGATTTGTTCAACAGCGTGGTGAACGTGTCGTACTTTGTTCTCCTCTTTGCCAGCTCAATGTTCTACCCGCTTGCACCATTGCCGCGGTGGTTTCGCATCACAGCGCTCGCAAACCCGATCACGTGGCAGGTGGATTTGCTGCGCTACGGGTCAATTGGGTTGGGCGTGCCGCGGCAAATCCTGATTGAAGCAATCGGATTTGCGATTTTTGCACTGGCGAGTTTTGCCTATGCGGTGCGGAGCCTGCGGGAACAAGGATAAGTAAAAAGCGCCGTCTTATCCGGCAGCGGTGGCGTCTTGGCCGTGTGAAAAACGGACAAGAGTGTCGAGCTTCGTGCGCGCGGCACCAGAGTCGATGGATTCGGTGGCGAGACGCACGCCATCAAGAAAATCGGGTGCGCGGCCAGCGGCAACAAGCGCGGCCGCTGCATTCGCCAACACAATGTCGCGATGCGGGCCGTGCTCGCGGTAAAGCATTCCACGGCCGAAGACTTTATGAATGATTTCGGCATTATGTTTAGCGTCGCCGCCACGAATTGCATCAGAAGGCGCGCGGCGCAAGCCGAAATCCTCGGGCACGACCGTATAGCTGCGAATCACGCGATTGTGCACTTCCGTGACGTACGTTTCGCCGCTCAGCGAAATCTCGTCCATTCCGTCGGCGCCGTGAACGACGAAGGCTCGTCGCACTCCGAGTTCATCGAGAGCGCGGGCGAGAAGTTCAGTGAAGTTCGCGTTCGATACGCCGACGACCTGCGCGGAAGCTCCGGCGGGATTGGTGAGTGGCCCCAGAAGATTGAATACAGTACGCATTTTCAATTCGCGCCGCGCGGACATGGCGTGTTTGATCGCCGTGTGCATAGCGGGCGCGAACAGAAAACCGATGCCGACTTCATCGATGGCGCGGCCAATCCGTTCGGCGGTTTGATCGAGCGAGATTCCAAGTTGCTCGAGGACGTCTGCCGAGCCGCAGCGCGAACTAACCGAGCGGTTGCCATGTTTGGCGACGCGCGCACCCGCACCGGCAACCGCGAACGCAGCAGCGGTGGAAACGTTAAACGTGCAGGAGCCATCGCCGCCCGTCCCGCATGTGTCGACGAGCATTTCGTCAGCGCGCACGCGGCCTGCAGGGAAGATTGGCGTGGCGTGACGGCGCATCGCCGTGGCGAAGCCAACGAGTTCGTCGACTGTTTCGCCTTTCATGCGCAGCGTGGTGAGCAAGCCAGCGATCAACGCGTCGGAAGCGTTGCCAGAAAGGATCTGCTCCATCGCGGCTTCGGCTTCGACGCGCGAGAGATCTTCGCCCGCGATGATTTTTTCCAGCGCCTCGAGAATCATCGTCGCGCCTTTGAAGATTTTGTCTGCAGTAACAATATGTTATGTCCTTCCGGGTCGAGACAGACTGCCCATGCTCCTCCGCGTGCATCGGCGCTGGGTTCGTAGCGCACGATTTGCTCGCGCCCAATCCGGGAAATCGCGGCGGCGAGATCCGGAACTTGCAGAAACACTACCGCTTTGTCCGCCGACGGATAATTTTCAGCGCCGTTGTGCTCCAGACAGATAAAGCTGGCGCCAGCATCGAACTGGGTGTGATGTCCCTTCTGCTTGTTGCGAATCGGAAGTCCGAGGCCGTCTCGGTAAAAGCATGTCGCGCCTTCCAGGTCATCGAAGTAGAGCTCCACGCCGGCCAAGCGAGGCTTCGCATACCTCGCAATGTTGCGCCGCTTCTTGTATTTCATTTTCCTTTCCGCTGTGTCACAGATTGAAGCAGTCTCCGCCTTGCTCGCTCTTTGCATTTCGCAGTAAACTGGCTGGCTTTGAGCGTCTGATAATTTTAGCACTACTGGAAGGTCAATGAAGATACACGAATATCAGGCCAAGTCCATTCTCGCAAAATTCGGGGTACCGACGCCGCGCGGCGAAGTCGTATTCAAAAAAGAAGATGCGAAAACAGCGGCTAAGAAGTTGGGGACTCCGGTGGTTGTGGTGAAAGCGCAAATCCACGCGGGCGGACGCGGAAAGGCTGGCGGCGTGAAGCTGGCGCGTTCGGCGGAACAAGCGTTTGAACTCGCCGGGCAAATTCTGGGAATGAAGCTGGTGACTCCACAGACCGGAGCGGAAGGGCGAATCGTTCATCGCCTGCTGATTGAAGAAGGCCTCGACATCAAGCGCGAGCTTTACTTGAGCATTTTGGTGGACCGCGCGGTCGAGGCACCGGTGTTTATGGCCAGCGCCGCAGGCGGAATGGAAATCGAGGAAGTGGCGAAGGAGCATCCTGAAGCGATTTTGCGCGAGACGATTCACCCCGCGACGGGCTTGCAAGCGTATCAGATTCGTAAGCTGGCATTTGGTTTAGGGCTGGCACCAGAAATCGTCAATGTCGCGGTGCCATTTTTTCAATCGCTGTATCGCGCGTTCATGGAGACGGACGCTTCGCTTCTAGAAATCAATCCTTGCGTGGTGACGGGAGACGGAAGACTGGTGGCGCTGGATGCGAAAATGGTTTTTGACGACAATGCGCTTGGGCGGCATCCGGAAATTCGTGACATGCGCGACTTGGACGAAGAGACCCCGCTCGAAGTGGAGGCCTCGAAATACAAACTGAACTACATCAAGCTCGATGGCAATGTGGCATGCATGGTGAATGGCGCGGGCCTCGCCATGGCCACCATGGACATCATCAAGCTGTCGGGAGGGAGTCCGGCGAATTTTCTCGACGTGGGTGGCGGCGCGTCGGCGGAACAGGTGAAGAATGCGTTCAAGATTCTGTTAGGCGATCCGAACGTACGCGCAGTGTTCATCAATATTTTCGGAGGTATTTTGCGTTGCGATGTGCTGGCAACGGGGGTGGTGAACGCTGCGCACGATCTGAAGATTAAGGTGCCAGTGGTGGTGCGAATGGAAGGCACGAACGTGGAGAAGGGAAAGGAAATCTTGAAAGCTTCTGGATTGAATTTCACCGTGGCGGCAGGAATGAAGGACGGCGCGGAAAAAGTGGTGCAGCTGGCCGGAGGGGCGCGATGAGCGTGTTGATTGATCAGAAGACACGCGTCGTCGTGCAGGGATTGACCGGACGCGAGGGCGGATTTCACGCAGAGCAGATGATCGCTTACGGTACAAGAGTCGTCGCCGGAGTCACTCCAGGCAAGGGTGGCACGAAGCATCTCGGCGTACCGGTTTTTAATACCGTCGCCGACGCAATGAAGGAAACGGGCGCGGACGCTTCGGTGATTTTTGTGCCACCGCCATTTGCCGCGGATGCGATTCTCGAAGCGATTGATTCGCGCTTGCCGCTGGTTGTGTGCATCACGGAAGGAATTCCGACACTTGATATGGTCCGCGTGGCGGCGGAACTGCGGGCGTCGACGACGCGGCTGATTGGACCGAACTGTCCCGGGCTGATTTCGCCGGGCAAATGCAAGATCGGGATTATGCCGGGACATATCCACAAAGCGGGAAACGTCGGACTGGTGAGCCGCAGCGGTACGCTGACGTATGAGGCCGTCGATCAGCTCACGCGACTCGGCATTGGGCAGTCGACGTGCATTGGCATCGGGGGCGATCCGATTATTGGAACGAGTTTCCTCGACGCGATCAAATTGTTCAATGATGATGCGGATACGCATGCAATTGTGATGATTGGCGAAATCGGTGGAAACGCCGAGGAAATGGCGGCGGAATTCATCAGGGCGCACGTCAAGAAGCCGGTCGTCGGTTTCGTCGCGGGACAAACCGCGCCTCCGGGACGCCGCATGGGGCACGCAGGCGCCATCATTAGCGGAGGCCAGGGAACAGCAAAGACAAAATACGCTGCGATGCAAGCGGCAGGGATTCATACGGTGCAGAGCCCCGCGGAAATTGGCCATACGATGGAAGCGGTGTTGGGCAAGGCGGCGCAGAGATAGAGCATTCACTGAAAATCTTCGAGGGGGAAAATCTTGGTAATCGAGCGGACTTTGGCGATTATTAAGCCCGATGCAGTAGGCCGCGGGCTGGCAGGCGAAATCCTGAAACGGATTCATGATGCGAAATTTCAGATTGTGGCGATTAAATCGGTGCGGCTGACCAAGAGTGAGGCGGAGGGATTTTACGCCGTGCATCGCGAACGACCATTCTTCAAGGACCTGACGGAATTTATGAGTTCGGGCAAAGTGGTGGTGATCGCGCTTGAAGCGGAAGGCGCGATCGCACGCTGGCGCGAGACGATGGGCGCCACCGATCCGGCCAAGGCCGCGCCCGGCACAATTCGTAATGCGCTCGGCACCAGCATACAGAATAATTGCACGCACGGATCGGATGCTCCGGAGACAGCGCGATTCGAAATCGGATATTTTTTCTCCGGCCTCGAATTGATTTAGGCCGGATGCCAGATAATCAGCAACAGCTCGTCCGCACCCGCCTACGCATTTCCCATTCGTTCCAACAGTTGCCGGGCAAGATTTCAGCGCGTCTGGTTCGCAATCGCGATTGTCGGGTAGAATGATGCGCGAGAATGCCTCATGGAACCTGCGCGCGAATTTGGAAGGTTGCTGCTGATTTTCGGGCTGGTGATTGCGGCTATTGGCGCGATTCTGCTCGCCGGACCCAAATTGCCTTTACGCGTTGGCCGCTTGCCGGGAGACATCTACTACCACGGACGTCACGGCACATTTTATTTTCCAATTACCACGTGCATTGTTTTGAGCGTGGTTTTGACTTTGGTTCTTTGGGTTGTCGGATCACTCCGCAAATGAAAACTGGGCGTGCGACCCGCGAAGGCCACGAATGACGCAATTTTCGCTGAATCTGATTCCCGAAAAACACGTCTGGAGGGTGAGCGAGCTGAATCTGCGCATCCGCGATTTGCTCGACAACGAATTTCGCGACTTGTGGGTCGAGGGGGAAGTCTCGAATTTTCGAGCGGCGCAATCGGGGCATTTCTATTTTACGCTGAAGGACGAGAAGTCGCAGATCCGCTGCGTGTGCTTTCGCGACCAAGTGCGCGGACTGAAATTCCGTCCGGAGGATGGACTGCACGTCACGGTGCGTGGATCGGTGAGTGTCTACGAGCCGCGCGGCGAGTATCAGATTTACGTCTCGCATATCGAGCCAGTGGGATTGGGGGCGCTGCAACTTGCGTTCGAGCAACTGAAGAAGACACTCGCAGCCGAAGGCCTTTTTGATGCGGAGCGTAAGAAGCCGCTGCCAGCGTTGCCGCGACGCATCGGGATCGTGTCGTCCCCGCAAGGCGCGGCGATACGCGACATCTTGCGCGTGCTTCGGCGGCGGTTCCCGAATTTGCATGTGGTGTTATATCCGGTGAAAGTGCAGGGCGAAGGAGCGCCGGAGGAAATTGTTCGCGCGATTCGCCACTTCAATCGGGCAGTGCTTGTGGACGTGATGATTGTGGCGCGCGGGGGCGGTTCGTTCGAGGATTTGTGGGCGTTCAACGAGGAAATTGTCGTGCGCGCGATTGCGGCATCAGAAATCCCAATCATCACGGGCATCGGACACGAAACGGATACGACCATTGCGGATTTTGCGGCGGACATGCGCGCGCCGACGCCTTCGGCGGCCGCGGAAATCGTAGTACGCACACGCGCGGAATTCGAAAAGCACATCACGGACTGTTCGCGGCAGCTTGTGCACCACATGCGTTATTTGTTTCTTGCAAAGCATCACCATCTGCGCGATCTGGCAATGCATCGCGCGTTTCGCCGGCCGGAGGATTTGGTTCGACGCAGCCGGCAGCGAGTGGATGAGATGAATGCGGCCCTGGCGATTGGTTTGCGCGGCCGGCTTGATGCAGCGCGTCAGCGCATGAAGGTGGCTAGCGCGCGAATGGGATTGTTTGATTTGCGCGGGCGCGTCGGCATGCTGCGAGTTCGCGTGGAGCGGCGAAGCGAGGAATTGCGCGCGGCGCTCGAGCGCGCTGTAGCGCAAAAGCGCCGCCGATACGTCGTTGTGCAAGTGCGTATTGCGTCGCTCGATTTGCGCGCGCGCGTGGGGCGTTTGCGGCGAAGATTGGAACGCGACGCAAGCGAATTTTCCGCGCACGCGCGGCGGTATCTGGTGGCGACGCGCAGAAAACTGGAAGCGGCGACGGTGCGGCTCGAAGAGCGCAGCCCATTTCAGTTGCTCGAACGCGGATATGCGATTGCGTATGACGCGAATGGCTGCGTCCTGCGCTCGGTGGAACAGGTTGCTCCGGGTGATGAAATTGCGGTGCGGCTGGCGCGCGGCGAAATCGCCGCGAGGGTAGTGGAGAAACAACAGAAGTAGTGAGTGTCAGTGACCAAGGGGTTCGACCTTGCCATTCGTGGCACGCGCTCGGAGCTTAGAAGAATCTACGTCTTCTACGTATCGAGCTTCACCCAGAAGCTTGAGGCAAATGTGAGCGCCGCGAGCGAGTATCTTATCGCCAGTTCCACCAATGTGAGTGCCACTTTGCTATGGCGATTTAGCGGGATTGGGATCTCGTTTTCCATCGATTCCTCAGCAATTTGAAGGCTTCCAGTTGCTAAGTCTCACGGTAAGCTTTCCATATTTCCTTCAAACGATCCATCTTCAATTGTCAAAATGACATTCTGAATCCATCCCGTGCCGGGATCGACTCCGGGAACGCCTGCGCTCTTGTGAATGTATGCTTCGATTGAAAGCTTGACCTGTTTCGCTTGTATTTCGACCGAAGTCAGAACGGAGTCGTGTATCTCGATTGAGCAGTTTAGAGATTCGGGCATTGTCAATCCTCGGAATCGGAGCCTGCGGCGACTTTGAGGACGGCGAGGAAGGCTTCCTGGGGGATATCGACTTTGCCGACGCGCTTCATGCG
>DASYYR010000015.1:0-13774 GCA_035933575.1 Candidatus Acidiferrales bacterium | reverse complement strand
GCGGAAATGTTGCAGGCGCGGGACCCTATGGAGAAGTTGCGCACCGTGCTAAGCACCGTGATGGGCCAACCACTCCGCGTTTGTGTTAAACTCGATTCCAGCCGGAGCTCAGTGCCGCGAGCATCGGAAATGCGCGCGCGGTTCGAAGAGGATCCGATTGTGCGCGCCATGCTGGAGCGCTTCGGCGGCCAGATTTCAGACGTCAAGCGGCGAAGCGAGGACTGAAATGGAAGTCAAAGCTCTGCAACAAATGATGTCTCAGTTGTGGCAGATGCAGCAGAACCTGGAGCAGAAGCGCGGAGAGATCCACGCGGAAGCGACGGCGGGCGGCGGAATGGTAGCCGTGAAGATGAACGGCCAGAAGCAGCTCACCGAAGTGAAGATCGAGCCGGATGTGTTCGCCGGGAAAGACCAGGAGATGTTGCAGGATTTGATTCTTGCCGCGGTCAATGAAGCCTCGCGCCGCGTGGACGAAGAACTTGCCAAGCAAGTGAAAGACATGGCCGGAAATCTTCCGGGAGTGGCCGGCTTGCGCATTCCGGGGCTTTTCTGAACCGGACGCAACGCAGACATATCCATTTGCAGCTCGTTTCCAACCGAAAAATAGTTTTGTCCATGTTCGTGGATTACTGATGCCCGATTTCGCCCCATCGATCACGCGCTTAATCGACGAATTAAAGCATCTGCCGGGAATCGGACAGAAGACGGCGCAGCGGCTCGCGTTTCATTTGCTGCGCGTGGATCGGGAGCAAGCGTTGGCTCTGGCCGACGCGATTCACGAGGCCAAAGAGAAAATTCGCGAATGCTCGGTCTGCAACAACATCACGGACACGGATCCGTGTTTTTTCTGCACGAGCGCGACGCGAAACAAGAAAACGATTTGCGTGGTGGAAGAAGCGCCGAATATTTCCGCGGTTGAAAAAACGCGCGAGTACAACGGGATGTACCATGTGCTGGGCGGTTCGTTGTCGCCGCTGCAAGGCCGCGGGCCGGAACAACTCAAAATCAAAAGTTTGATTGAGCGGCTCAAAGGCGGCACAGTGGAGGAAATTATTATCGCGACAAATCCCACCGCGGAAGGCGAAGCGACTGCCGTTTATCTCTCGAAGCTGATCAAGCCGCTCGGCGTACGCGTAACGCGCATCGCCATGGGCATCCCCGTCGGGTCGGATTTGGAATACGCCGACGAGGTGACCATGATGAAAGCGATGGAAGGCCGCCGCGAGCTTTAGCCGCGTCTCTTAATGCCTCTCCCGTTACGTCATTGCGCGGCGGATTCGAGAGCCGATGCCGCTGCGTTGATGGCATCCGCTTCTTTCTGCAGGACGCCGGCTACGATTGCGATTTGCTCGGTTGCCTGCTGCCAATTTTTCTGCTCGATTGCTTCGCGGACGCCCGGAATGGTCTTCACGCCATAGCCGGTGAAAATGCCGGGAGCGTAAAGTTCATTTCTGTACCACGGGCGGCCGGGCAAGCCTTCGGAGCTGAGCAGATCGCGCTCGGTTTGCATCAGGGCGCGATTGACGGCTTCAAAGGAAGCCGACGCTGAGGAAGCGTCGGTTTGTTCCGCCTTGGTGAATGCTGTCTGATAGCGCTGCGTGCTCTTGCGGATATTTGCGATGGCGCTATCCATCGACGAAAAATCCAAATTAGGTTCGGGCGATTGAGAGACCGGCGGCACATAGGTTTTCGTCGGATCGCTGGTCGCCGCAAGAACACCTTCCGCGAGCTCCTTGTTCTGCTCGTTGATTTCATCACCTTCAGTTTTAGCGAGCTTCTTCAGTTCGGACATGTAACGGCTAAGCGCGTCGTCGAGACCCGTAAAATCGAAAGGAACGACGTCGGCGTCAGCCAAGCGCATGACGGTCGTGCCAGTCATTTGCGCAAGCGCACGTCCGTATTCCTCGGTGGGATCACCGAAGTGGGAATACCAGTAATAGTCGTCGTAAATGGAGTGGTAGATTCCGCCGCCGGACTCGCCGCCGAAACCATAGTCAATGGAGGCGACGCCCGCATGGTCGATGAAGGCGGAATAATCAGAACCGGAACCAAGATCGCCGATGATGAGATTTCTTTGAGATTCAACTTTTCCCCGGTCGGTGGCGTTTGGCGCGTGCGCAATTCGATCGAATCTTAGCCGCTGCCAAACAGAGATGTTTTTCTCTGGGTCCTGGATATCTTTGGCCACGTCGTTCACTAGTGATTCGAGAGTGTGCGAACCTTCGGCGCGCAAATAGCCGCGGCCATTCGAGTCCGAATTGATGTAAGCAACGGCGTGAGTATTGAGCTCATCCCCATGCTCTTCGACCCACTCGGTCGAGCCCAGAAGAGCAGGTTCTTCGCCATCCCAGGCGCAATAAACGATCGTGCGCTTCGGACGCCATCCTTGCTTATAAAGTTCACCCATCGAGCGCGCCTCTTCGAGCAGGGAAACCTGGCCGGAGATGGGATCCTGTGCGCCGTTCACCCACGCATCGTAGTGATTACCGCGAATGACCCATTCGTTCGGATAGACAGAGCCGGCAAGCTTCGCGATTACGTCGCGGACAGGTTTCAGATCCCAATTGAATGCGAGTTTCAGATGAACTTTGGCGGGACCGGGTCCGATGTGATAGGTGATGGGCAATGCGCCGCGCCAGCCTTCGGGAGCGACAGGGCCGCGGAGAGCTTTCAAAAGCGGCAACGCGTCGCCGTAAGAAATCGGCTGCACGGGAATGGGTTCGATGGTTTTCGCTTCCTTTAACGTAAGGCGCTTGGCATTGGCTGTGGCGCCCACGCCCGGCGTCAGTGGATCTCCCGGATAGATTTCCATTTCCATAACGCTGCCGCGCTGCACGCCTTCATCGGGACGGTAGGGACCTTTGGGAAAAACGTCGCCTTCGTAATAACCATCGTCGCGCGGATCAGAATAGATCAGGCAGCCAATCGCGCCATGTTGTGCGGCAAGTTTTGGCTTGATGCCGCGCCAGGAGTGGCCGTACCTGGCAATCACAATCGCTCCCTTAACGGAAATGCCCATGCGGTCGAGCTGTTCGTAATCTTCCGGCACTCCATAATTGACGTAAACGAGCGGCGCGGTGACGTCGCCGTCGGCGGAATAAGCGTTGTAGGTTGGGAGTTGCTCGGCGTGCTGCGAAGATGTGGGATCGCCGGGGACGGTCGGCTCTTCGAGCTTCGCAACGAAATGCGTGGGCGCGACAAGTTCGACCAGACGCTCTTTCGGCGTCGGAAACAAGACTTGGAACGTTTCGATATGAGCGTCCCAACCCCATTTTTTGAACTGCGCGAGGAGCCACTCGCTATTCTGCTTGTCGTAAGGCGAGCCAACATGGTGTGGGCGCGCGGCGAGAAGCTGCATGTATTGCTCCATATTATCCGGGGAAGGGATCGCGCGGAACTTCTGTTCCCAGTTTTGCTCGGCCGTGGCCGAATTGCCGAAGAAACCGTTTAGGCTAGCGTGCTCCTGCTGCTGGCCAACCGTCACGAGCGGAAGACAGAAAATCAAACCAATCAAAAATGCAAGACGGCGCATAACACCTCCGAAAGATTTGGATTATCGATTCCCAGAACTTTTCTCGCAAACTTTTTCAGCGGACGCTTTCACGGCGTCACATCGGCGTAGTGCGGTATCTGAGCGCGCGTGACATTCTTATAAACCACGCCGCCTTTCATGACAAAAGCAACGCGGCGGACGGCGGTGATGTCGTCCAGCGGATCGTTGTCGAGGGCTATGATGTCCGCCTGCAGGCCGGGCGCGATGGAACCGATTTCGTTTTGCAAGTTCATGGATTCGGCGGCAAGCGAATTCGCGGAAACCATGGCCGCCATGGGATTCTGGCCGGCGTCGGAGACACGGTCAATAAGCTCCTCGGCGTTGCGACCATGCGCGCCAGCCACTGCATCGGTGCCGAAAACAATTTTCAGACCACGAGTCTTTAGCGCGCGGCGGAAAAGATCGGCGTCAAGCGGGAGCGCCTGCTTCATCTGTTCGAAGCCGGAGTCGGTGTAATTGCCGATGCCGAGATAGCGTTTTTCATTGTCGAGATAATTCTGAATGACAAGGCCGACTTGCGGGTCGAAGTAAGTGCCGTGCTCCGCCATTAACCGCAAATCGTCGTCGGTCGCAAATGTTCCATGTTCGACTTGCGTGCATCCGGCGAGCGTGGCCATGCGGACAGAATCGCGGTAGGCGTGAACCAGGGTGCGCAGGCCATGCTTCTTCGCCTCGCTGCAGGCGGCGTTGAGCTGCTCTTGCGAAAGAGTTGGGCCGCCGCCATCGCGAATGCTCTTCGAGGCAAAAATCTTGATGAGGTCCGCCCCGTCGGCGGCGACCTTGTCGATGTAGGCACGAATCTGGTCCGGCGTACTGGTGGCGTCGCCGCGTCCAAAAAGGGGCCGAAAAGCGGTGAGAATGCGCGGGCCGGGAATGTCGCCGCGATTGATCATGTCGCGCAAAGGTTTATCTTCAGGCGAACCGACGCTTTGTACGGTGGTGAAACCGCCCATCAGCGTGAGCCAGGCGTTTGATTCAATGGCGAGCGCGGACTGCTCTGGAGTTTCGTCTTTATCCTCGGCGCGACCATTGGGGCCGAAGTGATAAGTGATGTGGACGTGGCAATCGATCCAGCCAGGAAGCACGGTGAGGCCGCGAAGATCGTAGGTAACAGGCGAAGCGTTGGGATCAATGCGAACAATTTTCGAATTTTCGATAACGATGCGTGTGTTGTGAAGCACGTGGCCGCGACCGTCGAGAACCGTGCTCGCGGCAATCACAATCGGCTCTTGCCGTTTCTGCGCGCAGGCCGGAAAAGCCATTGCACAAAGCACGATTGTCAGCCTCGTCAAAATCCTTCTCATATGCGCATACCGGTTGCGCCGCAGATACCACGGCAAGAAGGTCGGTGTCAATCGAGAAGACGTGCGAGAAGCACAGTACATTGCAGAAAGAGTTGTGAGCCGCCAGTACGCGTGAGTGCGTGACCGTCACCAGCTCAGCAAGCGTAACGTGGCTCCCGTCTTGCTGCAACCGCGGGTCTACCGCGATTCTACTCGCGTACAGTGAGCACAGGGCATCGTGCGTGCGCAACAACTTTATGTGCCGTAGCACGCTCGAGGTGCGTTGCCGCGCCTAGATGATCGGTGGTGTTTCGGATGCCAAGCACAATCAAATCCACGCCGCGATCTTTGGCTGTCTCGAGAATCACGGTACCAGGGTCTCCGTACTCGACGGTGGCCTCGGGGTGGCACCACAGACCCGCGTCTTTTTCAAGCAGGGCGTTGAGCCGAGCCAGCCGATCGGAAGCGGGGGTATCTCCGGATTTCTCCTTGCCATTGACTTTGGGTGCAACGTGGAGCAGGACGAGCCGTGCCTGATTCTCCTGTGCGAAAGAAAGCGCGTAAGGCCATGCGGCCAGGGAATGAGATGAGAAATCCGTCGCGAAAAGAACGCGACGAAACCGCGCCCCAGTATGGACGCTGTTGGGCACCCCAGGACCAATCGTAAGCACCGGCACTGGTGAACGGCGGAAGATTTCCTCGGCAACCGAGCCAAGCAGGAGCTTTTCTGCGCCTGTGCGGCCATGCGTTCCGAGCACGATAAGGTCAATATGGTTCTCTTTGATCGACCGCGCAATCGTCGGCCACATTCCGATGCCCCATTCCATCATCGTCTCGTGCGGCATGCCAGCGAGATGCGAGCCGATCCGCTGCATTTCGGCCTTTGCGCTTTCCTCCTGCGCTTCCGTGGCAAGACCAACCGATGCGGGCGTTGAATAGAGCAGCGGATCAGGACGCAGGACATGCAACGCAAACGTCTTGGCTCCATAGGCCCGCGCAATTTCGACGGCAAAGGGCAGAGCCGCTTCAGAGGGTTCGGAGAAGTCGGTGAGAAACAGTATATTCTTCAAAGTGATTCGCGTGCCTGCTTCGATTGTCTTCATATCCCACCTCCCGCGTAAAGTAGAGAACTAGAGATAGTCCGGCGCAATAGGCAAAGCGGTGACGAAGGTCACCGGCCAACGTAACCCACGTCACGGGCGCCTCTAGCCGCGCGTGCTAGAGATTGGCCACAAATGGGGCGTGACACTCGTCTCAGTCCATGAAATAAGGGTACTTAGAAGTCGAGGAGGGAAGAAATGTCAAAGAACGACTCCACGAGAAAGAGCAAGAGCCGAATGATCGCAACCAAGAAAAAACAACGCAGTACAAAACGACATGCTGGTAAGAAAAACGAGCGCACTGCACGCACGAACTATGTTCTCGAACCACACCCGGAGTTGTAACGCCATTAGGGGTGACGCAGATCTAAGCAATGCAAGGAGTCCTTGTCGCGGATTGCACGGGTTCCGTCCGTTTCAGAGCAAGCTACGACACCGCCTTCAACACCTTTTTCGCTTCGTCTAGCGCGAGCTCAATTCTGACCAACTTCAGAACGACGCCTGAATCTTTTTCATATACGAGAGTGAAGATCCTGGAGCAGCGTTCACAAAGCCAGAAATGTTTCACGTGGGAAAGATGGCCTGGCGAGCCCGCGGCAAGCTCATTTTCATTCTTCGCGTCAGGATCAAAGCGAAAACGGAAGAACTTCCCGCCACCGATCCAGTGAAATTCAGCCAGGCACGCAGGATTCGCGCACTTTGGACGAACACTCTGAAATAGAGCGGCTCCCTTCATCGCATTCCCTTCCGGAATCGCAGACCCTTCTTCAGCGCCGCGAAGAGCTCTTCGTTCTTCTTCCAACCGGGAGATCGTGGCCTGTAGCCATTTGACAACCGTCTCTTGAATCTCGTGCTCATCACCATATCGGTAAAGCGAATCGAGCGTTTCTCCGACAGCATTGAGCGGAATGTGCCTGCATGGCGCTTGAACGGAACGAAACTCGGGTGGCACAAGTTGCATTAGCACACAATCGCTGCACGACTCCGGATCAATCGTATGGTCGTGATTCATACACGCGGGAGAATCTTCGAAAATAAAAATCGGTCTCCACGATGCGCCGGGCGAACGCGCATATCCGCCACTCTCTATGAATTTCAGCTCCTCTTTGAGAACATCCAGAAGATCTCTTTCATCTTTTTTTTGCATGACCGCCCCTCCACCACCTGTCTTTGACTATGCGTTTCCCGTGATACGGCTTCTGTGACTCGCGTCACATTGAGTGGTAACTGTTGTCACTTGCAAGTTGGTGGATTCGAGACAGACTCACGACGAACGGTGAAGTGCAAAGGGAAAAAGCGGAGAACTTTGGTGGGCATTCTGATAGCATCCAGCCGGTCTGACGGTTGCTTTAAGCAGCAGGGAGAAACCTCCATGCGGCGTGCGACGGCTCTTGATGTCATGCGATTTTTTCTCGGCTTAACAGTAATTTTGCTGTTCGTACTGGCGCAGCCGCAGGAAACGTCGGCGGGCGCGGGTCCGCATGGGGCGGCGCTCCAGGAAAAGAGCGCTTCCAGCAAGCCTGAAACGAAACCCTCTGATTACGCCGGTGCGGAAGCTTGCAAGACGTGCCATGAGGAAGAGTACAAATCCTGGGAGAATTCTCCGCACTGGAAGACGACGCTGAATACCAAGGAAGGGCCTTCTCACCAGGGCTGCGAGGCCTGCCACGGCGCGGCGGCGAGCCACGTTGCGGACCCCAGCGATACATCAAAGCTTTTCTTGTTCGAAAAGGCATCGGCAAAAGATATCAACCAGCGCTGTCTGGTCTGCCACGCTTCCGGCACACAACACATGCAGGCAATCAATTCTCTGCATGCCAAGAATGATGTGTCCTGCACTTCGTGCCATTCTCCTCACCACGCGAAACAGGCGGAGTTTCTGCTGGTCAAGTCGCAGCCGGAACTTTGTTATTCCTGCCACTTGCAGCAGAAGGCGCAGTTTGCCATGCCGTTTCACCATCGTGTGAACGAAGGGTTGCTGCAGTGCTCCGACTGTCACAATCCCCATGGGACGGCCGGGCCGCACCAGCTCCGCACTTCGGCGGCGCAAGACGCGGTTTGCTATAAGTGTCATGCGGACAAACAGGGCCCGTTCGTCTTCGAGCACGAGGTTGTAAAAGTGGAGGGCTGCGAGTCATGCCACAATCCGCACGGTTCCCCGAATCCTCACCTGATGAAATTGAGCAACGTCAATCTTCTGTGCCTCCAGTGTCACACGACATCGTTCGCAAACGCACCCGGGGCGCCTTCGTTTCATAATCAGGCGGCTCAATTCCAAGCTTGCACGCTGTGCCACACGCAGATCCATGGTTCGAACTTTGACAAGGACTTTTTCAAATAGGTGGTAACGAAATGCGCTCGCGATGGCAAATCGGCGAACACACAGTGAAACGAAGCCGCGGGGGATCGTGGGGTGACATTCCATGAAAATTCGGATTCAGGAATCCGCACTGGGTTGGACAGCTTTGGTTGTCACGCTGTTCTTTGCCTGTCCCGTGCGTGCGCAGCAGGCTCAGCAGGCCCCGCCACAGACTCAACAGACCGATTCAACCTCTTCCGATGAAGGGATGAAATCGGGCGATTACAACGTTCGACAAAGCATTGAATTCGGTTACCGAGACAGCTCCATCGACGGGAACATAAACAATTACGACACGTTTGAGAATCTCGGCTCGGGCTTTCGCCTATTCGATTACACGCTGGATATGCGTTCCCTGGACAACAAAGGCTTCTTTTTCGACAGCCTTTCGTTCAGCAACTTCGGATACGGCGGTGATCCGAATGACGTGACACGGCTGCGCATCGAAAAGAACAAGTTGTACGACTTCCGCGCGATGTTCCGGCGGGACAAGAATTTCTGGGACTACAACCTGCTGGCGAATCCACTGAACCCAGCAAGTTCCGTACCGGCCCTGGCTCTTGCCAATTCGCCCCATTCCATGGACCTCGTGCGCCGGATGCAGGATTACGATCTCACGCTGTTTCCGGAGTCCCAGCTGCGTTTCCGGCTGGGCTATTCCCGGAACGTCAACGAAGGCCCGGGGTTCACCACGCTGGATGGCGGAACGGAACCCATGCTGGCGGAGAACTTCCGGTACACGACGAATGCGTATCGTCTGGGAGTGGACTACCGTTTTTTACCCAAAACGATTATCTCGTTCGACGAATTGCTGAACTATTTCAAGCAAGACAGCACGGTGACCGATCAGAATTTTCCATTTGTGCTTTCCAACGGCACGCCTGCCGACTTGGGAATTATTTTCAACACGAAGGGCAACACGCCGTGCGCAAGTCCGGTGACGAACGCCACCACAACGCCTCCGACGGCAAATGCGAATTGCAATGGATTTCTGTCCTATAGCCGCGTAGGGCGTCCGCGAGGTTCGTTTCCCACCGAACGCCTTAGCTTTCAGTCCAGTTATTTCAAGAACCTCGAAATGTCGGGCTCGTTCGGCTACAGCAGTGACAGCAATTCGACTCTTGATTTCAACGAAGTCGTAAACGGCTGGACCAGCCGGACTGTCACCCGAGGCGGCACCGTCGCAGGCCCGGCAACCGCCAAGCGCATTTCCGTAAATGCGGACTGGGCTGGCGATTATCGCGTAACCGACCGACTCCACATTGTTGATGAATTTCGATATGACAACTGGCGTATTCCGAGCATGTGGGCCACGGCCGATACAAATCTCTTTGCAACACCTCCAGCAGCGCCGGGGCAAGCTGGCCTTTTGCTTCCGATTGCACAGGTCAATCCGGTAAACTTCGCCACGGTTTGCCCAGCGCCCTACAATGGACCGAACTGCCCGCAGCATTCGTCCGGATCGCTGGCCGATGTAACGAACGAATTAGTTTCACGATTTCTGGGGCAGAACCTAAAGACGAATACCATCGAGGTCCAATACGAGATCGCGCCGCGAATTGACGCACACATTGGGTACCTTTACACGGATCGGACTATCTCTGACTTCAGCGCCACATTTGATACAGGCGAGATTTATTTTCCCGGAGGGACCACGGGAAATGCCGGGAATGATTTTCTGGCGGCGCGCGGAGATTGCGCGTTAGTCGGCGGCGTTCTGCCCGCCGTATGTACGATGAATCCGGACGGTTCAATCGTCGAAGGCTCGCCCACCGCTCCAGCACCCGAGGCGGGCAACGATACTTCCCGCAATCTCACCGACATCCACGAAAACGCCCTACTCTTCGGTGTCTCGACGCGCCCCACTGACACTTTTCGCATTGGCGCAGACTTCATGTTCGGGTACAACGACAATTCCTTTACGCGGATAAGCCCCCGGCAAATCCAAAGCTACAACGTCCATACGACCTACACGCCGAAGCAATGGGCGACCATCGTTGGCGCGATCGATATTCACGAAAACCGCGACAACGTGCTCGCCGTAAACAATCTGGAGCACGGCAGGACCTATAGCTTCGATACGACTCTGGCGCCAAGTTCCCGTTTGTGGGTTGACTTCGGCTATAGCTACATGGACATCTCCATTCAGACTGACATTTGTTTTGCCGAGCCGGGCTCTACCGTATTTACGACTCCCTGCCCAGTGGCGGGAGCGACGGGTCCGCTGGGCGCGCTTTCGTTCTACACGAACACGGATCATTTCGCCTATGGCCACATGATGTGGAAACCAGTTAAGCGCGTTACCGCTGCTCTGGGGTACTCGGGAACCATCGCTCGCGGGAATACGCTCTTCCTCAACGCGCTTCAGCCCACCGGGCCACTCAATTTCAATTATCTCAAACCTTCCGCGAGCTTGGCGATTGACGTCTATCGGGGACTGAGCTACCAGACTGCGTGGAACTACTACGGATATAACGATCACGGTGTGGTTAACCCAACCGGATTGGCACCGCTTCCCCTCCAGGATTTCAACGGGAACAACATCACGTTCTCGGTACGATATTTGTTCTAGGTTTCGCGAGAGAGAGCAGGCCGAGAGTGTGGTATTGTTCGCCCTATCAAGGAGGTTAGATGAATTCATCGCTTCGGATCGGTAAAACATTGTTGTTGGCAGTTGCATTTCTGTTTGCATTCAATACCGTCACGCGCGCGGATGATGCAGCGAGCCTCTATAAGACCAAGTGCGCCGTGTGCCACGCGCCGGATGGAAGCGGTGGCACAGTGATGGGAAAAAAATTGGGCGCGAAGGACTTGCGGTCGGATGAAGTCCAGAAAAAAACGGACGCGGATCTGAACGGCGTCATTACCAACGGCATGGGCAAGACAATGCCAGCGTATAAGGGCAAGCTGACCGACGACCAGATCAAACAGTTGGTAGCTTTCATCCGCGACCTGAGAAAAAAGAAATAGGGGTTTCAAGCGGCCAAAAGACAAGTTTGCCTAAGAGCTAGGAAGCTTTGTGACTCAAATCCTCATTGGCCAAATTGTTCTTAGCATCGTACTCGCATGCATTTTTTTGATTCGGCCCTCTGTAACCAATACTGCTGGATGGAAAATCCTCGCTTTCATTGGTTTATGCGCACTTCCGGCTCTTTGCATTGTCGGAGGGATGAACATCCACATGCAGCGCTCAGAGCAGACACAATTTTGCACGTCCTGTCACGCCATGGCTCCCTACGCCCGCAGCCTTTATGTCGATGACCCCAGTTATATCCCCGCACAGCACTTTCAAAACCACAGAGTTCCGGCGGATATGGCCTGTTACGCGTGTCACGCCGATTACTCCATATACGGGCCCCTAAAAGACAAGATGCGGGGCTTGACGCGCATTTATATGCAGTACGTGAGTACACCCCCTGTGACGATTCGGATTCCGGGCGGATACGACAACAACCAGTGTCTGCACTGCCACGCGGGCGCTCGCGACTTTGAGGAAAATGCCATCCACAGCGCCGCGATGGATGCGCTCAAGTCGAATCAGATGTCGTGCATTTCGAGCGGCTGTCACGACACGGTGCACAACGTGGCCTCGCTGGACCACGTAAAGTTCTGGAGGCCCGGCCAATGACATTCCGGAATCTTGAATTCAAGTGGTTGCTTCGAATCTCAAGTGCCCTGATCATCGTGGGACTGCTCGTTGAAATAGCAAGTCTTCTGTGGTTTCATCCGCTCTCGTTTGTACTCTTCGCCTTCGTGGGGGCATCCTTAATTGGGCTGGGGATTGTGGTCTACTTGGCATCTCTGGTCTTCGTTGCATCCACCGGGGGCGAAAAGCACGGGTGAAATGCCACCGGACTTTCCAGGGATCCGGTGACCGCATGTCAGCAGAACGCGCGGCCTTTAATACCGTCTAATTACTCCGGTGCCAGCGCCATGTTTCACCCGGCGCTCAGCCCATCCCATACAGCTATTTCGCGATTACATTCTTCGCATCTTGCGCCTGCTGGTCGGACGCCGAATACCAACGCGAATTTGTTTCCTCTTCTTCTTTGCGCTTTAGCAGAGCCAGAGTACGTTTGGGGTTGAAGAAGGCGCAGGCAGTCATGACAGCTTCAATCACTGAAACAGGGGCGACGTAGGAAACGCTTAACTCGGCGCTGGACGTTGGAACGATTAGGAACGAACCGCAGAATCGCGCGATGGGTGATCGATTACTATCCGTTATGCCAAATGTCCGAGCGCCGCGCTCGTTGGCATGAACGGCGGAATCGACCGTGGCCTGCAAGCAGCGGCCAAAGCTGATGGCAATCAGCAAGTCTCTTGGGCCCAGGAGGCTTGCTTTTTGATTCAAGTGAGCGGCAGTTCCCACTGGGGCTTCCGCATCGAAGCCGCCGTAGGCGACCAATAGGTAAGAAAAGTAATAGGAAAGGGTGGTCGCGAGATCGACACCTACAACCAATATCTTTCGTGCACGGCGGATCGCTTTTGCGAGATCCATTATCTTCCGCGGGTCCACCTCGGAACGAAGAGCGCCGAGATTGTTTGTTCCCAGCTCGACGCAATCGCGAATGTGATCCGGCACGCTGCGGCGTCCACGCAGCGTGGCTGCCTTCATGACCGTATAAGGATTGATCCTGACCACGAAATGCGCCCGCAGGTCGGAAATGAAATCCGCATATCGCTTGTAGCCCAGCGCCTGCGTCGTGCGGACGATCGTTCCCACGTCCACGCGGTAGCGCTTGGCCAGTTCGCGCGAAGAAAGAAAATAAGTCTCTTCGGAATCGTCCAGAATGGTTTGGATTAGATTCTTGCGGCGTGTACCGAGCGCGTTCATCGCTCGATCGAAGTTTTCCTCAAGAGCCGTGCTTCGATTCGAGTTGCCGCCGCGGCCGCCGACTGAATCTGGCGATTTCGTTCTCATGTTGCGCATGGGTGAATTCGCCGAGCCGGCAGCCGGTGGAAAGTGCAAATCAACAAGTCGTGCCGAATGGTTCTTGCGCATCGTTGCTGCCCCTCAAGCAAAGTGCTGCCCGGGCAATCCGCGTGAGGCCATCTTGATATCACAATACAACAGATGATGCTATTCAAATGTCAGAGCAGCACGTGATGCATTTCTGCTTGACAGTGCTTACGGCCTTGTGCCTATATGTCGCTCATTGAAACGGGCGCTTGGCCCGCGTGAAGCTCGGGGTGGAGGCAAAGACGATGCGAACGATCCTGGTTTCGTGTAAGCGGCAGGTGGCGGGATCCTTCATCAGGTGGGCCGGCGCGGTTTTATTCTTGCTTGCGCTGATGCTCTCTCCGATCGGCGCAAACCGCGCGTCAGCGCAGACCGCGTCGACGGGCGCGTTGACTGGTACGGTCACCGACCCGAGTGGCGGTGTGGTGCCCGGGGCGACCGTTCATGTGGTCAACGTGGCCACCGGCGATAGCCACACCTTCGTTTCTCAATCGAATGGCAGTTATCTCGCGCCGTTCT
>DASYYR010000026.1:0-6116 GCA_035933575.1 Candidatus Acidiferrales bacterium | reverse complement strand
CCGGGAAGGCACGACCGTCCAAAGCACGGTTCCGACGCCGCTGATGACCCAGGGCAATTTCACGGAATTGCCGTATGCCTTAAACAACCCGCTCGTCGCCGGCCAGTCCGGATGCTACGCGGGAAACATTATCCAAGCGGGTTGTTTCGATCCCGTTGCTCAAAAGTTGATGAGCTTGGTGGCTGCTACAGCGACTCCGAACGTCCCGTCTGCAGTAGCTGTGGAAGGCACGCCCGGGAGCTGGACAGGAGCGCCGAACTACGTATTTCCGACGTCCATTCCCGATGACGTGTATTCCCTGGACGGTCGCATCGATTATACCCTCAGCCCGAAAGATCAGATATTTGGGAGCTACAGCTACCGCCACGTGAACCGACAAGACCCCAGGTGGACCGGCGATCCCTTGATCGGCAATGGCAATTTCGCGACACAGTATCGTTGGCACCAGCAATCGATCGCGCTGGGCTGGACGCGCACGCTTTCAAATTCGATGGTCAATGACCTACGGTTCGGTTTCAACCGGGACTACGCTCACAGCGATCCGAATGGCTTGACTGCCGGCACTTCCCAAGCCCAGACAGCGATTGGTCTGTCAGGAATCCCCAATGGGCCGGGAACCGCGGGCATACCTCCATTCTTCATCAGCGGCCTGACGACGGAAGGGTCAGCAGCTTGGCGGCCTCAGTACCAGATTTCGCAAGCGTGGAACCTCGTCGAGAACCTGAACTGGCTGAAGGGCACGCACAGCTTCAAATTCGGTTACCAATACCTCCGGCGGAGCGACAATTTTCTCGATATCGAGGCTCCGCAGGGTCTGATATTAGAAACCGGAGTTATCACCGGCAGCGAACAGATGGCCCTGCCCGATTTGCTGCTCGGAGACGTCAATTTGGCAATTTTCACGACACCCCACGTGGTCCATTATTTCGCACCAGGACACTCCTTCTATGCCATGGACACTTGGAAGGCCGCTTCGAAACTCACCCTGACTTACGGTCTCCGATACGAGCTTTTCGCTCCGCTGATTGATAGGAATAACCAGACCTCAAACTTTACGCCAGCGAACGGCGGAGGGCTTATTACCGCGGCAAGCAATGCGTCCGGCTGGTACAATCGTGCGCTGATTCATCCAGCCCTGAACAATTTCGCCCCGCGTTTTGGCTTTGCCTATCAGATGATGCCTCGCTTGGTATGGCGAGGTGGATATGGAGTGTTCTATCAGCACGAGAACCGGATCGGCTCGGAATCCTTAATTCAACTGAATCCGCCGCAATTTGTCGATACTCAAGAAGTGACAGGCACAACCAGCGCCGTATTTCAGCTGAAGAATGGATTTCCCGCGTCCATCGTTAATGCAACATCCCCGCCCTTGTATGATCTCCAGATACGGGCGCAGGATCCGAACCAACGGACGCCATATGTTGAGCAGACCAGCTTCGGGCTCGAATACCAAGCTGCTAGTGACACAGTGGTCTCAGCGACCTACGTTGGCAATTGGGGCCGCAAGGAACAGCGCGTGCGGGATTACAACCAGCCGATGGTTACAGGCTTCGATACAGGCTGTCCGATTTTACAGTATCCCTACGCTAACCTGAACACGGTAACGACCGTCGATACATTTGCCGGCACAGGTAATCCTTGTGCGAGCGCTGGTTCACACGCGTACTTGGAAACCGCCACAAATGACGGAAATTCGGCATACAACGGCCTCGAACTCGCGTTGCGACGCAGAATGTCCAAGGGCTTGAGCTACTCGCTCGGGTACACCTACAGCCATGGCCTGGCCAATTATCGAGACAACTTGACAGCAGGACAGTTGCCTCAAAACTCGTACAACTACGGCGCGGAGATGGGCAATTCGGTTTTCGATATTCGTAGCCGCTTTGTCGGGAGTTTCCTTTGGGAATTGCCGTTCGGACAGGGTAAACGCTTCATGTCCGGTGACAATATGGCCGGTCGTTGGCTGGGTGGATGGCAATTCAACGGAATCGTAACGCTGCAAACTGGAACTCCGTTTACCGTCACTGCGAATAATGATGGCTTGGTGGACGGCAATAATCCGGTGTATGCGAACTGTATCGGGAATCCCTACGTCGGTGCGACGACCAATCACAATTTGTACACAACCACGGGGTTCATTATTAATCCGGCGGCGTTTTCGCAGCCCGGTCCCGGACAATTCGGAACGTGCGCTCCGTATCAGTTTCATGGTCCTGGAATCCAGATGTGGGACCTGAGCCTGTTCAAACAATTCAAGTTTACGGAACGATACCAGCTGCAATTTAGAACCGAATTTTTCAACGCCTTCAACCATCCCAACTTCGGAAACCCAAGTGCAGATATTTCTTCGCTAGGTTCGTTTGGAAAAGTTTCCAACACGCTTGCGCCGATTCTGGGTACCGATTCGGGCGGACCGGGCGATCCTCGTGAAATCCAATTCGCGCTAAAGTTTTACTTCTAGCGCCATCGCGGGAGCGACGAGAGCGCTCCCGCATCTTCTCTCGAGCGTTTCTGATTCCAACGCCGGATGGGATCAAACGCCCTTCTAGGAGGCGGGTTTGGCGTTTACGTGTCGAGCGACAGCCGCGCAGGCGACAATCAAATTCCTGAAAAACCAGTATGTCGAACGAGATGGAGTCGAGCATCTTTTTTTTGCGGGCTGCTTTGGAATTTTTGGACACGGCAACGTGGCGGGAATCGGGCAGGCGCTGCAGCAAAATGAGGACTTCCCTTATTACTTGAGTCGCAACGAACAGGCCATGGTTCACACGGCGGTGGCGTTCTCCAAAATGAGCAATCGCCTGCGTGTGTTTGCGTGCACGTCTTCGATTGGCCCCGGAGCGACGAACATGGTGACCGGGGCCGCCACGGCCACCGTGAACCGCATTCCCGTGCTTCTGCTTCCGGGCGATATTTTTGTTCGCCGCAACGTCGCGCCAGTCCTGCAGCAGCTCGAATCACCGCAGACGCAGGATGTTTCCGTCAACGATTGCTTCAAGCCGGTCTCCCGTTATTGGGATCGCATCTCGCGGCCCGAGCAACTTCTGACTGCTTTGCCGGAAGCCATCCGCGTGATGACTTCTCCCGCCGAAACAGGAGCCGTCACGCTCAGCATGCCGCAAGACGTGCAGGCGCAAGCTTTGGAATATCCATCTGCTTTTTTCGAGAAGCGAGTCTGGAGCGTTCCGCGTGCGCGAGGAGATGCGCAAGCGATGCGTCGCGCAGCCGAAATGATTCGCGCGGCCCGGCAGCCGCTGCTTATTGCTGGTGGAGGCGTGATCTATTCGGAAGCTTCAGGAGTCCTCGCTGAATTTGCTAAACATACGGGAATCGCCGTCGCGGAAACGCAAGCCGGAAAAGGTTCGCTGCCGTTCGACCACGCACAGTGCATCGGAGCCATGGGGGTGACGGGCACTCCCGGTGCCAATCTACTGGCGCGCGATGCCGACCTGATTATCGGAGTCGGCACGCGATATACGGATTTCACGACCGCTTCGATGAGCGCGTTTCAGAATCGCACGGTCAAATTCGTCAACATCAACGTAGCGGAGTTCGACGCGGGGAAGCTCGGCGGCGTGCCTGTGGTGGCGGACGCTCGGGTGGCGTTCGAGGAGCTTGCGCAACTCGTCGCTGGGTATCAAACGCCGGTCGAGTATCAGAATCGCGTCCGCAGGTTTCGGGATGATTGGAACAAGGAAGTAGACCGGCTTTTTCATCTTCAGCATGGCACGCCGGTCAGCCAGCGCGAAGTTATTGGCGTCGTCAGTTCCGTTTCGGAGCCCTGTGACGTTGTTGTCTGCGCGGCAGGTAGTCTGCCCGGAGATCTTCACAAATTATGGCGGGTTAGAGACCCTAAAGGTTATCAGCTGGAGTACGGCTACTCTTGCATGGGCTATGAAATCGCGGGCGGACTCGGCGTGAAAATGGCCGCGCCGGAGCGCGAAGTCTACGTCATGGTCGGCGACGGGTCCTACTTGATGATGGCTCAGGAAATCCATACGTCCATCCAAGAAGGAATCAAATTGAACATCGTGGTGCTCGATAACCACGGGTTCGGGAGCATCGGCGCGCTGAGTGAATCGTGCGGCAGCGGCGGATTCGGCACGGAATACCGGTTCAGGAAGGACGGAAAGCTCCAGGGAAATACGGTAAACGTTGATTTCGTCGCGAATGCGCAAAGTCTTGGCGCCGAGGCCGTCCGTGTCCGCACGCTCGATGAATTAAGGCAGGCGCTCGTCGCCGCGCGCGCAAATACGCGAACGACTGTGACGGTAATCGAAGTGGATCGCAACGAGCGCGTTCCGGGCTATGAATCCTGGTGGGATGTGGCCGTGGCGGAGACCTCGGAAATGGAGAGCGTCCGCAGCGCGCGCGAAGCCTACGAAAAAGGCGTGAAGCGGGAGAGGTATTTTTTCTGAAGCCGGCGGTAAGCGTGGATTCATCAGATAATCAGGAGTAAAGAGAGATGGGGCAACGTCCATCGCTTCCGCGGGTGAGGTAGACATGCCAGAAGCTTCTTATGCTCAGGAGGTACTGATTCACCCAGCTCCCGTCGCACGGGACAAGTCCGGAGTACTCGTGTCGGTTACGCGAGAGCGGGCAAAATGGAACACGATCAGCTTCTCGGTGCGCCGGCTGCTTGCCGGGCAATATTGGCAGAGCAATACGCGGGACGACGAAGCCGCTCTCGTTGTCCTTGGAGGAAAAGCTACGCTGGACTGGGGCGAAGGGCCACGCGAAATCGGAGGGCGCAAGGATGTTTTCAGCGGCTTTCCGTACGCGGCGTATCTGCCGAGTCGCACGCCTTTTGAAATTTCAGCGATCACCAGTTGCGAATTCGCGGACTGCCGCACTCCTTCTTCGGTGCGGCTTAGCCCACGAATCATCACTCCGGCGGATTGCCGCGAGGAAATTCGCGGCGGAGGAAATTGCACTCGCCAGATTGTCGATGTCATACGCCCGGAGTTTCCCGCTGATAAGCTTTTGATCTGCGAGGTTTACACACCGAGCGGAAATTGGTCGAGCTATCCTCCGCACAAACACGACGTTCACAATCCGCCAGCGGAAGTGGACCTCGACGAAACTTATTATTACCGCATCAGCAAGCCGGAAGGATACGCGTTCCAGCGCCTGTACGATGCCGCGGGAACGCGCGACAACACTCTGACTCTGGTCGACGGCGATTTGGTGCTGATCAAGGATGGCTATCATCCCGTGGTCGCGGCCCATGGGTACGACGTGTATTACCTCAATGTGCTCGCCGGCAGCGCGCGTTCGATGGCCGCCAGCGATGATCCGCGCTACGCACATCTACGCAGGACTGGTTTGGAGTGTGATCCCCGCGTGCCTTTGGTTCGCGCCGGAGGAACAGAACGGAATTCGTAAAGCGATTTTTCTCAAGCGCGGCGGGAATGCTCCCGGGAATTATCTCAAGACTGGCTGATGCGCGCCGCGGGCCTGTCGCAGCGAGGATTTTTCGCACCGCGGTTCGGGGTTAGATAAGGAGATGTCGGTAATGCCATATCAGATTGGAATGGTTGGAGCGGGGGGCGTTGGAAACATACACGCCGCTATTCTGGCAAAGGATTCACGTGTGAAGCTTCACGGCTTTTTTGACCTGGAGATGGCGCGCGCGCAAGCAATGGCTGCCAGGTTTGGCGGCCAACCCGCCAGATCGCTCGAGGAACTTTTCAAGGGATGTGACGCTATTTTTGTTTCCACTCCCAATACGACGCATGAAGAAGTTGCCATGCGAGTTCTAGAAGCAGGCAAGCATGTTTTTTGCGAAAAACCATTCGCGCTGAATCTCGAATCGGCCACAAGATTGCGTAATCGCGCGGTCCGCTCGGGACTTGTCTATCAGGTCGGCCATAACCGCCGTTTTGCGCCAGTCTACAAAATTCTTAAAGGCGCGATCGACAGGAACGAATTCCGGCCGCTTTCCGTTCACGCCAAGATGAATCGCGGAGAGCTGCTGAATCCGCCGTGGGTTTGGAACGCCAGCCTTACCGGAGGTTTTCTGTACGAAACGCCGGTGCACATGTTCGATCTGATGACTTTCTTCTTCGGAAAAGTGGATTGGGTGGAGGTGGCTGCGCGCGCTCACGAGCATGACG
>DASYYR010000112.1:0-14521 GCA_035933575.1 Candidatus Acidiferrales bacterium | reverse complement strand
AGCGGCGTCATAAAAGTACTCGGCTGTATTCTGGGCGCGACAGGGAATTGCGACGCAAGAGATCAAGACCGCCAGAATCATCGCTGCCGCGTGAACGCGCGGTCGCGCGCGCGATCTTAGGACTTGCACCTGAGCGGAACTTGTGAGCTTTTCACGCAATCGGCGCATCGTAAACGCGCCGGAATCGTGGTTCAATTAGCGTCTTTTGCGGTTGTGCTTAGATAGTTCCTGATACGCAGAAACCGGGAAGGTGAAGGGTAAAATCAGTAGCGCCAAACGCCAGCTAGACGGCCCGGAGCGACGCGCCGAGCTTTTGCGCAAGCGCCGAAACGATGCGCGCGGAAAATTCCGTTAACTGCGCCTCGGTGAATGTCGCTTCATCGCTTTGGAATGTGACGCGCACAAGCAGTGAGTATTTTCCCGCGGGAATTTGACCGCCTCGGAACAGATCGATCGCCTCGATGGACCGCAGCTCAGGAATATTGATGGAGCGAATCGTTTCCTCGATTTGGGCAAACGTCGTCCCGTCGGCGAGCACAAGCGAAAAATCACGTTCCACGGCCGGGAACCGTGGCAACGGTTCATAACGCAGCGACCGGCGAGCCTGCGCAACGGCCTGAGCCAGCGGCTCCAGACGCAGCTCGGCTAAATAAATTTCCTGACGCAGCTTGAACCGTTGGGCAAGACTCTGCGCGAGCTGTCCTGCAAGGCCGATAGATTTGCCATTACTTGCGGGCACTGAAATTTCCGCTTTGCGGCCAGCTCCGAGCCATGCAGGCCCGCCAAGCTTCCAGTGCGCCCCTCCGGCGAGTACGATAATTTGATCGAGATCGCCCTTCAGGTCATCGAAAGAAAATGCGCGAGCCGGTTCGTGAATCGATTGTTCGCGCGCCAAGCCCGTGGCTCCGAGCGTTAATATCCGCGTCTCAACGGGCTTTCCTGCACGCACTTCGTACGCTTTGCCAAATTCAAAGAGCCGCAAATTGCGCTGTCCGTGATTCAAATTCCATTCGAGAGCCCCGATCATGCTGGTGATGCCCGAGGTACGCATCGTCGAGGCATCCTCGGACAACGGGTTTGCTATTATTGGCGCTTTGACGTTTTCAGGGCGAAATGCGGCGTCACGCTCTGGATCGACCAGCGGAATAGCCACAATTTCCTGGTAGCCGAGCGCGACCAGGCGTTCACGCAGCCTGTCTTCTTCCATCGCGTATGGCAAACGCGCCGCAGGTTGTTTCGCGGGCGGCAAGCGCGGCGGAAATTTGTCGTAGCCGTAATGCCGCGCGATTTCCTCGATGATGTCGATCTCGCGCGTCACGTCGCCGCGCCATGACGGCAGCGTACATTCCCATGTGGCGACGAGCGACCCGGCGCTGCCGCGGTTCGCATCGATGCGTCTTGGCGCGAAGCCCAGCGCCGAGAGAATTTCCTCAATCGCACGATCCGGAACGTCCGCGCCCATAATGCGCAGCAGCTCGTTGCGTGACAATTCGATTTTCTCCGACGGCGCGGGATGCGGATACACGTCAATGACGCCTGCGAGCACTTCGCCTCCCGCCAGTTGCTGAATCAGTTCCGCCGCGCGGCGCGACGCCATGTCCGCCAATTCGATGTCGACGCCACGCTCGAAACGCATGGATGCCTCCGTTCGCAGCGCCAGCGCTTTCGAGGTACGCCGAATCGAAATCGGATCAAACCAAGCGGATTCAAGAAGCAGGTTTTTCGTGCTGAAACCGATTTCGCTCTCGGCCCCGCCCATCACGCCGCCAATCGCCACCGGCGAGCGCGCGTCGCAAATCAAGCACATGTCTTTCGACAGTTTGCGCTCGATTCCATCGAGAGTGCGCATGGTTTCGCCTGGGCGCGCCCGCCGCACCACGATGCGATGCTCGGCGAGGCGGTCGTAATCGAATGCATGGAGCGGCTGGCCGAGTTCGAGCATGACGTAATTCGTGATGTCCACAACGTTGTTGATGGAGGATTGGCCCAGCGCTTCGAGGCACAGCCGCAGCCAGTCCGGTGACGGCTGAATTTTCACGCCGCGAATAATCCGCGCCGTGTAACGCCCGCAAAGATCAGGGCATTCAATCTCGACGCGCGCCGCCTTCGATGCCAGTTCCGGCGATTCCTTGAATTTCGGTTGTTCGCGTTTCAGGGCGAGCCGGTAGAGTGCCGCGATTTCCCGCGCGATTCCCAAATGGCCGAGCAAGTCCGGACGGTTGATCGTGACTTCTGCGTCCAACACCGGCCCAGCCGGCGTCTCTTCAATCGAGTCAACCGAAATTCCCGCCATTGACAGACGCGAGCGCAACTCCGTCGCCGGAGCGGTGAACTCCGCGAATTCTTTCAGCCAATTGTAGAGAACCTTCATTGTTTCCCTGCGCCGCTTTCGTTACGCGACGCTCATTTTACGAACAGCAGCATGCGATTTTCTTGATCGCTACGCCCGCTATATGTGGCCGCACGATCGGCACGGGCCCGTCGAAATGTTCGATACGAACTTCCGCGAATCCCGCCGATTCGATGGCGCGCGACGTCTCGCGATCGGGATTGCATCCGTCGGCGAAAAAATTGAACCAGGGGCGCAAGCGGCGTTGCCATTTCCGCAGGCGCGTGCCCGGCGCGGCAGCCACGTGTTCGATGAAAACAAATCGTCCGCCGGGTTTAAGCACGCGCAAAATTTCCGCGAGCGCGCCCCGCAAATCCGGCACTGAGCAAAGTACCAACGTGCTTACCACCGCATCGGCGGAACCGTCCGCACACTCCATCGCTCCGGCGTTGCCATCACGCAATTCCGCCTTGACGCCGATGCGTTCCGCCTCACGCTTCAAATACGCGCGCATGTACAAATTCGGCTCGATGCCAATCCAGCGCACAGTGTTCGCGTAATAGCGCAGATTCGGACCTGTTCCAGGACCAATTTCAATCACGGTTCCCGCCAGCCCACCGAGTAAACCGCGTTTGCGCGCCGTTATTTCTTGTTCGTAGCGCCCGTTAAATTTATGCAGCGTCCACGCAAAGAGCCGTTTCCGTAGGCCGCGCCCTTCGCCGGAAACAGGGCACGAATTCTCCGAGACGGACATGGTCGTGGCGGCCGCTCACGGGAACTGGCGCAAAAAGCGTGTGTCATTCCTGAAAAATTGCTGCAAATCGTCGATGCCATATTTCAGCATGGCAAGCCGGTCGACGCCCAATCCAAACGCAAACCCGCTCAGACGTTTCGCGTCGTAATCGACGAAACCATAAACTGCCGGATCGACCATGCCCGCGCCGAACAATTCGATCCAGCCGGAATATTTGCACGTGCGGCAGCCCGAGCCGCCGCAAACGTGGCACGAAGCGTCGAATTCCGCCGAGGGTTCGGTGAACGGGAAATAACTCGGCCGCAATCGCACGCTGGTTTGCGGGCCGAAGAACTGTTGCGCGAAATACTCGATCGTGCCTTTGAAGTCGCAGAACGTTATGTCCGTGTCGACCGCGAGGCCTTCGAGCTGGTGAAACATGAACGAGTGCGTCGCGTCCGGATTGTCGCGGCGATATACCTTGCCCGGCACGACGATGCGCACGGGCGGCTTCTGTTTCTCCATGGTGCGCACTTGCATCGGCGAAGTGTGCGTGCGCAACAGATACCCGGGCGCATTGCCAATGTAAAAAGTGTCCATGTTGTCGCGCGCGGGATGATGCTCGGGAATGTTGAGCGCCTCGAAGTTGTAATACGGCGTTTCGATCTCCGCGCCCTCGACAATCGAAAAGCCAATCGAATTGAAAATGCGGTACAACTCTTCATATGTTTGGGAGATTAAGTGCCGCGTGCCAATCGGTCGCGTCACGCCGGGAAGAGAAAGATCGGTCTGGTTGCGTCCCAACGAAGCTGCCTGGGCCGCTCCTTCGACTTCTTTGCGCCGTTCTTCGAGGGCAGATTCAACCCGTGCTCTAAGGCGATTCAATTCCTGACCCACAGCGGGTTTCAACTCAGGGGGGGCAGTTTTCAGCCAATGATCGGCGATTTCCGAGATGACGCCTGCTTTGCGTCCAAGCCAAGCAAAGTGAAGTTCGCGGTAGCTATTTTCCCCAGTGTGAACTAAAAGGTCGCGTTCAAAACGCTCGTGCGCTTCGGCAAATCGAGCAGCGATCTCCTGTGTTGTCGTAACACCGATTTCTGCGAGAGTCTTTTGGACCACTGTTCTGTCGTCGTTCATTGCACTATCGCCGTGAATTAGCGAATAACATGAACTATGCCGAGGCTGGTGTTACCAATGCAGCCTCTGCTGGCATGATCATTACAACCACTCACAGCCTAAGAGGCTGTGCCACTCGCGGCGGTGCCCAGGTGTTGCTTCGCCTGGCCTACCAGCGACGTAAACGCCGCCGCGTCGTGCACCGCAATATCCGCCAGGATTTTACGGTCCAGATCCACGCCGCCCACCTTCAGTCCGTGCATGAACTGGCTGTATGAAATGCCGTTATTGCGCGCGGCTGCGCCAATGCGCTGAATCCACAGGGTGCGATAATCGCGTTTGCGCGTGCGACGGTCGCGATAGGAATAGCGCAGCGAACGGTTCATCGCCTCCTTCGCCGAGCGATGCAGCTTGCTCTTTGTGAGGAAAAATCCCTTGGTGTGTTTCAGAATCTTCTTGCGGCGTGCGCGACGTTTCGTTCCACGTTTGACTCTAGGCATCGAAAAAGCTCCTCGAAAGAATTGTAGAGATTGGCCGGCGCGTGGCCGGCAACCAAAAATTCACGGGAATCAAGCAATGAGGAGACAACAGGTCGCGGCACGCCGAACGTCAGCGTGGCGCAACGGGTTTGTCTCGTAGGGACCGCTTGCTGCCATGCCCCAAAATCCCGGGGCTGACCGGCCGGCAGGCACCCGTGAAGCGCTGCCTGGCGCGGTTAAAAATCAAATCTTTGAACTCAAAGTATCGCGAAAGCCAAATCTAGCGGTAGCGGCCGTATGGCAACTGGAGCCGGATCTTCGCGGCATCACCCGGCGTCACCTCGATCTGTTTCTTCAGTCGGCGCATCCGCTTCGGCTTTTTCGTGCCGAGCAAATGCCGCTTGCCGGAATGCATGCGCATGATTTTCCCCGTCGATGTGACCTTGAAACGCTTGGCTGCTCCTCGATGGGTCTTCAGCTTGATTTTCTTTCTCGGTTTTCTCGGCACAATTCCCCCACTAAACGCAATTCGTTTTGAATGTCAGGCTTGTCCAGCCGCAGGAGCCGGCTTCGCGCCAACCGAGCCCTTTTTCGGCGCCAATAGAGCCAGCAAGATATTTGCTTCCATGCGCGGCCCGAATTCCACAAGCGCATGCTCCTCGATATCCTTCAGCAAGCGCATCATCTTTCCCCGGCCCACATCCTGATGGGCCATTTCGCGCCCGCGATGGAAAATCATCGCCTTCACTTTGTAACCCTTGCCTAAGAACTCGATAATCTGGTTCTTGCGCACCTGATAGTCATGCTCGGCCGTTGAAGGGCGGAACTTCACTTCCTTGATCTGCGTGCCCTTCTGGTGCTTGCGCGTCTCATGAGCCTTTTTGTTCTGCTCGTAGAGAAACTTGCCGAAATCGGCGATTTTGCAGACCGGAGGCACGGCATTCGGAGAAATCTCAACCAGATCGAGCCCTGCCTCGCGTGCCGCCTTCATGGCGTCGAAGTAAGTCATCACGCCAAGCTGATTCCCCTGGTCATCAATCACGCGCAATTCGCGCGCGCGGATACGTTCGTTGACCCGCGGACCACTACTCGCTCCAGCTCGTTCGGCGATAAACCCACCTCCAACCCCAGCTAACCCGCGACCACCCTGACAGAAACGCCCATCAGGTGGACGGGCCATGAAGTATAGCATGGCCTGAGCGGGGAGCCGCAAGCGGCAAGCAAGTCACTCTAGCGTTAACCCTGGATTATGACGAGGGAAGGTTTTCAAACTGCATATCGTGGCTCGGCTTTCCGTGCGGGTCGTTTCTGGCATGTGCTAAACTTAATTCCCAGCTTCGGTTCGCACATTCGATTTTTTTTCAGGCGCATGCCCAAAGAGCTTTTTGGTACTGACGGAATCCGAGGCCTCCCCGGCAAATATCCTCTCGATGAGGCGACGCTTTTTCGCGTTGGCGTCGCCCTGGGCGAGTATATTGCGGATCATCGCGACGCTGCCAAATCGCCGAGCGTACTCATCGGCATGGACACGCGCGAGTCCGGCCCACAAATTGCCAGCCGCATTGCGCAAGGCCTGCGCGTCGTGGGGATCGAGCCTATCTCCGCCGGTATCGTCACCACTCCAGGCGTCGCCTGGCTCGTCCACGCCGAGGATTTCTCCGCCGGCGTCGTCATTTCCGCGTCGCACAATCCTTATCACGACAATGGCGTGAAATTGATTTCCGGCAATGGAATGAAGTTCCCTGACGCGGCCGAGGCGCAAATCGAGATGCGCATTCTCGCCGCGCAAATGGATAACTCGCCGATTCCAGAGATGGCGTCGAGCAGCTTGCCTGCCACCACGGCTTTGCAAATCGATTATCTCTCGGCCTTGCGCGGGAAGGTGTTTTCGGGCGCAAATCTCGCCGGAATGAAAATCGTTCTCGACTGCGCGAATGGCGCGGCCAGCACGCTCGCGCCGGAGCTTTTTCATGGACTCGGCGCGGAAGTCCTGACGATTTTCGACCATCCAGACGGCCGCAACATCAACGATCACTGTGGCTCGCTTCATCCCGGCAAAATGCAAGAGAAAACCGTGACGTCCGGCTCTGATCTGGGGGTGGCGTTTGACGGCGACGCTGACCGCGCCGTGTTTTCGACTTCGAATGGCCGGTACGTCGATGGCGACGCGGTTCTTTTCGCCGCCGGACGCTTCATGAAAAAAGCGAAGCGCCTCAAAGGCGACACGATTGTTGGCACAAGCATGTCGAATTTGGGTCTCGAACGCGCCCTCGAACGCGACGGCTTGAAGCTTGCGCGCGTTCCTGTCGGCGACCGTTACGTGCTGGAAGAGATGCTGCGCATCGATGCGAATCTTGGCGGCGAGCAGTCCGGCCACATTATATTTCTTGACGACTCAACCACCGGCGACGGCATGCTTACGGCCGTGAAAATTGCCTCATTGGTTTCCATCGCCGGGAAACTCGACACGCTTCTTCTCGATTTGAAAGTGTTTCCGCAGAAAATCGTCAACGTGCGCGTGCGTTCCAAACCGCCGCTCGATTCTCTGCCGTTGGTCGCGAGCGCGCTTGCCAACGCCGAAAAAACGCTCGGCAGTTCGGGCCGCATTGTCGTGCGCTATTCCGGCACAGAGCCGCTCGCCCGCGTCATGGTCGAGGCAGAACGCGCCGAAGACGTCGACCGCTACGCCCAGTCCATCGCCTCCGCCCTCGAGTCCTCCATCGGCGCCGCCTGATTGGCATTTTCATTCAAGAAATACTTGCCTTCGCAGCTACTCTCATGTATTTGCTTGCATTACATCAGATAAATAAGAGCGGAGGCCTTTTATCATGAATTATCGTCGCGCGATCAGCGTTCTGCTTTTATCGGTGCTGTTTGTTTTGTGCGTGGCGCTTGCAGCTTCCGCGCAACAATTGCCGCCGCCGCACCCGACGGCCGCCGCGCAACAGACTCCGGCACGTTCAGTCGTACCGGCCATCCCGTCCTATCCCGATTCTCCGGGCGGTCTGCAAAAATTGTTCAAGGAAATGCTCAAGCTTGAGAAGAATGGGAAAACGAACGCACTCGCGCCGTACGTACAATCTCTCATTCTCCCTAATTCAGATGTTTGGTTTCGTTCAACCTTCGGCGACGCGATCGGCGGAAGTCTCGCGGGCGACTACGAGCGGACGCAGGCCGAGTTGCCCGTGTCATTCCCGGATACGCTCGCGGACCTCGTCGCCAAACACCTTCCGGACCCGGAGGCGATTCGCTTCACGGATTCTTGCAATTCACATGCGAGCGAAACCGAATATCCGATCTTGCTGTTGCGAGCGAATGTGCAGCCACTTTACGACGTGCGTTTTGAATATGGAAACAGGCTCACCCTCATTCCATATTTTGCCTACGTCGACGGAGCCTTTCGCTATTTGGGCAACTTTCATGTGCGGACGCAAAACTTTCCTTCAAAGAGAGTCGATGTGAAGAGGGTTCGAGTGGGCGGAAACGTTATCATGGCGAGGTTGATTCATCGGACGATGCCTGTCTATCCGGTGGACGCCAAGATTCGAGGAGTGCAGGGCACCGTGCTCCTACACGCGCTGATCGGCGCCGACGGGAACGTGCACGATCTGCAAGTGATGCAAGGCCCGTGCTCGCTCGCGCAATCCGCGGTTAAAGCAGTGAGTCAGTGGCGCTACAAACCGACGATGCTCGAGGGAAATCCCGTGCAAGTTGACACCACAATCACGGTGATTTTCAATTTGGGATCGCGCTGAGGATTTCAGCCTTCGATGGGCCACACGTACACTTGGCATTCTTCGCAGGTGACTTCAACCGCGAAGACGCTGGTTGTCCGCCGCTTTTAGCTGCACCCCGAAGTGCTGCCGCAATTCTCGCATTTGTAGCAACTGCCGTTGGGAGTCATCAACATGCCGCATTCGGAGCAGGAAGGAGCGTCGTCAATCGCCGCGCGAGGGCGAAGCTTTTCTTCCGGGGTCGCCGTTGCGCTCGCCGGAGCGATTGTTGACGCCACAGGCCCATTCGCGACTACGACAGCTTCCGTTTCGCCGTTCCTGACCAGGTAATCGCGCGAGATAAACTTCCCGCCCAGCCAGCGACCGATGTAGTCAATGATGGACTTGGCGTACGGAATTTCCTTATTCCCGGTGAAGCCGGAAGGCTCAAAGCGAGCGTTCACGAATTTATCGATCATCGCGCGCAACGGCACGCCATATTGCAACGCAATCGAGACGGAGAGCGCGAAGCCGTCCATGATTCCGGAGAGCGTCGAGCCTTCCTTGGCCATCTTGATGAAAATCTCGCCCGGCGTGCCATCGTCGTATTTTCCGACGGTAAGGTAGCCTTCGTGCCCGCCAACGGAGAATTTATGCGTGATGGAGTTCCGCTCATTGGGGAGTTTTCTGCGTTCCGAGCGGAAGAGCTCCTGCTGAGCGCCCACGGGCGTTTCCACTTTAGCCGCTGCCGATACCGCGGGCTGTTCCGCCGTTCCCGTTTTCTTTTCGCCCGCCGCGGAGAGTGGTTGCGAACGCTTCGAGTTGTCGCGATAAATAGCCACGGCCTTCAACCCCAATTTCCAGGATTCAACATAAGCCTGCATCACATCTTCCACCGTCGATTCTTCCGGCATGTTGATGGTCTTCGAAATCGCGCCGGAGAGGAACGGCTGCGCCGCGGCCATCATCTTCAAATGCCCGCGCCAAGCGATCGAGCGCCCGCCGTTCGTCGCGAGCGAGCAATCGAAGACCGGCAAATGCTCGGGCTTAAGGTCGGGCGCGCCTTCGATAGTTCCGTGCTGGTCGATCCAGTCGACAATCAGCGACGCCTGCACATCGGAATAACCAAGCCGCATCAGCGCCATGGGCACGGTGTTGTTCACGATCTTGATTACTCCGCCGCCCACAAGCCGCTTGTGCTTCACCAACGCCAGGTCTGGCTCGATGCCGGTCGTGTCGCAATCCATCATGAAGCCGATCGTTCCGGTCGGCGCCAGCACGGACACCTGTGAGTTCCGATAACCGAATTTTTCGCCCTGCACGACGGTCGTGTCCCATGCCTCACGCGCGGCGCGCAATATTTGCGGCTGGACATTATCTTCCTTGATCGGCCGCAGCGAATCGCGGTGCATGCGCATCACGTCCAGCATTGCCTCGCGGTTCGTTTGATAGCCGGCAAACGGGCCCATTCTCTCGGCCATGCGCGCCGATTGGGCATAGCCTTCGCCGGTCATCAGCGCGGTGATTGCGCCGCAAATGTCGCGGCCCTGATCGGAGTCATACGGCACGCCCAACGAAAGCAGCAGCGCGCCCAGGTTGGCGTAACCCAGGCCAAGCGGGCGAAAATCGTGCGAGTTCCGCTCGATCTTCGGCGTTGGATAGCTCGCGTTAGAAACCAGAATTTCCTGCGCCGTTATTGTGACGTCCACCGCGTGCCGGAACCCTTCGACGTCGAACTGTCCATTCGATCCGAGGAATTTCAGCAGATTGAGCGACGCCAGATTGCAAGCCGTGTCGTCGAGGAACATATATTCCGAGCAGGGGTTCGACGCGTAAATTTTGTCCGTTCCTTTGCAGGTGTGCCAGCGGTTCACCGTGGTGTCGTATTGCATGCCCGGATCGCCGCACTGCCATGCCGACTCCGACATTCTGCGCAACAGGTCGCGAGCACTAAATTTCTCGATGGGTTGGCCATCATTCACGTTTCGCGTCCACCAGTCGCGGTCGTCTTCGACGGCCTGCATGAATTCGTCCGTCACGCGCACGGAGTGGTTGGCGTTCTGGAAAAAGATGGAGCTGTACGCCTCGCCGTCAATCGAGGAGTTGTAGCCCTGCTCGATCAGCACCTGAGCCTTGCGCTCTTCCTTCATTTTGCAGTCGATAAATTCGGCGATGTCCGGATGGTCAACGTTGAGGATCACCATCTTGGCTGCGCGCCGCGTTTTCCCTCCGCTCTTAATCACACCCGCGAACGCATCGAAGCCTTTCATAAAGCTCACTGGCCCCGACGCGATTCCACCTCCCGAAAGCGTTTCCTTGCTTCCGCGCAGCGTCGAGAAGTTCGTTCCTGTTCCGGAGCCCCACTTGAAGAGCATGCCCTCGGTCTTTGCGAGGTTCATGATCGAATCCATGCTGTCCTGCACGGAATTAATGAAGCACGCCGAGCACTGAGGCTTCGGCTGCACGCCCACGTTGAACCACACGGGCGAATTGAAAGCCATTTTCTGCTCGACCAGCAAATGCGTCAGCTCATCCCGAAAAGCTGTCCGCGATTCCGGCGACGCGAAATAGCCGTCGTGCTCCCCCCACCGCACAATCGTATCCACCACACGTCCTATTAATTGGCGCACCGAGCCTTCGCGCTCCGGCGTGTTCGGCTTGCCGTGAAAATATTTCGACGCGACGATGTTCGTCGCTGTCTGCGACCATGACTTCGGAACTTCAACATTATCCTGGCGGAAAATCACCTGCCCCTTTTCGTTCCCAATCTGCGCCGTCCGCCGCTCCCATTCGACCGCGTCAAATGGGGCCACTTTGCCGTCCGTGAATTTGCGCCGGAATTCCAGCCCGGTCTGAATGGTCTTGCGATCCTGCTGCTCGACGTCCATTTTCCCTGCCGAATTACCGCTCAATGCCATTTTTGCTTCCGCCATATTTCTTTCCGCCTCCGCGCAGGCAGTCCTGCCGCTGATGGATTTGCCGGGTGGGGAGAGCGGATAAACAATTATACCGCAATCCCGGAGCTCCGGCTTACGCGACGGTTAGAGAGGGCAGGCAGCCGCCGCTCGATTCTGGAGAGAATGACTCTACTCTTGGAGCAGTTCAACGCAAGCCGGGTCGCAGTGGATTTCCACACTGCCAAAACCGAAAAAAAGAAAAAGCTTCGCTCCTCCCGCACTCTACACTGCAATTACGGTCGGGCGACTGGCCCTTGATTTCGTCGGTTATTAACCCGGGTCGGCACCGTGAATTCTTCGTCCCCCCGCTCGCGGCCCGAACCACACTCCCCGAATCTGGGAACGCAGTATTACCGGGTTGTGGAAAAAGTGTCAAGCAGAAAGCGCAACGCTACCACAAAATCTTTGGGTGCCAGTGTCCAACTTGTCTATAGATGGTGGTTCAGCCGCAAAATGGCACTTCGCAGTTCCTCATTTGCTCCGCTCCGCAATCGTGGTTATGCTTGTGTGCATCTAATTGTCATGCGGCTCTCGCGACAAATCCGCCACCTGCAACGAATCATATTCGTCGTGCTTTGCGTGTGTGCAACAGTTCCCGCGCTTCAGGCGCAGTCCAAGGCGAAGCACTCCACAATCGCTCACGCGCCGGCCAAGAGAATTTCGCTCGCGGGTGTGCCGAATTTCGGCGAGGTGACGCCAACTCTTTATCGCGGAGCGCAACCGTCCGATAAAGGTTTTAAAAACCTCGCCCGAATGGGTATCGATGTGATTGTCGATTTTCGCGGCTTGAATTTGAATCAGGAGAGACACGAAGCCGCGGCTAATAACATGAAATTAGTTCTGCTGAGCTGGGATTGCCGGAGTCCGTCCGACAAAATCGCCGCGAGTTTCCTTCAAATCTTGAAAGACAATCCCGGCAAGAAGATTTTTGTCCACTGCTATGGCGGCATTGATCGCACTGGCGCGATGATTGCCGTTTATCGCATGGCGAATGAGGGCTGGACCGAGCCCGAGGCGATGAACGAGATGCACGCCTTCGGTTATGCCTTCATGCACCGCATTTGGTGCCGCGCCGTTAATCAATATGTACAGAAATTCCCGCAGGACATGCAAGAAGACCCGCAGCTCGTAGCCCTTCACGCCGGCGCGCCACCGCATGCCGCCAACTGATTAGACATCGGTCGCATCATTCCTCGCGAAGGACAACGTTTATGTCGTCCCACACAAGCCAGTGCGGATTCAGATCGGCAGCGCCGTACCGCTTGTAGAAACGTCGCGCTGCAAAATTGGATGGCTCAGCAAGCCTATAAAGCACAGTGCGCATGGAAAACAGCGGATTAATCTGACGGCGTTATATCGTCAACGCAGGTTGTCCATCAAGTCGGAAAACGAGCTAGCGTTATTCGTAGCGCAGAGCTTCGATGGGATCGAGCTTCGCGGCTTTCATAGCGGGCCACACGCCAAAGACCAGCCCGACGCCCACAGACACTCCGATGCCGACCAGTACAGCCCACAGAGGAACAGCAGCCTTCATCGAAGTGACGCGTGGAATCAGCATCGCGAGCCCGCTGAAAAATAAAACGCCGAGAATGCCGCCGGAACCCGTCAACGTCATGGCCTCGAATAGAAATTGCCAGGTGATGTCGCGGCTGCGCGCGCCTATGGCTTTGCGCACCCCAATTTCACGTGTCCGTTCCGTCACGCTGACGAGCATGATGTTCATCACGCCCACCCCGCCGATCAGCAATCCGATCGAGCTCAGTACGATCAGCACCAGAGCCACGCCGCCGATGATTTGGTTGAACTGCTCCTCCTCCTGCACCTGTGTGGTGATGGAGAAGTTGTCTGGCGCGGTATAAGCCACCTTTCTCCGCCGTCGCAACACTTCACGCGCTTCGTCCACCGCTTCGTCGAGCTTCCCGTGATAGGCGAGAAAACGGTAGCCATTGTCCCTGGTCGATGGAAACATCTTCATGAAGGTATTGTAGGGAATGGTCACGCGCCGGTCTTCGTCCTGCATCCCAAACCCGCCCGGAGGTTTTTCATAGACGCCAATCACTAGGAAATCCGAGCCGTCAATCACAACAGCTTTATTCAAGGCGTCATTCGCTGTCGGAAAAAGCGCTGTCGCTATATTTTCGCCCAGCACCACCACTTTTTCATGATGGTCATTTTCCGCGGCCGTGAAGAATCGCCCGGCCTTCAGTTGAGCGTTCCCGTAGACCTCCATGTACGCGGGAAACGTGCCGCGGAATTCCATGTCCTGAACCTGATTTTTTTGATATCGAATGCTGTGGATCTGATTCCAATTGAAGGCCGAAATGGCGATTTGTTTCACGGCGGGACATGAGGCCAGAATCGCTTCCCCATCGGCGAGGGAAAGCGGCGGCCTTTCGCGCACTTGCTTCGGCACGCGCCCCACATGTGGCCCCTGGTCGAAGCGATCCACGTAAGCGGTGTCCGCCCCGTAGCCTTCTATCTCCGCGGCGATCGTTGCCTTAAATCCCGTGATCAGCGATGCAACAATGATGATCACGCCCACGCCAATCACCACGCCTAAGACAGCCAGCGCGCTGCGCGCCTTGTGCGTCCGGAGCGTGTCGAAAGCCAGCGCAAGATTTTCGCGAATGTCTTGTCTCATCGCATACCTCTACGTTTCGGCTCGCAACGCTTCAATCGGGTCCAGCCGCGACGCGCGCATGGCCGGATAAATCCCGAAGAAAAGCCCTACTCCGGTCGAAAGCAACAGCGCAATCACCACGGCATGAATCGGAGTTGAAATCGGCAGCGGCGATACCGCCCGCACCAGCATGGCGATGGCTACCGCCAGCAAGACGCCCGCAAGCCCTCCCACACCCGATAGAATCGACGACTCCATCAAGAATTGCAGCACGATGTGCCGTCGCCGCGCACCCAGCGACTTTCGCAAACCAATTTCCCTGGTCCGTTCCGTGACGCTTGCCAGCATGATATTCATAATCACAATTCCGCCGACCACCAGGAACACGCTCGTCAGCCACACAGCGATGCCAAACAGATTTCCAGTAAGTTTTTCCCACAGTCCGGTGATTGACGACGGTTCGATGATACCGAAGTTGTCTTCCGTTCGATACGGCACGTGACGCCGGGACCGCAATAGCACGCGCACTTCATCTTCCGCCTCGGGCATCGCTTCCGTGCTGATCGCTTCGACG
>DASYYR010000024.1:0-31479 GCA_035933575.1 Candidatus Acidiferrales bacterium | reverse complement strand
GCCCCGGCAGAGCCGGGACACTCGCGTGCATTCATGCACCGTGCGACCGAGCGCCGATGCTCCCTGAGGAGTTTTTATGGCGAAGGAGATGGTGGTTTCCGCGAACCCGCACGAGACGCGGGTCGCGATACTCGAAGACGGACAACTGTGTGAGATTTATGTTGAACGTGAAAAAGAATTTGCGTTAGTTGGCAGCATCTATAAAGGCCGTGTCACACGCGTGCTTCCTGGCATGCAATCTTCGTTTGTGGACATTGGCCTAGATAGCGACGCTTTCCTCTACGTCACCGACTTCCTCCAAGAGCTTGAGGAATTCGACCATATCGTCCACACGGTCGAAGAAAAAGTTCAAAAAATGGAGGAACAAGGCGGGCAGGTGTACATGCCTGCAAGCGCTGATCAGGGAGCGATCGAGCCCGCGGATGTGGCCCTGTTGCCCGGCGAAACGATCGGCACCCGAAACGCACTCTCCGAGCCAGCCCAGGGCCAGGGCAACGTGCCGGCTGCGCGTCGAGAAGGCTTCCACGGACGGCCCTCGCACGAGGCCAGGCCGCGCGACGATCGTGGCGGATATGGACGCGGCGGCGGTGCCGGAAGAGATCGCGGGCGCGGTGGACGCGGGCGACCCGGCGGGCGCGATCGCGGGCGCGGAGGCCCCGGACGTCATGGCCGCGAATTGCCAGCTTCCAAGTACGCTTCGCATCGCCCCTATGAACCAGCTGAACAGCAAGGGCCTGCGGAACCGTTTGAGCCAGTTCTGTTGCCCGGTGAATCGCTTTCGGTCTTGAAAGCAGTACCGCCGAATCCAGGTCCTGGCACGGAGCCGCCCGCGCAGCCAAGCACGGCACAATTGGAGCCGGGCAACTGGCTCATCGAAACTTTGAGCGCAGCGGAAACAACCGACACGGCGGAACCCCCCAACAATCCAGACGCGACGACGTTGCCCGAGCCCGGAGCGCCCGAGATTCACGTACCGGAAAGCGTTTTGCCGGAAGCACACGGCGAACAAGCTCGTTCTTCGTACACACCCAGATTTCCGCGCGGCAGTGAAAGGGACCGCGGACGCGGATTTGGCCGCGATCGCGGACGCCCGCGACATGATCGACCGAACTACGGACACGAACGCGAAGGAGCCGGCGATTCTCAGCAAACGGGATGGGCGACTTCCCTCGAGCCGCTGCCAGGAGAATCTCTCTCCAAAGTGAAACCGCACGAGACGGCAAGTCAGGAAGACCCCCACACGGTATTTTCGGTCGTGCCCGAGGAAATGCAATCCCAAGAACAGTCTCAAGAGTTCTTCAATCGGGAGGCTCCCGAAGAGAGGCGCGATTCCGCGGCGCTGATGCAACGCGAAGCCTCCCCTGTTTTCAGCGAATCGCCGGAAGCTCATCACGCCGAACTCACGGAAGAGGAAGCGACCGCGCTGGCCGAACAAGTCGCTGAAGCACAACAGGAAGAAGCCGAACGCGACGCGGAAGAGGCCCGCGCTGCCGAGTCGATCGGTTTGGAATATCACGGTGAAAATCAGAACGGCTCTGTGGAAGAAGTGACGGAAACAGATGCTGGAGAACATGACGACGCCGATGCTCTACAAGAAAACGGCATAAGCGCAACCGGCGATACCGTAGACGAATCTGAAGAGCAAGAAGCCGCCGCTGCCGTTAGCGAAGCGGACGCGGAAGCTGCGGCAGAAGCCATTGAAATGGGCGGCAGCGAAGAAGCGCCTCACGATGCAATGGCGGCGGAAGGAAGCGACATGCAACCACAACCCATGCAAGCTCGCGTCAGCGGCGATTTTCGCGCCCGGATGCAGCGGCCCATGCGGCGCGGCGGCAGGGATCGTGACCGCGGCCGTGGGCGCAAGCCATTTCGTGGCGGGCATGGCGGCCATCACCGCGGCCAGCCCAAGCGCACGCAACTAATTTCCGATTTGCTGAAAGCCGGCCAGGAGATCATCGTTCAAATCGCCAAAGAGCCCCTCGGCAAGAAAGGCGCGCGCATCACCAGTCACGTCGCGCTGCCGGGGCGTTTTCTTGTTTACATGCCCACCCTCGATCACACGGGCGTTTCCCGGAAAATTGCTTCCGCCGAAGAGCGCTCGCGCCTTCGTCATCTGGTTACTGAAGCCAAGGGCACCGCGGGTGGTGGATTTATCGTGCGCACGGCGGCAGCGGCCGCGTCACCGGACGAAGTTCGCGCCGACGTTCACTTTCTCACCAAAACGTGGGCAGAGATCAAGGAGCGCGGAGAACAAAGAAAGGCGCCTTCGCTCTTGCATCGTGACTTGAATCTCGTCGAGCGAATTTTGCGCGACTACTTGAGCTCCGATTACACCGCAATCTGGGTGGACTCAGAAGAAGAATACACAAAGGTGCTTGAATTCGTCAGCCGCTTCCAGCCGCAGCTGGCGAATCGCGTGAAGTTGTTTACAAAATCCTCGCCGATTTTCGAGGAGTTCGGTATTCAGCAGGAGATCGACAAGGGCTTGCGGCCGAAAGTGTGGCTCAAGTCGGGCGGCTACATCGTCATCAACCACACCGAAGCCTTGGTGGCCATCGACGTAAACACGGGGAAATTCGTCGGACGCGGCTCGAATCGACTGGAAGACACGATCGTTCGGACGAACGTCGAAGCGGTCAAGGAAATCGTCAGGCAGATACGTCTGCGCGACCTCGGCGGCATCATCATCATCGACTTCATCGACATGGAAGAGCGTCGAAATCGCGAAAAAGTGATGGCCGCGCTCGAAGAAGCATTGAAGGCCGATCGCGCGCCGTCGAAGGTGTTGCGCTTCAACGAATTCGGTTTGGTCGCCATCACTCGCAAGCGCACCAAGCAGGCTCTCGAACGCACTCTTTGCCAGCCCTGCCCGTATTGCACCGGCTCGGGCATGGTCAAGTCGATTCCGACCCTTTGCTACGAAATTCAGTCCGAAGCGCGCAAGATGGCCCCGGAGCTTGACGCGGCCAGCTTAACTCTACGCGTCCATCCGGAAATCGCCAAAGCACTCAAGACTCGCGAATCTTCGCTGATGGATGAACTCGAACAATTGACCAAAAAGAGCATCATCATTCAGGCCGACCCGACGCTTCACTGGGAGCAGTACGACATTTATTGAAAATGCGACCAGCATTGTCATCCTGAGGAGCCGAGGCAACGAAGAATCTCGCGTCGATTAAGTGGAAAAGTCTCTGGCGCGTTTTTGCGCTTTTACTCTCACCGCGCGAATCATTCCCTATGGGTCGCTATCAAACCGCTGCTCGCGAAACGGATCGCCGTACATATGGTAGCCGTTCTGCTCCCAGAATCCCGGGGCGTCTTGCGGCAAAAATTCGATGCCGCGAACCCACTTCACGCTTTTCCATGCGTAAAGCTGTGGTACGACCAACCGCACAGGATACCCGTGCTCGGCCGGAAGCGGCTCGCCATTGTGGCGTAACGCGAAAAGCGTCGTGGGGCGCACCAGATCGTCAAGCGGCACATTTGCCGTATAGCCCTGCTCCGCGTGGACCATCACGTAACGCGCTTCCGGCTTCACCGTCACCAACTTCATCACCTCAGCAAATGGCACGCCTTCCCACCGCACGTCAAATCGGCTCCAACGCGTCACGCAGTGCATGTCTGCTGTGATCTCTTTCATCGGCAAGCGATTGAATTCATCCCACGTCAGGCGCACCGGCTTCTCAACGAGTCCCGCGATGCGAAAATCCCAGCGTGCAGGATCGAAACGCGGCACGGAGCCGTAGTGCAGTACCGGCCATTTCAGCGTCAGCGACTGCCCGGGCGGCAATCGCCCCACGCGCGTCATTTCCTGTTCGCGCTCTTTGCGTTCGTTGCCTTCAAAAAACATTCGGGAGAATCCTATCCGACCTTCTCTCGGCTCTCCTCTATTGTAACGGCACACCGGCAAAATCGTGCGACCGAACGGGTCTGCCTCGGAATGGCCGCAAGCTTGCGCCGCAATTCCGTATGTTATGATGGCATTTCGCAATCATTTGATTCTCAAAGGAGAAAGTTTTGTCGGCACGCATACTAAACGGCGCCCCGATTCGCGATCAGATTTACACGGAGTTAAAACAGGAAATCGCGGAGTTGGCATCCATGGGGATTCGTCCCGGCCTCGCCGCCGTGCTCGTGGGCGACGATCCGGCGTCGAAAATTTATGTGCGCAGCAAAATCGCCGCGTGCGAACAGTTGGGGCTCAGCAACATACATTTGACGCCGCCGGCAAGCACGACGACCGCAGAATTGCTCGCCACTGTGCGCGAATTAAACGCCCGCGACGCCGTCGACGGCATTCTCGTGCAATTGCCGCTGCCGCCGCAAATCGATGCAAAGAAAATCCTCGAGGCAGTCGACCCGGCGAAAGACGTCGACGGCTTCCATCCGATGAACATCGGGAGACTGATCGAGGGCCGGCCGAGCCTGGTCGCGTGCACGCCGCTGGGCGTGATGGAAATCCTGCGGCGAAGTGGAATCGCGGTGGAAGGCGCCGACGCGGTGGTCGTGGGACGCAGCAATATCGTCGGAAAGCCGATGGCGTTGCTGCTGATGCACGCGAACGCGACCGTCACCGTTTGCCATTCCAAGACGCGTGATCTGCGCCATTTCACGCGAGCAGCGGACGTTGTAGTCGCCGCCATTGGACGCCCGGCGATGATTACGCGCGACGATATCCGTCCGAGCGCCACTGTAATCGATGTTGGTGTCACGCGCATCACGGACCTGCGGCTGGCCGAAACAATCTTCGCCAATTTTCCCGAACGGCTCGACAAATTCCGCAAGAACGGCTCGGCGGTCGTTGGCGACGTTCATCCGGACGTTGCAGAAGTCGCGGGCGCGATCACGCCGGTGCCCGGCGGCGTGGGTCCGCTCACCATCGCAATGCTGATGAGCAACACGGTGAAGGCTGCGCGTTTGCGCCGCGGATTGCGCGCACCGGAAACCGCCGCCTCGCGTCGCTGATGCCCGTAATCGCATACTGACTATATGCTGACCGTCGGCCTCACCGGAGGAATCGCCAGTGGAAAGTCCGCGGTCGCGAGACTTCTACAGGAGCGCGGCTGCGCCATCATCGAAGCCGATCTCCTCGCGCACGAATATCTCCAGCCGGAAAATCCTGTATCCCACGAGGTACTCTGTGAATTCGGCGCTGGAATTCTCGACGCAAACGGAAAAATTGATCGTGCGAAGCTGGGCGAAATTGTCTTTGGCAGTGCCGCGAAAATCGAACGCCTAAATGCCATAATTCATCCGCACGTTCTTAAGGAAATCGCGCGCCGGTTGCAGGAGTTGAAACGAACCGGCGAAACGGACATTGCCGTCGTTGTTGCGGCGTTGCATATCGAGACCGGTTTTTACAAAACTTTCGATCGTCTCGCCGTGGCATGGTGCCGCCCCGAACAACAAGTCGAGCGCCTGACCAAACGCGGATTGACGCCCGAGCAGGCCGCGCGGCGCATCGCGTCGCAAATGCCGATGGACGAAAAGCGCCGGCTCGCTGATGACCAGATCGATTGTTCCGGGACGCTCCAGGAAACAACTCGCCAGGTTGACGAAGCGCTCGCGCGATGGAAGCAAATCGCTCAACAATCCCCCTAGGAGGCGTTCCATTCCTCCCGCACGCGAGCGCGCTCGGCTTCGCTCAGACTGAACCACGATTCCGCAACATCCCGGACGCGTTCGAGCGACGCTTGCATCTCGGCATGTTTTTGTTCCATCAGCTCGCGCGAAGCATCTGGCGCAACGTAAATGAGCGGTGCAATCACCATGACGGCGTGAGAGAAAAGATGCGGAATCTGAAACAAGTCCCAGGATTTCTCGAGCGTAAACGCTCGTTCGAGGCCGATGTGAAACATGAAAATCGGCTGCCCAGTCTTCCGCGCCAGCATCACAGGGCCGGGTTTCGCAATATAGCGCGGGCCGCGCGGACCATCGATGGTGAATGCCACATCGTGTCCTTCTTCCAGGCGGCGCGCCATCACAACCAGGCCCTTTAATCCGCCCCGCGACGAGCTTCCTTGGGCCGTGCCAAATCCGAGCCGCTCGATAACCTTGCGCGTCCATTGGCCATCAAAGTTTGTTGTGTTCATCACCACGGTGCCGCGGTTGCGCCACCACCAAATGGCGGAGAAAATCGATCGGTGCCAAAATGTGCCGATCAGATGCTCGTCGCGATCGTACGCGCGCTGCGCGTGTTGCCAGCCCAGAACCTCGAAGCGCATCGTCGGGCCGATAACGCGGATGATGAAATAAACCGCCCATGCAATGACGGGGATTTGCATGCGCCGCCAGCGCGACAGCTTCGGCAGACGCGTATCGTAATGAATATTGACCGGCTCCGCGGTTGACGTGTCGCGGGGGTCGAGATCCGGTGCGGCCGGTTCCCTCATCGGCGTATAGTATAGCAATCGTAAGCGTGGGGCGATTCGCGCGCGGACGTTTGCGGATTCCGATGAATATTTCCTTGCTCAAAGAATTTGGCGCGTTCGGCGCATTGCTATTGTTGGCATGCGGGATTTTCGCAACGCACGCGGCCGCACAAACCACCGCGCCGATTCTCGGAGAAATCGCCGGAGACGATATTTCGGTGCTCGGGCCCTCGCATATCGTCCAGGGAACTTCGTCACGTGCAATCACATTTGGCGGTGGCAGCGCCGTGATCGTGCATGCGGGCAAAGCGCGCGTGGAATTCGTGGGCGGCGGCGAACTCGAGATTTGCGGCCCTGCAAAATTTACCGTCCTGGCCTCGGGTGAGGCGCTCACCGTCGCGCTCAGCTTCGGCCGCGTGCATGTCAAAATCGACGCATCGCGTCCCATAACGGTTTACACTCCGATGATTGTTGCTACGCCGATGGCCATCGGAGACCAACCGCGCGACGTCACGGTTGGCCTCATGAACACCGGAGCCATGTGCATTCTCGCGGCGCGAGGCGCTGTCCAAGTGCAGCAACAATTTAGTGGCGAAACACTGGTCGTTCCGCAACCAAGCGAAATTCTACTTCAGGGCACATCATCACTCGGGGCCGCGCGCGCGGCGTCAGGGAGTTGTCGGTGCGATTTCGACGAATTGAGCGCGCAAACGTCCGTGCCGCCGGCAGGCATCGTCGCACAGGGGCAAACCTCCCGGAAATTATCGCCAGGCCAACCTGAACCATTCCCGAAAAATACAGGTACAACTCCACTTCCTGCGGGTTCTGATTCCGCGACTTCGCAAACTTCCACGCCTGCACAGCGTACAATCGCGAAGAGGGATGAACCAACAGAACAGCCCACATCGCCCTCAGCGATATCTTCGCTGCCGCCCGCCAATCAGTCCATCACGAAAATTGACTTGCCTCCGATTGGCTATGACGCAACGGGCGCCGCTGAAACCGCGGAGCCGCTCAGCGTTGCAACGTTAATGCTTGCAAAAGAAACGAAAGTGGAACCTGAGTGGATATTTCACGGTACGGTCGCCGAACCGCCACGCACTACAACATCGGCCAGCATCAAGCCGGCACAGCACGCACCCGCGGAGACTACGAAGCAACAATCCAGCAAACGCAATGCGAAAAAGAGCTTCTGGGCGAAACTTCACGACTTTTTCGCAGGCTCACCCAAAAAAACAGATTGCGTTGGCGAAGGATGCAGTTAGCGCTTCCCGTGCAATTTTAAGCGGGAATCACATGCCTTTGTAATTCGGTCCCCCGCCACCCTCCGGCGGAATCCAATTCACGATTTGATATGGGTCGGCAATATCGCACGTCTTGCAGTGGACGCAATTCGACGCGTTGATCTTCAGCCGCGGTTTGCCCTTTTCTAGGACCATCTCATACACAGCGGCGGGACAATAATACTGGCACGGATTGCCGTACTCGCGCACGCAGCGGTCCGCGCAAATACTCAAGTCGGCAACCACCAGATGGCAGGGCTGGTCTTCTTCGTGGCGCGTCCCAGAGTGATAGACGTCCGTGAGGCGATCAAACGTCAGCGCGCCATCGCCTTTGAATCGGGTGGATTGATCGACCAATTCCAGCGGGCGGTCCAGTTTCTTGAAATCTTCGTAGCCCGCGCGCGCGCGCATCGGATCCACGAGTCCGCGCCCGCCGGTGATGAATTGCAATCCTGCGTTCACAACGCCGCGCCACAGCCCTTTGTGAAATCCCTGGTGAAAGTTTCGAACCGCCCAAAGTTCTGGCTTGATCCAACTCGCTTCGATCTTCTTTTGAAACGCGCCGAGCGTTTTCGACGAAGTGTCGCCGGCGGCGAGCGCCTCGTAAATCGTTTCCGCGGCCAGCATTCCGCTCTTGATTGCGGTATGAATGCCCTTGAGCCGCTGCGAATTCAGCAGACTCGCTGAATCGCCGATGATCAGTCCGCCATCGAAATAATTTCGCGGCATCGAGTACCATCCACCATAGGGAACCGTCTTCGCCCCATAACGCACCAGCTTTCCACCCTCCAAAATCCGCCGGATGTACGGATGCGTCTTAAATTTCTGAAACGCTTCGTGCGGATCGAATAACGAATCTTTGTATTCCAGGGCGATGACCATTCCCAAAGAAACGCGATTGTCGCGCATTCCATAGATCCAGCCGCCGCCGTATTTATCCGAATCGAGCGGCCAGCCTGCCGTATGCGCAACGAAGCCCGTCTCGATCTTTCCCGGCTGCACGGCCCACAATTCCTTGATGCCGATGCCGTAGGACTGCGGGTTCACGCCGTCGAGATGCAAATGATTGACGACTTCCTTCGTCAAGGAGCCGCGCGGCCCTTCAGCCAGCACCGTGATTTTCGACCGCAGTTCATATCCGGGCGTGAAGTTATCTTTCGGCTTGCCGTTCTTGTCGACGCCCTTGTCCCCCGTAATCACGCCCGCAACTCGGTTGCCTTCGTAGATCAGCGAAGCGCCGGCAAATTGCGTGAAGACGTTCACGCCGGCTTTTTCGACCAGCCCGCCAAGCCATTTCACCAGCTTGCTCAACGAGATGACGTAATTGCCATGATTCTTAAATGGCGGGGGAGTGATGGGCAGTTTCCATTCGCGGCTCCCGGTGAAAAAATAAACGGCGTCGCCGGTTACAGGCGTGTCGAGCGGCGCGGACTTCTCAAAATCAGGCACAAGCTCGCGAAGCGCACACGGATCCATGATCGCGCCGGAGAGTTGGTGCGCGCCTAGCTCGCGCGCTTTTTCGAGGACGTAAACGTTGTCAGAAGAAAGCTGCGGACTGCGCCCAGCGGAATTGTGCTGCTCGATCAGGCGCGAAAGATGCAGCGCACAGGCAAGTCCGGCGGGGCCGGCACCGATGATCAAGACGTCAGCATCGAGCGTTTCGCGTGCCACTGGCATACGCGATTATTGTAGCAGATGGACGAACGCCCACCTTTGTGACACAAGGAGGCCAGACCATGCGAGGCGGGTGGGGAGAAATTATTCGTAACGCAGCGCTACCATCGGATCGACGCGCATCGCGCGCTGCGCGGGCAAATAGCACGCGGCGCCAGAAACAAGCGCGAGCAGCGCGATCACGGCCACGAACGTCAGCGGATCGCTCGGGTTCACGCCATACAGCAAGCTGGCAATCCATTGCGTGACGCCTAGCGCGGCCACAATTCCTATCGCGCCGCCAATCACCGTGAGCCACGCGCCCTGCCCCAGCACCAACCGCAAAATATCCGCGCGCTGGCCGCCCAGCGCCATGCGAATGCCGATCTCGCGCGTGCGCCGCGCCACCACGTAGGCCAGCACGCCGTAAAGCCCCAGCGCCGCGAGCAATGCCGCCAGCAGCGCCAGTGAAATGGAAAGGGTCGCGACCAGCCGGTCGTTGAACATCGAATCGCTCACCTGTTCGTCGAGCGTGCGCATGTTGTTCATCGGCAGATTCGGATCGAGCCGCGCGATCACCGAATGCAGCGTCGCGGCCATCGGCGCCGGGTCGCGCTCCGTGCGCACGTAAAACACCAGCCGGCCCAGATTCGGATCCTGCGCGTACGGCCGGTACAAAAATGGTGAAATCGTGTCGCGCGCACCGTCCCATTTGCTGTCCGCGACTACGCCAACGATCTCCATATCCAGATGAACACTCTGCCCTGCGCCCTGGCCGATGTACATGCCAATCGGATTTTCCCCCGCAAAATATTTTCGCGCCAGTTTTTCATTAATGATGATCACTTTCTGGCTCGTCGCATTATCTGCATCGTTGAATTCGCGCCCGGCAATCAGTGGAATGCCCATGGTCGAAAAATAATTCGGGCCAATCCAGTCGTCCTGAACGTTCGTGTCTTCTTCCGGACGCATCGCGTAGCCCTGCGGCGTGATGTTGAAGCTGGCATCGTCGTCCGCGAAAATTGGAATCGCCGAGACGCTCACCGAACGCACTCCCGGCGTCGCGGTTATTTCCTGGCGCGCGCGATTCGCGAACTCGAGCGCCTGCGCGGGCGAATTGCCGTTCAAATCCGGCCTGACGGAAAATTGCAGGATGTTCCCCGTGTTCACGCCAAGATTGGCGTGTTCGAGATTTACGAGCGTGCGCGCGAAAAGCCCCGCGCCAACCAGCAGCACTGCCGTCAGCGCCACCTGCGCGACAATCAGAACCTGCCGCAGACGCACGTTCGAGCGGCCTTCCGAAACGCTCGAGCCTTGCTCCTTCAGAGTGGAATGCAAATCCACGCGCGTGGCGCGCATCGCCGGAGCGAGTCCGAAAAGCACGCTGGTCAGAACCGCCAGCGCAATGGCGAAGAGGAGTACGCGAAAATCGAGACTGTTTGCCAGGCCGTGCATTCCCTTATCCGGCGGAATTGCGCCGACCATGGCGTTCAAACACCACGAAGCCAGCGTAATTCCAACCGCGCCGCCGGCGATGCCGATGAGCAAACTTTCCGTCAATAGTTGCCGCACCAAGCGTCCGCGCCCAGCGCCCAGCGCCAGACGCACGGCAATTTCGCGCTGCCGCGCTTCGCCGCGCGCCACCAGCAAGCCCGCAAGATTCGCGCACGCAATCAGCAGCACCAGGCCGACCATACTCATCAGTACCAGCAACGGCTCCTCGGCATCCTGCTGCAGAACCAGCCGTCCATGCGCGCCGCTCGTCAGAAGCAGCGGCTTGGAGGTGTATCGCCTCAAAACATCACGCGGAAAACCGCCGCGGACCTTGGCGTCCTCTTTGAGAAGCGATGCGTAAATCGGTTGGAGCGAGGCTTGTGCCCGTGCGCGCGAGATTCCCGGCTTCAGGCGGCCGACCACAGGCAGCCAAAAATCGCTGTGGTCTTCAAGCGTGTGGCCTTCCGTCGACATCATTTGCGTCTTCATGGTCACGGGAATGAAAACGTCCGGCGTGTCACCGATCTGCACGCCGTGGAATCCTTCGCGCGCCACGCCCACAACCGTCAGCGGAACGCCGTTCACGATGAGCAGCTTGTTCAAAACGGACGGGTCCGCGCCGAACTGCCGCGTCCAGTAACCGTAGCTCAGCACGGCGACGGGATTCGCGCCCGGCGCGGTTTCATCGCTATCTGTGAACACGCGGCCCAGCGCTGGCTGCACTTCGAGTGCGTCGAAGAAATTCCCGCTCACGAGTTCGCCGTGCGCGCTCTGCGTCGTGCCATGCCCCGCAACGTTCACGTCGACGCCGCGGCACGCCAGCAAGCCCGAAAAGACGTCGGCCCGCGCACGCAAATCTTTATACATCGGATAGGAAAACGACTGCGCGTCGCCGGCGGAGTCGCTCCAAGTGTGGCCGTTATGCGGCCCGGGCGAACTCAGCACGACGAGCTGCTGCGGATTCGGCACCGGCAAATTGCGCAGCAGGATTTGGTCGGTGAAAGAAAAAATCGCCGTGTTCGCGCCAATGCCAAGAGCCAGAGTCAGCACCGCGATGGCCGTGAACCCCGGCGATTTCCCCAACATGCGCAACCCGTATCGCAGATCCTGCAACAGCGTGTTCATTCTTCACCTCGGTTTATGCTTCTAGTTCTGAGGACCGCTTCCTTTGGCAAGCTGAGAAACAATCCGTCTCCAAGTACCCAGCAGATCGCCTGCCACCAATCGTATATGGAAATAACTTGGATTCACGTACTTACGTTGCGTAAATGGATGTTAAGGCAGGGCAGATGTCCGCTTGCGGAAGGGATGTCGCGAAAATGGACACTGCGGCCGCGGCTAGCTTGACTTAGACTTTTCGACTTCCTCAGTCAGCGCGGGGACAATCTCAAACAGGTCGCCAACCACTCCGTAATCGGCAATTTCAAATATAGGCGCGTTCTGGTCCTTGTTGATCGCGACTATCGTCCGCGATCCCTTCATTCCCACGACGTGCTGGATCGCGCCGCTGATTCCCAGCGCGAGGTATAGTTTCGGCGAAACGGTTTGCCCGGAGCTCCCGATTTGCCGGTCCATGGGCAGCCAGCCTTCGTCGCAAATAGGTCGTGACGCCGACAATTCGCCTCCCATTGCTTTCGCGAGTTTTTCCGCCAGCGGAATATTTTCCGGCGCCTTGATTCCGCGCCCCACCGAAACCAGAATCGGCGCCTGAGTCAAATCCACGGCCTGCTTCGCTTCGCGGAAAAGCTCGAGCGGTTTGGTGCGAATCTGCTCGGGTTTCAGCTCAACGTTCACAGGCTTCACCGCCGCTTTAGCGTCCGATTTCTTTGTCGCGAGGTCGGCGCGAAATGCGCCCGCCTGAAACGAAGCAAACCACGGCGCGGCGCCCTGAAACACAACATCAGCGGCCGTGCGCCCCTGAAACATTTGCCGCACGAAAACTAGTTTGCCACTTTCGTAACGATATCCGACGCAATCGCCAATCATTCCCTTGCCCATCGACGCCGCAAGTTTTGGCGCGAAGTCGCGCACCTGGTACGTGTGCGGGAATAAAACCAGATCGGGCTTGGCTTGCTCGATCACCTGTTTCAGCGCTATGGAATAACCGTCCGGCGTGTATTTCTCGAGCAGCGCGTTTTCGACAAGAAGCACTTCATCGAGCTGATACCCGGCCAGTTCATCGGCGAGCGCTCCAACTCCCTTGCCAATCACAACACCCGCAAGGGAACCTTTCGTCTCCGAAGCGATTTGCTGCGCGGCCGCGAGCGTTTCAAAACTCACTTTGTTCCACTTCGCTTCGCGCTCTTCCGTGATGAGCAGAATCTTCACTGCATCTCCCTAACTATCGTGCGCTTTTACGTAAAAAAATCTAGTTCCCTTTGCTGTCAGTCTCGAGCTCGTTGACTCTCCCCATCAATTTCCATTGCCTTTTCTTATTTTGCCCAAGAAGAAAATAGTCCCCGGTCGACGGAACATGGTCTATGTAGGAAGCAAAAAACACAAACACAATAGCTTGTGTTTTTTGCACATTGAATCCAACCCTGGAAAAATAAAATGCGCCACTAGGAGAATCAGAATTCTTGGAATCGTTATGATGGATATCATCACCGGCAAGCTCATGCTTGCAATTGGTCGCAAAGGCGTCACGCAGCTTACCGCTCTTCGAATTGACTCGTTCAAAGTCGTCCCATGTTTGCTTTTCCATTTTTGGCCAGCCCTGCCTAAGTAATTGTTTAATCTCCTTGGGCGTGTTGGGTGGCAGTATCATTGGACTGCATCCGTTGAGCAGAATTGGAAGCTCGGAGTCTGCGCCGCATTTGAAATCCAGCGTGTCGTCAAGAATAAGCACGTCAGCCTCTTTGGGGAAGCGGACTTCGCTCAGCAGGGCGTTGTAAATACCGTAATCTTCGTTTGTAATCTGGCCAGCCTCAACCTGATCAGTCGCCTGAGGACTTGCAGACAGTGAATCCAGTAGAAAAAAACTGCTGAGAACTGCAACCAGCGTTCCTAATGCAACATGATTCTTCATCTTTCTTGGCCTACAGCACACGCGCTTCGTGTCTCAGTTTTTCCACCAGCTTCGTCGCGATTTCCTTCGGCGTTCCCGTGATGAATTCCGTTTTCTTCGTTTTGTGTGGAACGTAAATGCGCTCCACGCGTTGCGTCAACTCCGCTGGCACGCCCAGCGATTCGCGCGTGACCGCGGCAATCTCTTTTTTCTTTGCTGCCATGATGCCTTTCAGCGTCGCGTAGCGCGGCTTGTTGATGCCCGACTGAATCGTTAAAACGGCTGGCAGCGGCAACTCCACCCACTGAAACCATCCTGCTTCGAGCTCCCGCTTCAGGCGTAAATGATCGCCCTGCGCTTCGATCGACATAATGATCGTCGCGTGCGGCAAGCCGAGTAGTTCCGCGAGAAGGACTCCCGTCTGGCCGAAACCGTGGTCGTCGCTCTGCAATCCCGTAAGAATCAAATCGAATTTTTCTTTTTTGATTGCTGCGGCCAACGAACGCGCCGACGCCAGAGGGTCGAGCGCGTGGAATTTATCATCCGTCACGTGAATCCCGCGATCCGCGCCCTTGGCGAGAGCTTCCTTGATTGTCTGCTTCACGCGCTCCGGCCCCATCGAAATCGCCACCACTTCTCCGCCGTGCTTTTCCTTCAAACGCAGCGCTTCTTCCAAGGCGAACGTGTCCGGTTCATTCGTCTCGAAGCTTATGTCCGTCTCGCGAATCCACGTTCCGCTCGGGTCGATGACTAGCGGCGCATCCTTCGCGGGGACTTGTTTCACGCAAACAACAATGTTCAACGACGCCTCCGAAGGCTCAGCGGCCTTCCCAAAGCTTGAAAACCAGCGACGCGTTCGTGCCGCCGAACCCGAACGAATTCGATAGCACGTAGCGAACCGCGGCCTTGCGCGCTTGGTTCGGCACGTAATCGAGATCGCACGCCGGATCAGGATTTTCGTAATTGATCGTCGGCGGCAGAATCTGGTCACGCAGCGCAAGCACGCTGATGCCCGCCTCCAAACCGCCCGCTCCGCCGAGGACGTGCCCCGTCATCGATTTCGTCGAACTGACCGGTATTTTCTTAGCTTGGTCGCCAAACGTGCGCTTGATCGCCACTGTCTCGATTGCGTCGCCAATCTGCGTCGACGTGCCGTGCGCATTCACATAACCGACTTCCGTCGGCGCAATTTCCGCATCTTTCAAGGACGCGAGCATCACGCGATAAGCCCCATCGCCATTTTCCGCCGGCTGCGTCATGTGAAAAGCGTCCGCCGTCATCCCGTAGCCCACGATTTGCGCCAGAATATTGGCGCCGCGGCGCTGCGCAAATTCCAGCGATTCAAGGATCAGCACTCCCGAGCCTTCGCCGATGACGAAGCCGTCGCGCTGCGCATCGAACGGACGACTGGCCCGCGCCGGCTCGTCATTGCGCGTAGACAGCGCTTTCATCGCCGCAAATCCGCCCACGCCCATCGGCGTTATCGCGGCTTCCGAACCCCCCGCGATCATCACTTCCGCGTCGCACCGCTGAATAATTTTGAAGGCGTCGCCGATGGCATGTGCCGACGCCGAACAGGCTGTCGCCGTAGCCGAATTCGGTCCCTTAGCGCCATAGCGAATCGAAATTTGCCCCGAGGCCAGATTGATAATCGCGGAAGGAATGAAAAACGGAGAGATCTTGCCCGGACCGCCTTGAATCAATTTGCTGTGCTCGCGCTCGATCACGTCAAATCCGCCGATGCCCGACGAAATATACACGCCCGTGGCATCAGCAATCTCCGGAGTGATTTCGAGCGCCGCCATCTTCATCGCGAAATCCGTGGCGCCAATGGCCAGATGAATAAATCGGGCCATCTTCTTCACTTCTTTTTTTTCAATCCATTGAAACGGGTCGAAGCCTTTGACCTCGCCCGCAAAGGTGCAGTCGAAACCGGCGGCGTCAAATTGAGTGATGGGAGCTATGCCGCTCTGCCCGGCAAGCAGATTCTTCCAGACCTCTTCCGTGCCAATCCCGCACGCGCAGACTAGTCCGACTCCTGTGACGACAACCCGGCGATTCAATGCGGAGTTTTCTCCTCGTGGAACTCTGAGGCCCGGCGAGTTATTTTTTGTCCTTGGCGTGCTTGTCGATGTACGCGATGGCGTCTTTCACCGTGGCGATCTTTTCCGCGTCCTCATCGGGTATTTCGATGCCGAACGCTTCTTCGAAGGCCATCACGAGTTCGACGATGTCGAGCGAATCGGCGCCCAGATCGTCCACAAACGAAGCCGTAGACGTCACTTCGCCTTCATCCACACCGAGCTGTTCGACGATAATCTGTTTCACGCGTTCTTCGACGCTGGCCATTCTGTTTCTTCCTCCGCTTTCGGCGTTCGTTTATTCGAATATGAACCTGCCGGGCGGCTTCCCCCGGCATTTCAATCTCGTTCATTCTATGCGGCCTGCCAAATCAGGTCAACCACAGAGCCGCTTAATGTACGCATTCACGCAGGTATTGTCTAGCGGGAAGCGATTCACGCCGCTGTCAGCAACAGTGGCGTGCCATCGGTGATCACAAGCGTGTGCTCGTAATGGGCCGAAAGCTCTCCATCCGCGGTTTTCACCGTCCATCCGTCCTCGCTGTCAATCGGCTTGCCAGAACCCGCCGCGATGATGGGCTCGACCGTAATCACTAAGCCGTCCGTCAGCCGTTGCGTCATGCTCGGATCTCTAAAATTCGGAACGCTCGGAGGTTCGTGAATCGTGTGGCCGATGCCGTGCCCGCCCAGTTCACGAATCACGCGAAAACCGCTGCGCCGCACCTCCTGCTCCACCACGCGCCCAATATCGTTCACGGGACATTTTGCGCGCGCCACCTTCATCGCCTCCCCAAACGCGCGTTCCGCGCATGCCACCAGTCTGCGCGCCTCGTCGGAAACTGGCTCGACCGGCACGGTGAGCGCTGCGTCCGCCATGTAACCATTTTTCTCGAATGTCACATCAAGCTTCACCAAATCGCCCGCGCAAATTCTTCGGGACGTTGACGGAATCCCATGCACTGCCTCGTCATTCAAGCTGATCAGCACATCGCCCGGAAAACCGTAAACCATCCTTGGCGCCGATTGCGCTCCATTCTCTCGCATCACCTTGCCGCCAACATCAGCAAGCTCCGCCGTCGTGACACCCGCGCGCACGCGTTCAGCCATCGCCTGCAACGCCAACCGCACAATCCGTCCCACTTCCTTCAATGCCAAAAGATCCTTGTAACTTTTGATCGACACTTACTCGCCTTCCTCGCGCGCTCTCGTCTGCCCAACGCATTTCAAACCCCGGCCTAACCCATCCGCATCCCGCCGTTCACGTCGAGGACGTGCCCCGTGATGTATCCAGCTTCCTCGCTCGCCAAAAAAACAATCGCCGCGGCAACATCATTTTCAGTTCCAAACCGGCCCAGCGGAATGCGCGCCTTCAACTCATCCTTCACTTTGTCCGACAGCGGCGCGGTCATCGGCGTCGCGATGAATCCCGGCGCCACTGCATTCACCGTGATATTGCGCGAGGCCATTTCCGTCGCGATGGCGCGCGTCAAGCCGATCAACCCCGCTTTCGCGGCCACGTAATTCGATTGTCCCGCGTTACCTGTCTCAGCCACTACCGACGTGATGTTGATGATGCGTCCCCAGCGCTGCTTCATCATCGTCGAAAGCGCCTGCTGAGTGCACAGATGCGCGGCGGTCAAGTTCGTGCGCAAAACGGCCTCCCAATCCTCGAGTTTCATGCGCAGTGCAAGCCCGTCGCGTGTGATGGCAGCATTGTTGACCAAAATATCGAGCCGCCCGAATTTCGCCAGCGCCTGCTGGAACCCGGCCTTGATCTGCTCGGGCTCCGCGACATCCATTTTCACCGCCAATGCTTCGCCGCCGACGGACTCGATCTCCTTCACCACTTCCGCGAGTTTATCTTCACTGCGTGCCGCCGCAGCAACGCGCGCGCCCGCTGCAGCCAAAGCTATCGCCGTCCCGCGTCCAATCCCTTGCGACGCGCCCGTCACAATCGCAACTTTCCCCTGCAACGAAAACATTTCGTTAATCCTTAGGTCTGCAGAATTGGATCATGCTTCGGAAATCTCAGCGCGCGCCTTGGCAATCTTTTCCAGCGTGGCCTGCAAACTCGCCGAATCCTCAACATTGAAGCTCCGCACCGAACGGTCGATTTGCCGCAGAAGCCCGCTCAAAACGCGTCCCGGCCCCACTTCCACAAAAACGCGCGCGTCCTGCACGATCATTTCGTGAATGGATTCTTCCCAGCGTACCGCCGAGCATACTTGACGAATCAGCGCCTCGCGGGCTTCTTCTCCCGTGGTAATTGCTTCCGCATCCACGTTTGTGATCAGCGGAAAGCGCAGCGCCCCAAACTGCGTCGCGCGCAGATCGCATTCCAAGCGCGTTTCCGCCGGCTTCATCAACTCGCAATGGAACGGCGCGGATACCGGCAACATCACCGCGCGCTTCGCTCCGTTCTGCGAAGCAATCTCCACCGCGCGCTTCACCGCCGCGGCGTCTCCGGAAATCACCGTCTGCTCCGAGGAATTCAGGTTTGCTGGCGCAACAATTTGCGCGTCCGCTGCTTTTTTGCAGATCTTCGCTACCTCCGCGGGCGCAAGTCCCAGGATCGCCGCCATCGCGCCATCTCCCGGCGCCACGGCCTCCTGCATGTAACGTCCACGTTCTCGCACCAACTTCACCGCCGCGCTGAAATCCAGACTCCCGGCTGCGACCAATCCCGAATACTCTCCCAGGCTGTGTCCCGCCACGAAATCTGGCGTTACTCCATTTTCTTCAAGCACGTGAAAAGCCGCGATCGAAACAGTCAGGATGGCGGGTTGCGTGTTTTCCGTGAGTTTGAGTTCTTCCTCGCTGCCTTCGAAACAAATATGCGAAAGAGAAAACCCCAGCGCCGCATCTGCCAACTCAAAGACTTTGCGCGCAACCGAAAATTTCTCCGCGAGGTCGCGGCCCATGCCCGGATATTGGGATGCCTGTCCCGGAAAAAGAAATGCGATCTTACTCATGTCGTCCCGTTTTGCGATGCGTCCCGGCAGACAACGCTTAAGCCGGTTCTATCTCTCTTTGGATGGAATGTCCAGTCGGCCCGACTTGCCGATTCAGGCGCGAACGCCGGCCCCCACTGCGGAAAGCTCCTGTTCGATCTTTTCATTCATTTTCGCGCGGCAAAGTTCGTTCGCCACGCGAATCGCGTTCTTGATGGCGTTTGAATTCGAGCGCCCGTGCCCAATCACAGTGATCCCCCGCACACCCAACAGCGGCACGCCTCCATACTCCGAATAATCAATCTTCTTGCGGAACTCATCGAATGCGTGCCGCGTCAGCACATAACCTACTTTCGCGCTCACGCTACTTTTCAGAGCTTTCTTCAGCATCCCGCCCACGTGCTCCACCAATCCCTCGCTGATCTTCAGCACAATGTTGCCGATGAAGCCATCGCAGACGATCACGTCCACGTTGCCCTTGAAGAAATCCTTGCCTTCCACGTTTCCCGTAAAATTCAGGCCTGTCTGTTTCAGCCTGTTTGATGCTTCGCGCGTGAGCTCGTTACCTTTCATTTCCTCTTCGCCGATCGAGAGAATCGCTACCCGCGGCCGCCGCGTGCCAAAAATCGTGCGGTAGTAAATTTCTCCCATGATGGCGAACTGCTCCAGTTGCTCGGGCTTCGAATCCACATTCGCGCCCACATCCAGCAACACCGCCGGATTGCCTTTGGCCGTCGGAAACGCGGCCGCCAGCGCCGGACGGTCCACCGAAGGTAACTGGCCCAGCACAAAGCGCGCAATCGCCATCACCGCTCCGGTATTCCCCGCGCTCACCAATGCATCCGCCTTTCCATCTCTGACCATTTTCGCACCCACATGCACGGAGCTGTCGCGTTTCTTGCGGAACGCGTGCGATGGAGAATCCTCCATAGTAATCACTTCCGTGGCATTGACGATCTCGATGGAAAGCCCGCGATGGGAATGCCGGTTCAGTTCGGCGCGTACTCTGGATTCGATACCAACCAGCACGATGCGCACGCCATATTGACGTGCGGCAAGCACTGCGCCTTCGACTTCGGCGCGAGGAGCGTGGTCGCCCCCCATGGCGTCCAGCGCAATCGTAATCATCGGATCACTGCTCAACACTAGCAGGAAATATAGCAGGAACTATCGCGTTTAGCTCAGGCCGAGGTATCCACGACCGCGCGGCCTTTGTAATATCCGCAGTGCGGGCATGCGCGATGGGGCAACTTGGGCTCGTGGCAATGCGGACACTTTGAAATCGTCGGCGCTGTCAGATGGTCGTGCGCGCGCCGCGTGCTGCTGCGCCTTTTCGAGTGACGTCGTTTTGGATTCGGCATTCCTGCTCCTGTTTGCTGAGACGTACAGCGTCCGGCCTGAAAAATTCTACCTAAGCCCTATTTTATTGCTTTTTCGACCAGTCTTGCTTTAGGCGTGCGAGCGGCGCCAGGCGCGGGTCGGCGGCATGGGTTTCGCAGCGGCACTCTTCTTGGTTTAAGTTCACTCCGCAGTGCGGGCAAAGCCCCCGGCAATCACTGCGGCAAATTACCTTCATCGGAAGCGACAAATTCACCTGCTCGGCCAGCACATCGGCCAGAAACAGTCCGTCGCCCTCAAAGAACGCAATCTCCGTATCGTCCAGATTCAAACGGAATTCCTCTTCCCGGCTCACCGAATTCATAGGACGGTAAAACAGGTCGAAATTCTTGCTCACTTCCTCCACCACAATCTCCAAACATCGCGCGCAGACCATTTCCAGCCGCGTGTGAAACGTCCCGTAAATCCGGATTTGGTCGTCAACCAGTTCCGCCGTCGCGCGCACGTCCAGCGGTTCCACCTGATGGAATTCGCCTGAATGGAAATCGAGCGTCCCCGGAGCGTAATTCTTCCGGATGCGGATTTTCCGTGTGGCGAGTTCGTGTACGTCGAGAAACATCTAAAATTCCCAGGGAAAGAGTGAAAAGCCATTATAAGGTGCGGTCACGCAATGTCAAGGAAGCCCGAAACATTCGTTCCTCTTGATGCCTATCCGTTACTTGCCCGCGCAAACAGGTGGGAACTGCCGGCGCTCGCTCCCGCGAAAAACTCATCTGCTGTGAACACGTATGCCAAATCCGTCAGAATCCGGGGTAGTGGGTCAGTTTGAATCTTCTTGATCGTGACACAAAGAGTCAACATTCAAACTGGCCCAATACTGAATCCGGCTATGCGTTGACTTGACCCGGCCCGCAAGCCTACGATAGCCCGCACTGTGGCGCAGTCTCAATCGCTCATCGGACAGACCGTCTCGCACTACCTCATTCTCGAAAAACTCGGTAGCGGAGGCATGGGCGTCGTGTACAAGGCCGAGGACACCCGCCTCCACCGCTTCGTCGCTCTGAAATTCCTCCCCGAAGATGTTGCCGGAGACGCTCAAGCTCTCGCGCGCTTCCAGCGCGAAGCCGAATCCGCGTCCGCTTTGAATCACCCCAACATTTGCACCATCCACGATATCGGACAAGACCTCGGCCATACCTTTATCGCCATGGAGTTTCTCGATGGCATGACTTTGAAGCACTTGATCGACAGGCGTCCGCTGAAGACAGACGAACTCCTCGATCTCGGCGTGGATATCGCTGACGCGCTCGATGCCGCCCACGCTAAGGGCATCATTCATCGCGACATCAAGCCCGCTAACATTTTTGTCACCGATCGCGGCCACGCAAAGATTCTCGATTTCGGCCTCGCCAAGGCCGCGCAGACAGGTTCGCCGCAATCGCCCGATGCAACCGGCGTCACCCTCGATAGTTCCGATGAATTGCTCACCACCCCGCGCTCCGCGGTTGGTACTGTCGCTTACATGTCGCCCGAACAAGTCCGCGGGGAGAAACTCGACCCGCGCACCGACCTGTTCTCCTTTGGCGTTGTGCTCTACGAAATGTCGACCGGCAAGCGTCCCTTCACCGGCGACACATCCGGCGTCGTTTTCGACGCAATTCTCAATCGAGTGCCCGCGCCTCCTGTTCACCTCAACCCGGAATTGCCGCCGAAGCTCGGAGAGATTATTAACAAAGCCTTGGAGAAAGACCGCGAGGTTCGCTGCCAGTCAGCCGCCGAGCTGCGCGCAGATCTCAAGCGTCTGAAGCGCGACACGACCTCCGGACAACACATCTCAACCGTTGCCTCGGCGCGTGTTCCCGTGGCCATCGGAAGACAGCGGCCGATTCGTCGGATTGCGTTTCTTGTATCCGTGTTTGCGGTGCTCGCCTTGTTGGCCGTGGGTTATTGGTGGTGGCGCACGCGTCACGTCGAGCCCATGAACCTCAGTTCATGGAGAGAGACTCAGCTCACGCACAACACCTCGGATAATCTCGTGAACGGCAGTGCCATTTCCCCGGACGGCAAATACCTCGCTTTCGTGGACGATCTGGGCTTGCACCTGACGGTCGTGGATACTGGCGAAACGCATGACGTCCCCCTTCCTGCCGATATCCGCCCTCGCCTTCGAGCCGTCTCGTGGTTCCCGGACGGACAGAGGCTGGTCCTGGAAGCCCACAGTGACAAAGGAGGTACAGACCTCTGGCTATCGTCCATCTTCGGTGGTCCGCCGCAGGAACTGCAAATGCAGAGTTCGAATGCCGTCGTCTCGGCGGATTCGTCCGTGGCGTTCATCTCCGACAAAGGACACCAGATCTGGGTGAGCGGCCCCAACGGAGAAAATCCGCGAAAGCTTCTGGACTCTTCCAGCACTGACAGCTTTTGCGCAGTCGCGTGGTCGCCGCTCTCGACGCGGCTGGCTTATTCGTCCACGAAAGCAGAGCGAGAGCTCGGGGGCAGCATCAGCACTGTATCCCTGGACGGAAAGCCCCCGAAAACAGCATTTTCCTCCGAGTGGCTGCGGTGCCAGCGCAACATGCCCTTACTGTGGCTCAGCGATGGACGCCTCATTTTTGCACAGGACGAGCCTCCTCCCGTGGTTTCAGTAAATCTCTGGTCGCTTGGATTGGACCCCAAAACAGGACAACCGTCCCGCAAGCCCGAGAAGTTGACCAACTGGTTTGGTTTCGTCCCTTGGTACTTGAGCGCCAGCCGCGATGCCAGCCGCCTCGCAATGACCAGGGCCCGCGATTGGTATGACGTTTACTTAGCGGAACTCCCCAGTGGCGCAGCGCAGATCAGCCCGCCAAAGCGCCTTTCCACCGGCGAAAATTTCGACTACCCGTCCGGCTGGTCCCGCGACAGCAAAACCCTCCTTTTCAATTCCGACCGAAATCAAAGGACTCAAATTTTTCGCCAGCGGCTGAATCAGGATTCCCCCGAACTCCTCATCCCGGGATCCATCGATTGGTATGTAAGCGGTGCCGTGTTCAGCCCCGATGGCGCGTGGATTCTTTACGGAGCATTTAAGCTGAACCCGTTCTCCGGCCATCTGATGAAGGTACCCGCTTCGGGAGGCACTCCTGAAGCCGTTCTTGAGCTCACAATGTCGCCGATGGTCACCTGGGTCTGTCCTCGGCATCCCGCGGTTTCCTGCGCGCTCTCTCGTGGCGAGCACGGGCAATTGGTCTTTTACGCTTTCGACGCGGACCATGGCTTGGGAAAAGAGCTTGCTCAAACCAAGATGCACGATGCGGAAGACCTCCAGACAGACATGACCTCGGACGGCAAGCGCGTCGCTATCTCCAGCACAGACCAACTTCCGGGGAGCATTCGAATCCTCGACTTGGTCGACAGGACGGAACGCGAAATCTCTATTCCTCCCGGCGAGACGGTCCTCTCTTTGGCCTGGGCCGCTGACGGCAAGTCTTTGTTCGCGGCCCTTAGTCGAGCCGGCCGCTACGAGCTCGTGGAAATCAAACTAGACGGTAGCATCCATACCCTCTGGGACGCTGGCAACCACGAGATCTCATCTCTGACCGCGTCACCCAATGGTCGCTACCTGGCATTCGCCCGCCGCACCCTCGAGAATAATGTCTGGCTCCTCGACAACTCTCCCACCCGCTCCCCCAATTGACCAGGCTTACCTGAAAATGTTTGCAGTCCTTACCCTTAGCGTTGCCATGCCTTTCTCATGACCGAGAACAATGTAGGAGGGCCGAGCTTCAGCCGTGTCCTGTGAAAGGCGAATACTCGCGCAAGAAAACTGCTCGATATAAGGTGCGGTCGCGCAATGTCGAGGAAGCCGCCCAAAAACCGCTTATGACGCGAATCGGATACCCACCCTCTCCATCGGGCCAGCATCGGCCGTGCATCCCTTCTCCGCTCTCTAATCCGCGCGGCTTCAAATGCGATATGCTCTCTCGATGGATGCGACCGGTCCGGAAAACTCGCAGTCGCCCGTCGGCCTCTGCGCGAATTGTGCCCATGCGCGTCGTATCGCTTCTGATCGCGGCGCTGAATTCTATATGTGCGAGCTTTCTAAAACCGACCCTCGCTTCCCGAAATATCCGCGTCTCCCCGTAATTTCCTGCTCAGGATATGCGCCAGAAGATGCTCCGCAGGTCCGATGAAGCCCCTTGTTTACCGGGCGGCGCGCGGTTTCCGCATGCCGAATTCCTTTTCGTGCTGCTGCAGCAGGTAGTTGTCCGTCATACCCGCGATGTAATCGCAGACAACACGATGCAGCGGTTCTCGCCGCGCCTCATCCGCGTAAGCGCGCGGCATCCGCTCCGGATGCTCCATGTACAGCACAAAAAGCTCGTCAAGCGCCGCCACGCTGCGGTTGCGATCCTCAATAATTGTGGGATTCTCGTATAGGCGCGTCCGCAGGAATTCCTTCAGCGCCGCATTCTGCTCCGTCACCGCTGATGAAAATGTGGCCAGCCGCTTCGGATTCCGGCGAATATCTTCAACGCTTGTGGCTCCCGCGCGAACAACAGCCTTGCGTGTCTCTTCAATTAAATCTGTAGCAAATATATCCAGAACGCATTTCAGCGCCTCATTGAATTTTAGTTTTCGGAGTCCGCCCAGATATCGCTTGTCCACATCCCTATACGCCTCGCCAAAAACGGGCACCGTTGCCACCAGGTCGTCCAACTCCACAATTCGCGCTTCGAATCCGTCATCCAAATCCGCCGTGTTGTACGCAATCTCGTCAACCAAATCAATCAGCTGCGCTTCGAGCGGCGGTCGCTCATCCAGCAAATACTCCGCCAGTTCGGGATATTCCGAAACCGAATAGTCCCGCGAATGCTTGATGATTCCTTCGCGCACCTCAAACGTCAGATTCAAGCCGGGAAAATCCAGATACCGCTGTTCAAATTTCTCCACGATATGCAGCGCGTGCAGATTGTGGTTGAAGCGGTCGCCGTGCTCGCGCATTCGCGCATCCAGTTGATGCTCCCCCGCATGCCCAAATGGCGGATGCCCAATATCATGGACGAGCGCCAGCGCCTCCACGAGATCGCTATTGAGTCGCAGCGCACCCGCCACCGTGCGCGCAATCTGCGCCACTTCGAGCGTGTGCGTTAGTCGGTTGCGGAAATGATCCGAGAAGCGCGTAGTGAAAACTTGCGTTTTCGCTTCGAGCCGCCGGAAAGCTCGCGAATGCACCACGCGGTCTCGGTCGCGCGCGTAGTCGTTGCGGTACGGATGCTGCGGCTCCACATATCGCCGTCCGCGCGAATGCAGCACATCCATCGCATACGCAGCAGGATTTGCAGCGGCGTCCATCCCTCCATTGTAGCTGGTCTCGCCACGCCTCACTAGTCAGTCACAAGCCGTTCTCGCCTGTTCCTAGCTTGTTGCGCTCGGTCAATTCAATTTCAATGCTAGAATCCCGCCCCGGTTCCTTTACTTCGTAATGGCTTCGACGAATGACACTCGCGCTAATCTGGCCGCAGCCGCTCGATCCCTTGCACTCGATAGTGCTCTCCGCGCTTGTCGCCGTCGTTCCTCTCGCGATTGTCCTCGTGCTGATGGGAGGCTTGCGCAAGAGCGGCCTATTCTCCACCGCGTGTGGTTTGCTTTCCGCCGGAGCGCTAGCCGTTTTCGTCTGGCGCATGCCCTTCGCGCTCGCGCTGTGGAGCGCCTTCTACGGCATCATCTATGCCCTCTGGTCCATCATGTGGATCGTCTTCGCGGCTCTATGGCTCTACAACCTTGCCGTCGAGACTGGCAAGTTCGATCAGCTCCGTCGCTGGATGACGCAACGCGCCTCCGGCGACCCCTGCATTCAAGCCATCCTCGTCGCTTTCTGCTTCGGAGCCCTTCTCGAAGGCACCGCCGGCTTCGGCACGCCAGTCGCGATGACGGCTTTTTTGCTCGTTGGCATGGGTTTCAAGCCGCGCCACGCCATCGTCGTCTCGCTCATCGCCGACACCGCGCCCGTCGCCTTCGGTGCGTTGGGCATTCCCATCGTCGCTCTCGCCGGCGTCACCGGCCTCAATCTGATGAAGCTCTCGTCCATGGTCGGCAGGCAGCTTCCGTTCATTTCCTTCATCCTGCCGGGCTATCTGGTATTGGTGGTCGCGGGACACAGAGGGCTAAAACGAACTTGGCCCGCAATTCTCGTCGCGGGAATCAGCTTCGCCTTCGCGCAATTCTTGGTCTCGAATTTCTGGGGACCTTGGGCCGCCGACATTATCGCCGCGCTGGCCTCGATTGCTGCCTTGGTCGTTTTTCTTCGCCTCTGGAAACCCGCGGGAGGAAAAACCGCCGTCATCGCTCCCGCCGCTGCGGACTCCATTCCCCTCGCCGCGCGCGAAGCCTTCACCGCCTGGCTTCCCTGGATTTTGCTCTCCACCGTCATGGTCCTCTGGTCTTACCTCAAACTCTTCGAACTGGGCCAAATCACTTTTGCGATCCCCCATCTTCACAACGCCATTCTCATCACCCTTTACGGAAAACCTTATGCGGCGCGTTACGCTCTCCAACCCTTGGCAACCGGCACAGGCGTTTTCGTCGCCACGATCCTCACGGCAATTTGCCTTCGCGCTCGTCCGAAAATCTTCGCTCAAGCCGGCGCAAAAACATTTCGCCAGTTGCGCATCCCCGGACTGACGGTCGTCATCATCGTCGCGCTGGCCTACCTCTACAATTACTCTGGAATGGCTTACACTCTCGGCGCGGCGCTGGCCCACGCAGGGGGATTTTTTCCTCTGGTCAGCAGTTATCTCGGCTGGGTCGCTTGCTTTTTAAGCGGCAGCGACACGGCTAGCAATCTTCTTTTCGGCAATCTTCAAGTCGCCGCCGCTCATCAGCTTCATCTGAATCCAGTGCTGCTCGCCGCGACGAATTCCTCCGGCGGCGTCACCGGCAAAATGATCTCCCCGCAAAATATCGCCGTCGGCGTCACCACGGTCGGACTGATTGGTGAAGAGGGCAAAGTCCTCCGCTCCATGTTCTGGCACAGCATCGTTTTCGCCACTGCCGTCGGGCTCCTCGCCTTCGCGCAAGCTCACTGGCTTTCCTGGATGGTCCCGTAACATCGCTCCGCGGTTTTACATTGCAGGCTTCGACAGCGCAGCCTTCGAAGGTATCTGTTTCTCCATCTCTCCTGCGATCTGCTTTGCCTTCTCGGTCATGTTCGCCGCGGTCTGCCCCGCTTCGAGCTTGAATTCAATGCCGACCGCACCAATTGCCTTTCCAGTTGCATCATGAAGCGGCAATGAAATATCGTATCCGTCTTTTTCTTTTTCCACGTAGGGCTTCCCTGTTTTCATCGGCGCGCTGTCGTCCGCCTCGCATTTTTCTCCGATGTCTTTGCTGTCTGTTGATGCAATCGTCCGGCATCCGCGCGCGGATATGGTGACAATGCCGATCTCCGTCGCCTCAGGATGCTGCGCGTGCGTATCCTCCACCAGTTTCTGCGCCATGGTTTTCGTCTGGTGCGTGGCCGTTTGCGCCGGTGTCATTGCACACGCAAAGCAAATTCCAAAAGCCGCGATCCCCGCAATTTTCAAGATTCGCCTGAAACATATCAATCGATTCATCGCTTTCTCCTCCTTTGTTTCTGTATTAAGAGGCATGGCCTGTCTCTGATCGTACGCCCGACAATCACGCGCAGACTTAAACCACAATTAATTTCCGTTTATCTTCTACAACGGAACTTCTCCCTGCCACGTTCTTTGTGGTATGAGAATGGCGAACTGTTGGAGGCAACCATGAAGAAGCTAACCGTGATTCTTGTGACGGCGCTTTGTGCCCTTAGCCTGTCTGGCGCAAGCAACGCCGCTGAACCCTTGAAACTCGTCGCGAAATACAAAATGCCCGCCGATGTCAAGGGCCGCTTCGATCATCTCGGCGTGGACCTTCGCGGGAACAGATTATTCCTCGCTGCCGAGACCGCTCACGAAGTCCTCGTCTTCAATCTGCGCACCGGCCAGTACATTCGCGCCATCACCGGCATCGGCATTCCGCATGCGATTTTTTGCCGTGAGGATCTGAACCGCATTTACATCACGGATGGCGGCGCCGGTGAATTGAAAATTTACGACGAAAAATCCTACCGCCTGCTGAAGAGCGTGAAACTCAAGGTCGACGCCGACTCCATCGGCTACGATCCCGCCACGCATGACCTTTACATCGACGACGGCGGCGGCGACGCGCACGAAACTTTTTCCATGTTTAGCGTCGTGAACACCACTACTGGCGAAAAAGTTGCCGACACGCAAATCGACGGCGACACACTCGAAGCCATGGCCCTCGAAAAATCCAGCTCGCGCATCTACGTCAACAATCGCGCGAAGAACGAAGTCTCCGTAATCGACCGCAAGAGGCACAAACTCATCGCGGGCTGGCCAGTCACCAGGGGAAAATTCAACGTCGCCATGGCCCTTGACGAATCGTCACATCGTCTCTTCATTGGCTGTCGCGGCGGACAAATCGTCTTCTTCGACACGCGCACGGGAAAAGAGCTCCAGGCGCTTCCCATTCCAAAAGGCATCGACGATTTAATCTTCGATTCCGCGCACAAACGTCTCTACGCAACTTGCGGAAGCGGCAACGGCGCAGTCGCCGTTTACCAAGAGACTGATCCGGACCATTACAAGTCACTGGGTGAAGTCGCATCGGCCCCCGGCGGGAAAAACGAAGTCCTCGTTCCCCAACTCGACCGCCTGTACATTACCATTCCCCCGCAAGCCAACGCGGCAGGCGAGGTCTACGTCTACCAAGTCATGTAACAACCCGGAGCCCTCCGTTCCACACAGAGGGCCGCCACGATATGCAGCCTGTGTCCTATGGTGGCGCTTGCCGCGCCAGCGACGTACACTATCAGTGCCCGCCTGTACACAATCACGCAGAGGAGGAACTATGGCACGCAAAGCTACAGCAGTTTGGAACGGTTCGCTGAAGGAAGGAAAAGGCAATATTTCGACCGAGAGCGGCGTTCTCTCAAAGTCGTCTTACTCATTCAAGACGCGCTTCGAAAATGAGCGCGGCACCAATCCCGAAGAACTGATCGCCGCGGCTCACGCTGGCTGTTTCACCATGGCGCTTGCGGCTGAACTCGGCAAAGCCGGGATCACGCCCGAGAGTCTCGAAACTACGGCTTCCATTACGCTTGAAAAGCAGGACGCCGGCTTCGCCATCACGAAAAGCCATCTCGATGTGACAGCGCGCATTCCCAACGGCGACAATGCTGCGTTCCAGAAAGCTGCGCAAGCGGCCGAGACTGGCTGTCCTGTTTCCAAGCTTCTCAAAGCTGAAATCACCATGACCGCGAAGCTCGAAGGCCAGCGCGCCACCGGCGCATAATCACGGGGCATGCTGTGGGTTTGGTTTCTGGCGGATTTGCGCCGCAATTACGATTTTCCCGCTGGAAGAAGGGCGAGTTGCTGATCCGCCTGGTCGGCGGCGCCCGTATTGGGATATTCGGATTTAATTTGGTTGAAAATCCGCGCGGCTTGCGCGGGATCCGACTGCCGGTAGTGCTCAGCGAGCGCCAGCATCACCATGGCCTTCGGCGCCAGCACGGACGGATTCTTCAAGAGTTCGTTGTAGAGCTGCACAGCCTCGGACGCATTTCCTGAATGGTCATAAATCTGTGCGAGTTCAAAACGCGCCATCGCCGCGAAATCAAGATTCGAGCTATTTTGAATCTTGGACAGCCATGCGATTGCCTGCGCATTCTGGTTGAGCCGTTCAAAGCACAGCGCCGAGTAATAATCGGCGAGTTGGCCGGCGCGTGTGCGCGGATATTGATTTGCAATATCTTCAAACTTCTTCAGCGCATCCTGATATTTTTTGGAATTATCCGAGTAGCTGATTTCATTGGGCGGCGGCGCCTGGCCTGGCGCAAGCGTCGGCGCCTGGAAAATCTGCATGGCATCGTTGAAACCAGCCGATGCTTTCACCGATTGCCGCTGCGAATAAAATTGCCAGCCGAAAACTCCGGCCGCGACGATTAGCGCCACAACGACAACGTAAACCAGCGCGGTCTTGTGCGACAGCACCGCTTCAGCGCTATGCGACAGCGCTTCCTGGACTTGGTCCGTCTTCAATTCCTGACGGGAAATATGCTTCGCCACTTTTCACATCTCCGGGAAATTCAGATTTCTTATGCTAGCACAGAACGCAGAATCCCGTCCGAACACGGGAAGAATTTCGACTTCGAATGGGAGCGATGCGCGAGCGTTACTTAATTTCGGTAGCTTTTCCGGCAGCGCCGTTGCTCGCCGCGGAAGGAAACCTCTTGCTCATCACCAGTTCCGTGCCGCCGTTCGGACTGCACTGAATATCGAATTCGTCCATGAACGCGCGCATCAGAAAAATTCCGCGGCCTGAAGTTCGCAGAAGATTTTCTTCCGCCAGAGGATCCGGAACGTCCGCGAGGCAGAAATTCTTGCCCTCATCCAGAACGTGCACCACAAGTTTGCGCTCTTCCAGTTCGAGCGCGAGTCCGATTTTGCGGCTGCGCTCTTTGCGATTGCCGTAACTGTAGGCGTTGATAACCGCCTCGCGCACGGACATTCCGATTTTGTGGCAGTCCTCGTCATCGAAGCCGGCCTCCGCGGCCACGCGCAAGGCAATGTCTTCGGCGAGATCAACGCTCTCAAGAAGCGTCTCGAGCGTCACTTCAATGCGCTGAGCGTGAGTTGCCATTCATTTTCCGAATGAGAATAAAAGAGCGATATGCTCGCATGGCCGAGGCGGGCAAGTCAATCAATCGCGCGGCGCTATTATTCGTCATCCACATCATCGTTCATCGTAGCGCATCGTGGCGTCGCGCGCTATGGGTGCAAGGTACTACGCCCAGTAGGTGCGATCCAGAGTGCGGTATTGGATAGCTTCGCTTAACTGGCGGGATTGAATATCAGGAATGCCATCGAGGTCGGCTATCGTGCGCGCAACTTTCAGAATGCGGTCGTGCGCGCGCGCGGAAAGGCCGAGTTTTTGAATTGCGGTTTCGAGTAATTTTTCGCCGTCCGCGGAAATGCCGCAGTGTTTTCGCAGAAGCTTGGGCGTCATTTGTGCGTTGGCGTAGATTTTGTTTTCCGCCGCGTAGCGATCGAGTTGGAGGCGCCGCGCTTCCACCACGCGCTGACGCACCGAGGCGGACGGTTCCGCATCCGTGGCGCCGCGCAGTTCTTTGTACTTTACCGCCGGAACTTCGACATGAATGTCGATGCGGTCGAGCAGCGGGCCGGAAATTTTTGAGACGTAGCGCTGAATTTGCATCGGCGTGCAATGGCAATC
>DASYYR010000060.1:0-21877 GCA_035933575.1 Candidatus Acidiferrales bacterium | reverse complement strand
CCGCGCCCGCGTCCCTTGGCCGTGCCGCGGCGGACGAATTCGCCCTCGCCGCATTTCGGACACTTGATTCCCAGCGTAATCGGGCGCGTGTATTTGCATTTCGGATATTTCGAACAGCCGATGAATTCACCGAAACGGCCGAGACGTTTTAGAAGCTGTTCGCCGCAAGTGGGGCATTTCTCGTCGAGCGGAACATCCGGCTGGCGCGCTTTTCTGGTTCCGGCGGCCAGGCGGCGGGTCGTTTTGCAATCCGGATATCCAGAACACGCCAGGAATGCGCCGAAACGGCCGCGCTTCATGACCATTTCCCGGCCGCAATTGTGGCAATACTCGATGGTGTTGTCGCCTTCGACTTCCTCGCTGCCGGTGTCGGAAATGTCGCGGATGTAATCACAATCGGGATAGCGCGCGCAGCCGAGGAAAAATCCGTGGCGGCTGATACGTTCGAGGAGCATGCCCTTTTCGCACTTGGGACACTTCTCGTCGGTGGGGATCCCGGCCTTGTAGGATTCCATTTCGCCTTCGGCCTTCTCCAAATCATCCTCAAAGTGCTTCCAGAATACCTTTACGGATTTTCGCCAGGGCAGTTTCCCTTCCTCGATTTCATCGAGTTCATCTTCCAGTCGCGCAGTGAAACCCACGTCGAAAATATCCTCAAAACTTTTCACGAGCAGATCGCTTACTTTTTCGCCGAGCAGCGTGGGCGTGAAGCGGCCTTGCTCTTTGTTGACGTACTCGCGCTCGACAATGGTTGAAATAATGGACGCGTAGGTGGAGGGACGACCGATGCCTTTGTCTTCCAATTCTTTCACAAGTGTCGCTTCCGTGTAACGCGGAGGCGGTTCGGTGAAATGCTGGTCGGGACGTATTTTTTCGAGGCGCAGGCGTTCGCCTTCCGCAACGCGCGGAAGCGTTCGGCCCTCCGCATCAGCATCTTCTTCTGCGGCGGGAGCAGCACCCGGAACTTGATCGGCGGCTTCGCCTTTGTCTTCGTCGTCGCGCGAGGCGGAATAGGCGGCGAGGTAACCGTCGAACTTCATCACGGAGCCGCTGGCGCGGAAAATGTAATCGGCGGCGGAAACGTCGATGGTGGTCTGGTCGAACACCGCTGGGACCATTTGCGAGGCGACGAATCGCTGCCAGATGAGCTGGTAGAGCTTGAACATGTCCTCGTCGAGGTAACGCTTGACTTCATCGGGCGAGCGCACGACGTCGGTGGGGCGAATGGCTTCGTGTGCTTCCTGCGCCTGCTTTTTCGAGCGGAAGAAATTTGGTTTCTCGGGGACGTAGCCCGGTCCGTAGTTGGAACCGACGAAATCCCGGACTTGCGAAATCGCATCGCTCGATACGTTCACGGAATCGGTGCGCATATAAGTGATCAACGCGACGGAGCCTTCGTCGCCGAGCTCGACGCCTTCATAAAGGCGCTGCGCGAGCATCATGGTGCGCTTGGCGGAAAAACGAAGGCGATTGTAGGCGGCCTGTTGGAGCTTGGAAGTAGTAAACGGCGGCGGGGCCCAGCGGCGTTTTTCCTTCTGTGTGACGCTTGCGACTTGCCATTCGGCATTTTCCACGGCGCTGACGATTTCCTGCGCCTTCTCGGCATTGGGAACTGCGATCTCTTCGCCCTTGTAGCGCCAGAGCTTCGCTTCAAACGCAGGCGGCTCGCCTGCCGCGACCATCGCGTGGATGGTCCAATATTCCTTGGGAGTGAACGCGCGAATATCGCGTTCGCGATCCACAATCAGGCGCAACGCGACGGTTTGCACGCGGCCCGCCGAGAGGCCACGGCGCACTTTATCCCAGAGGAGCGGCGAAATTTTGTAGCCGACCAGGCGGTCAAGAACACGACGCGCCTGTTGCGCGTCCACAAGATTCGTGTTCAGCGCGCCAGCGTGGTCGAAAGCGGCCTTGATGGCCTTTGGCGTGATTTCGTGGAACATCACGCGGAAGATTTTCTTTCGGTCGACTTTGCTCTTCTTTTCTTTCTTCTTTTTCGGCGCGCCGTTCTTGCCGGCTTTATCGCCGTTTTTCTCGGCGCCTTTCGCGCCATTCTCCTCGGGCTCGACGGCGATTTGCGTTCCGGTGAGAAAGTGCACGAGGTGCGCGCCGATGGCTTCGCCTTCGCGGTCCGGGTCGGTGGCGACATAGATTGCATCCGCGTCAGCGCCCAGTTTCTTGAGTTCGTTCAGTATTTTCGATTTCCCGGGAATCACGGTGTACGTGGGCTCGAAACCGTCCTTGATGTCTATGCCGAGTTCTTTTTTCGGCAGGTCCATCACGTGGCCGTAGGAGGCCCGAACAGTGTAATTGCGCCCGAGATATTTGTTGATCGTCTTAGCCTTGGCCGGCGATTCGACGATCACTAGAGAACGTCCCATAATTTTTCGAGATTCCTTCCCCGCTTGCACCGTTACAACAATACTTTCAAGAACTGCTTACCCGGCAGTTGCTGCACCAGGCCTTTCATCTCGAGCTCAAAGAGCGACGAGAGAACTTCCGAAGAACTCAGCCCCGAATGCTCGACCAAATCGTCGACGTGTCTGGAGCTGTCGACTTCGAGCATGGCGTAGAGCGTCTTCTCGCCCGGGCCCAAACTTTGCTCCACCAGCGATGCGCGGGTGGCCCCATCCGTTGTCTCGACGGGCAGCAGCTCCGCGCGAATGGGCGTGGGCAGTTCCTCAATCACATCTTCCCAGGACGCCACCAGCTTCGCGCCCTGCTTGATCAACTGATTCGGCCCAAAGGCGACGGGCTGCGTCACGTTCCCGGGCACGGCGAAAACTTCGCGGCTCGACTCCATCGCCAGCCGCGCGGTAATCAACGATCCAGAATACTGCGCGCCCTCGACCACCACAACTCCGCGCGCCATCCCCGCAATCAGCCGATTGCGAATGGGGAAATTCTGGGGCGCGGGAAACGCTCCCATCGGGAACTCAGATATAATCGCCCCTCGCTGCTCGATTTCCGCAAAAATTTTTCGGTTCTCCTTCGGATAGATAACATCGACGCCGCAACCGAGAATACCTATTGTGGCGCCGGTCGCTGAGCTGAGCGCTCCTTTGTGGGCGCAAGCGTCGATTCCGCGCGCCAGGCCGCTGACGATAACGAGACCCCGATCCGCAAGATCCCGCGCCAACCGCTCTGCCATTTGATTCCCGTAAGGGGTGGGACGACGCGTGCCCACAATTGAAATGGCGTGGCGGTTCAAAAGCTCAGCGTTTCCTTTTACATAGAGCAGAGGCGGGGGATCGTAGATTTCGCGAAGCAGTTGCGGATACTGCGGTTCGTCCCAGGTGACCAGGCGGCATTTGGCCGCCTCCGCCTGCGCCAGTTCTTTCGCCGCGGCGTTCAACGGTTGCCGGGAATGAATCGCCTGCGCTACGGCTGCCGAGAGTTGGTTCGCTTCCAGAGAGGTGAGCGAGGCGCTGAAAATCGCGGTTGGGCTGCCGAATGCACGCAGCAGTTTCCCAGCCATGCGCGCGCCCAGTCCCGGAGTGAGCGCGAGCGCCAACCATCCCAAGTATTGGTCAGGCTCCATTGCCTGCGCGCGAGCCTACGCACCGCATCGTCCTGTTGTCAAGTAAGCTTATTAATGAGTGGTTACTGCCAGCCGTCGGCGCCGATGGGATCGCCGGCAGGCGGGGGGGCGGGCGGCGTCAAATGCAACGCCGCCGGATTCTTTTCGAAGCGCTCGACTTCCTGCGCGGCGAAGAAAAATTGCGCGCGGCGGCTTTCGTTCGTAGTCGACTTCGACTGCGCTGCGAGCCAGTTTTTCAGTTCATCGAGTTTCAACGAGGCGATCGCGCGCGTTTGTGTCGCTGCATGATCGTCGGCGGCGAGGGCCATCAAATGATTAAGGACTACTGAATCGACGGTTTGCTGGATAGCGCCCTCGTAACCGGTTTGCGGCTGCGCCTTCCAGGTGGCGGCGAGCAAATCGTCGAGCAATTCGGCGAAGCCGGGATAAATCGCTTCGCGGGCATGATATTCCACCATGCGTTCGTCGCGATTCGGCTCGAGGAGAAGGCTGGCAACGATTTCCGCAGCCGACTCGGCGGGCGCGAGGGAATCGAAGGCTGGTGATGTACGGCGAGCGAAATTTTCATTTGAGTTTGGATATTCGGGCGGGCGCGGCGGAATTTTCTTCAGGAGCGATTCCGGCAATGCCAGGACATTAGGCTGCAAAGTGTCAAGCACGGCGTGAATGGCTGCGCGCTGCTGAGCCGCGGGGACAATCTCCGGGTCTTTTTGCGCGCCACCGCGGACGTTAAACGAATAATCGAGCCCGCCAATGCTTTTAGCGACGGCCGTGACTTGGTAGCGGTGATAAAGATAAATCGGAACGAGCACATCCTCAAGCGTGGCCATCGGCGCGTTTTGCGGAATAGCATCTTCCGAGAAGCGCTTGAGCGCGGCCGCGCGCACGGCCATTACTTGCTTCAATCCATCGAGATCATTGCTTCCGACGTCCCACAAATGCGTGACGGGGCTGGCAGAGCCAAGCGGGCGGGCGTCTTGATCGGAGAGATAAATTTGGCCGCGGGAAAAGGCATCGTCGAGAATTTTATTGAGCGCCTGCTTCTCGTTCGTGCCGGATGGAAATTCGCGGTAACCATAATCAATCGCCACTTTGTCCCATGAGCCGATGCCGACTGCGTAGGCGTTTGAGACATCGGGCACGCCATTCGCGCCGACGGTGACGACTGGCGCGGGATAATCCATAACCGAGCTGCGGTTCACGATGCTTCCGGCGAAATTATGCATCAGACCGATGGTGTGGCCCGTTTCATGCGCGGCGAGTTGACGAATGCGCGCCAAAGCCATCTCGTTTGCCTGACGCAGCCCGGCCGGATCGTTGCCAAAAGGATCGAGCAGGCCCTGCGCGATGAGGAAAACTTGACGGATGCGCAGCGCGTCCATATTGACGTGGCCGTTGATGATTTCACCGGTTCGCGGATCAACGATGGCGCTGCCGTAGGACCAACCACGCGTCGCTCGCGGTACCCACTCGATCACGTTGTAGCGAATGTCCATGGGATCCACGCCGTCGGGCAGCACTTTCACCTGAAACGCATCTTTGTAGCCCGCCGCGGTGAAGGCCTGATTCCACCAGCTCGCGCCTTCGACCAGCGCGGAACGGATTGGTTCGGGTACCGCACGGTCAACGTAATAAATGAGCGGCTTTACGGGCTCACTGAGCACAGCTGCGGGATCTTTCTTCTCCAGCCGGAAATGAACGATGAAGCGTTTGTGAATGGATTCGTCGACCGGCGTGGCGAAGTCCATGTATTGAATGCCGAAGAATCCGGAGCGCGGGTCGTACTCACGCGGATGAAAACCGGACGGAGGCGCCTGCACGAATGAAAAATGTTCGCGAACGGTGACGCTCTGCGGGTCGGGCGTTACTTCTTGCACCCAACGTCCGGGTTCTTCCGTGGTGAACGTCAGGGTAGATTCCACGTCGGAATTCTCGGGGAAATTTTTGGTTCGCGGCAAATAGATAGCGCAGCGCGAAGGATCCAGATGGAAGGCACCCTGTTTTGTGGCTTTCAGTCTTTCTATAATGTTGTGAGCGTCGTGGAGAAAGAATGGCGTGGCGTCTACGAGCACGGTGTCCCCATTTTCGGCGGAGGCATCGAATCCCCAGAGAACGGATTGCGCGAATGCCTGCTTGACCGCTTGCCGCTGCGCGGCGTCGTCGGTTACAGCGCGGTAGCGTTCGTTTTCCGCGACGAGCAGAACGCGCGGACCGCTTCGCTCGAAATGAACGACTTGGGTTTCGCCCGGTTGGCCGCGATCGAGGCCGACGTCATTTGAGCCGACGCCGTTTGGCAGGGATTCGACGTAGAGGAATTCCGTATCCCATTTGTCGATTTGCAGCCAGATTTTTCCTTCGCGCGCGTCCCAGTAATAGGTGAAAAAGCCCGGCAGCTTTTGCATGCCCGCGATTTTCTGCTCAATGCTGGGCAACGGCTTTGCCTCGTCGTTTGTCTTCGCATTTTGAGCCACGGCGGGCAATACCGCGGCCATAAAGAATAGCGAGACAAAAATCATAGCGCGCTTCATGAATTTTCCTCCGTGATAATGGTGTGACCGCTCGTGTTTATATCAGAATCAGCGTCGACGGGATGAGACTTTCTCGCAGGGCGTCGTCTTGACGTTTTTAAGGTAGCGAAAGATGCTTTCAGGTATAGTTTCGCGCCAGCAGCCGGCCAAATTGTTTGAGGTGTAGAGCCTCGGCTTTCCAAGGCGGACGGAGGTAGCCCTCACATGCCGAACCCAGAAGCACATCGAACCAAGCTCTCGATTGTGACCTACGTGGTTCTAACGTTTGCGTTCAGTTGCGTTTCTTATTGGGTGATTATCCGGCATGGTTCGTTGAGCGCGCACGGAGGACTCTTCGTTTACACGCTAATGTGGTCACCGGGCGTGGCGGGTTTGCTGACGCGGCTTATTTTTCAAGGCAACTTGCGCGGCCACGGCTGGGGCTGGGGGAAGACGAAATATCAATTCGCGAGCTACTGGATCCCTCTGGCGTACGCGGCGGTGGTTTATGTGCCGCTGTGGCTAGCGGGCTTTGGCAACTTTCACGCACCGGCCGTCGCGCAGTATTCGGAGGCGATGGCGCAAAGAGGACTTCCTCCGTGGACCGGTATCGTGGCTTATTTTCTTGTGCTCGCTACGCTGGGAATGTTCCTCTCCTGCACGCGGGCGCTGGGCGAGGAACTCGGTTGGCGCGGCTTCCTGGTCCCGCAATTGGCGAAGGTCATGTCTTTCCGAGGCGTCGCGCTGACAAGTGGAGTCATCTGGTCGCTGTGGCATTACCCCATCATTTTGTTCTCGACTTACCGCGGCGCGGGCCCGCGATGGTATTCACTGCTGTGCTTCACGGTGATGGTGATCGGAATCAGCTTTCTGTTTGCCTGGATGCGCCTGAAAACCGGCAGCGTCTGGACCGGCATGCTGCTCCATGCGAGCCATAATATTTTCATTCAGGGATTCTTTGATCCTCTGACGCGGCCGGCACTTGCGACGAAATATTTGATCGGCGAATTTGGCGCAGGGCTGGCCATCGTTGCCGTCGTCATCGCTTTGATTTTCGACAAGAAGAGCGGGCAATTGCCTGCTCTGCGCGAAACGCAGCCAACGGTGCCGCTCCGGGACTAAAGTCCCGACCTCCTATTGAATCCTGTTAGGTCCAACGATTCTGAGCTTAGGACACCAGCGCGTCGTTCCGTCCACAAATTCACTTTGTGCTATATTGAGGATTCGCATTTTTCCCGGATTGCTTATGACAAAATTGCGTATCTCTGTCGTCGAATATCTGAATACGGCGCCGCTGGTGTGGGGCTTCACCGAGGGTCCGCTGGCGGGCAAATACGATCTCTCGTTCACGGTGCCTTCGCAGTGCGCCGAGGCGTTGCGCTGCGGGGATGCGGACGTGGCCATTATGCCGGCCATCGAATACCAGCGCATGGAAGGAATGGTCGTTCTGCCTGGAATGTCCGTGGCGGCAAAGGGCGAAGTGCGCAGCATTTTGGTGGTGTCGAAAAAGCCGATTGACCGCGCCAAGCGCATTGCGCTGGACACGAGTTCGCGCAGCTCGTCTGCTCTGGTGCGCCTGCTGGCGGCGGGCTACTGGGACATCGCGCCAGAGTTTGTGGACGCTGCGCCGGACGCTTCGGCGATGCTTGCTGACTCGGACGCGGCGCTGGTGATTGGCGATCCGGCCCTGCGCATCGCGTTGAAAATGGAGTCTCTGTTCGCGAAAACGCCCCGCGCGAGACTTTCGGGTGTTTGCTGCCAGGGCGACGCGGACGAATTGCCCGTGCCGGGATTTCCGTCGGTGTTTGTTTACGATGTGGCTTACCAGTGGCGTGAAATGACGGGCAAGCCGTGCGTGCTGGCTATCTGGGCGGGTCGACGCGAGAAGATCACTCCGGAAGTAGTGGCCGATTTTCAGACGTCGAAGGAATTCGGACTGGCGCATATCGAAGACATCGCGGAGGCAGCTTCGGTGAAACTCGATCTGCCCCCGAGTTCGCTGGAAAGCTATCTGCGCGACAACATCGATTTTTCACTGGACGAAGAGAATCTCGAAGGGCTGAAACTTTATTTTGAGAAATGCGCGGCTGCGGGGCTGATTCCGAGCGCACGGCCGATCGAATTCGCGGCGGCGCCCGCCGGATCGGTCGCGGGCCGCGGAGCCTGAGCGTTGGAAGCGTCACCGGATCCCTCTTCTGCGAAGCTTGGAACGATAGAAATTATTCGCCGGTATCCCTTTAAAGGCATGGCCGGCGAAGATTTGCGCGAAGTCTACGTCACGTATGCGGGGATTGCGGGCGACCGCGCATACGCATTCATCGATCCCACGAATCCTTCGAGCTTTCCGTGGCTGACGGGCCGGCTACAGCGCGAAATGATTTTGTTCCGCCCGCGTTTCGTTGCGCCTCCCGATCCTGCGGACCCTCATCCGCCGGAGAACTCTTTTCGTCTGGAAGTCGTCACGCCGGAGGGCCGGACGTTTTCCGCCGATGATCCTGCGTTCACGCCATTTTTTGAGGAACGCTTTGAGCGGAAACTCGAGCTGCGCTTTTCCGAACGCGCCATGCACGACGCTTGCCCGATTTCGTTGCTCGGCCTCGATTCCCTGCAATCTCTTTCGCAGGAAACGGGCATGGAGCTCGATCACCGGCGCTTTCGGCCGAATTTCTACGTGCGTTGGGACAACGGGAAGGCATTTTACGAAAACGAACTGGTGGGCGCCAGGCTGCGCATCGGCGAGAAGCTCACAGTGATGGTTGTGAAAAAAGACGCGCGCTGCGTTATCATTACTTTGGATCCATCGACCGCTGATCCTTCGCCGAAAGTGCTCGAAACGGTGGCTAAGAACCACGCGAATTGCCTTGGGGTGTACGGCTCAGTGTTGCGCGAAGGGATTGTGCGAGCAGGCGACGCGATCTGTACGGTCGACTAGAGGGCATCGGGAAGACAACAATGGGGATCACCCAGCAAGAAGCGCTCGAACTTTTCAACTCCGATGACGTGGTCGCCATCGGGATGGCCGCGAATGAAGTGCGCCGCAAGAAGAACGACCCGCGCGTCGCCACGTATCAAATTGATCGCAACATCAATTACACGAATTTCTGCACGGAATATTGCTCGTTCTGCGCTTTCTATCGTCCCCTGGGAGCGAAAGACGGGTACATTTTGCCGTTCGAGGAAATTTGTCAAAAAATTGACGAGATGATTGAGCTCGGCGGCACCGGCATTCTGATGCAGGGCGGCTTGCATCCCGATCTGCGCATCGAATTCTTCGAAAATTTGCTCAGCTCGCTGAAGCAGCGCTATCCGGCGATCCATCTGCATTGCTTTTCCGCGCCGGAGATCACCTGCATCGCCGAAGTTTCCGGGCTTTCGATTCGCGACACGATAGCGCGCCTTGCGGACGCAGGCCTCGATTCCATTCCGGGTGGCGGCGCGGAAATCCTGGACGATGAAATTCGCTCGCGTATTTCGCGCTTGAAATGCTCGGCGGATGAGTGGGAGCTGATGCATCGTACGGCGCATTCGCTGGGCATGCGTACCACCGCCACCATGATGTTTGGCTGCGGTGAGGAATATCGCCATCGCGTCAATCATTTTGAACGGCTCCGTCGCATTCAGGAAGACACAGGCGGTTTCACGGCTTTCATTCCGTGGATGTTTGCGCCGGAAAATACGCCGCTGGGCAAGAAAGTTCCCGAAGCGACCGCGGTTGAATATTTGAAGACACTGGCAATCAGCCGGCTTTATCTCGACAACATCGACCACATTCAATCGAGCTGGCTCACACCGGGAATCAAAGTGTGTCAGGTGGGTTTGCAATTCGGCGCCGACGACGTGGGCAGCATTTTGATCGAGGAAAATGTGGTTTACGCCGCCGGAGTCCGCAATCGCACAAATGAGTCCGAGCTTCGCCGCATCATCGCCGACGCGGGCTACATGCCCGCGCAGCGCGACACGCTCTACCGCTCCTACATCCTAAAATAGCCTGTTTTCCCCGCATTCGAAAAACGCGAGAATCAAGAGACGAAGGCGCAACCAATCTTGCTGCGGCCGTTCTCGACTTTACGCGTGTAGATCCGGCGAAGATTGACGCGAAGAGGCGGCAAGATAGGAACGTGAAGGACAGCGAAGAACGGCGAGGTCAAGTCTTCCGGGTTGTCGACGATGAGGGACAATCCGCCCGTACAAAGGTCCATAACTGTCGCGCTCTTCTTTTCGTTCCCGGAGATGACGGCATAAGCGTGTGTTCCGGCGAGTGAGACGCGTTCCCATTTGCGGCGTTCAGACTGCGGAGGCTGCTTAAGAGTTTCGCGAGGGGCTGCGAATGGTCCGACAGAAACAGGAGTTGCCTTCGAGACTGGCGGAGGCGCGACGCGCGTTGGAGCAGCAGCCTCGGTGCGAATGGAAGGCGCGGTTTTGGAAACGTCAGCCGAACGCGCCTGCGCGCGCTGAGCATTCTTGAGCTGGTAAAGGCGTTCGTCAGCCAGGCGAACGAGAATCTCTTTCGTGTCGCCATCCTGGGGGTGGACGGCAATACCGTAGTCAATGGTCACTGGGGTGCTGAGTTTCATGGGAGCTAATTCCAATTCGAAATTGGCTCGCAGACGATCACAGAGAATGGCGGCCTGCTCGGGATCAGCTTGGGGAAGAAGCAGGGCAAACTCGTCTCCGCCGATACGAAAGGCAAAATCAGATGCGCGCAAAGTTTTTCGCAGAATACTTGCGGCGAGCCGAAGAACTTCATCGCCGCGCAAGTGTCCATAGCGGTCGTTGACTTCTTTTAGGCGATGCAGATCGAGCAGCACGAGCGCGAGATGCTGACCGTAGCGCTTGGCGCGATTGAGTTCCTTATCGCAGTATTCTTCGAAAAGCCGGCGATTATAGAGGCCAGTGAGCGAGTCTGTCGCCGCATTTAATTGGAGTTTCTTAAATTCCTCGTACTCCATGAGAATGGGCACGCGGAGGAAATTGGTAGCTGCGAGGACGTCGACCATTGCGGTCTTCAGAGAGACGCGCTTGCCCATGCTTTCGGAAAGTTCGGTGCGGCGCGCGAGGATCTGATTCCAGTAATCGAGGCTTTGCGCGGGCGACAAATCGATACGCGCGATGGATTTGAAAAACTGTTGGAGGAATGCTGCGCGGACAGCCTCGTCGACGTTTTCGAGCGTCTCGACGAGCAGATCGAAGAATGAGTCGTCGGCGTGCAGCGGTGGATTGGACTCGGATGGCTGGGGCATCAAAGTGTTGGTCTTACTCTTTCGGGATGATACGGCCCACTTTTATGTGAGCGGCTCCTGCGGGGACATTGGTGAGCATAGCAATGACAATGCCAACGCTCAAGGAATTTGTTCGGAAGTGGGCAACCGTATGTCACTGAATCGGAAGGATGAAGGGATGGCAAGGGGTTGGTTGGGACACGATCCCGTGGAACTGAGGGCGGGCGAAGGGAAACGAATTCCTACTTTTTGCGGATACGGTGCATGTCAATTGGGTCGGTACGCCAGCTAACTCGTGCCTATTCTAAGGGTTTTAGGAATTCCACGGCAGCCAGTTTCATTTCGCCGCTGGACTCCAGGCGGCGCACGCGAGCCTGAATTGGCGGCGTCCCGGATTCGCCAAACTCGGCAGATCTGGGAAGCGGGGCGGGTATCGTCAACAGGATCAGTTCATCGTGGCACAATGCATGTGGACTGATCAACCTGGCACCTTGACCGCTAATATCGAGCGTTTTTGCCAGTTCCAGGAACTCGACGCCTTGATTATTTCTTCCTCGAATAAAGAGGGGAACTTGAACGCGAATACGCGGAGACTTGCGACGCTCCGTATCATGGCCATTCGATTTCATTACTCGCCCCCAGGAACGAGAATTCTTTAGGTCCCCTTGGAACCACAGTTTTAGTACTGGGATGTAGAGCAATTTAAGTGCTAGACTTAGGCTTATTTTAGCGACTTAAAGGCTGTGTTATCAGAGTGGAAAAGGGACCGAATCCATGAGCAATTCTAGATGGCTCCGTTGTTTCCGAAATGGGACATTCCTTTGCATATTAAGTGCAAACCAAACGCGTTTACCATTGACACCTCATGCGAGCCTTTGCCAACATCGAAGGTTCAGACGACTTCTAGGATCCGCGAGGCAATTTGGAAGCCATATTCCGCGAGGACGATTTGAGAGGCTCTTTTGAATAAGGGTGCACCAGCCGAGGCTCAAACGCCCGGAGCGACTTTGTTCGGACTGATGTCCAGTCTTCTGGACGCCTTGGACAAACCCCTGCTGGTAACGGATCGCAGTGGAAGGGTTCTGTTTGCCAATTTGCACGCGCAGAATTCTGTCGAGTGGGATGCGGTTGAGGATGGAGCGCAGCCGAATTTGTTTCGTGACGTTTTGCATGTGGACGCAAGAGGTCTGTTCGGACAACTCGAAGGCGGAGAGCAAGAAGTAAATCTGCAGATTCAATGTGGCGGCGCGCCTGCGCGAGCGCGGATCCGTTGGCTGCCGGAGCCGGACTGGCTGGTGATTTTCGCGGAACCAGCGCCGAACGAAGCCCCGGCCGATCAGGACCAGATGAGGCAGACGGTCCACGATCTGCTGCAAGAGAGGGAAATCACGTATCGGAATTTGCTGGCGGCGTATCTCCGGCTGCAAGAGGTGAACCGGCAGAAGACCGTGTTTTTGGGATCGGCCGCGCATGAGTTGAAAACGCCATTGGCGGTGATGAAAGGTTATTACGACCTGCTGCTTTCTGGCTCGCTGGGAAACTTAACGGAAAAACAGCGGGACATTCTTCAGGAATCGAAACACAGCTGCGACCGCCTAGTTCGGCTGGTGTCAACATTCTTGAATTACACGGCGCTGGAAAGTGGGAAGCTGGTATTGCAATTCCAGGACAATGATATTCGCGACTGCGTGAATGACATGGCGGTGCGCTGGAAAGAGGCATTTCGACGGGCCAACGTGCATCTGGACGTGGTCTTGGATGAGAAATTGCCGGCCTTCAAGTTCGACTATCCTAAGATCCAACAATGCGTGACCAATCTGGTCGACAATGCACTGAAGCATACGCCGGCGGGAGGAAAAGTGACGCTGCAAGTACAGACGCAATTTTGGGAGCGGCGCATTTCTCCCATTACTCCGACAAAGGAACGGCGCGCGGGCAAGCGCCCCCAGCCGAACAGCGTGCTGGTTTCGGTGACGGATACAGGAGTAGGGATTGCGGCGGAATTTCATCAAGAGATTTTTGAGGATTTTGTGCGCGTCGATCCATCTTCTTCCGGTATGGGATTGGGGCTGGCGATCACCAAACGCCTGATTCAAGCGCATCACGGCAAGATCTGGGTGGACAGCGAACCCGGTCGCGGAAGCTCGTTCAAGTTTTTGCTGCCCATGAAAGTCGAGGTTTATAGCTATGCGTGAAGGCTCCAAGGTCCACGTGGAGAATCCGGCCGATAAAGAGAAGATCCTGATTATCGATGACGAGCCCAGTATTCGAAAGTATCTCCAGACGCTACTGGAGGTGGACGGGTTCGAAGTGACCGCTGCGGCGAGTGGCACCGAAGGCCTGGAAGCGATCGGCGGCGGCGCGAAGCCGGACTTCGTGATTCTGGACGTGTTGATGCCGGAGATGGACGGGTTGGAAACGCTTCGACGGCTGATGCAAATGGACCGCGGGCTGAACGTGATCATGCTCTCCTGTTCCAATGAGGTGAGCACGGTTGTCGAGGCGATCCGCCTGGGCGCGCATGATTACTTGACGAAGCCATTCGAGAAGCCAGAACTGGATGCGGCACTGCTGAAATGCCGGCAGAAGAAACAACTGAAGGCCGAAAATCAGGCGCTGCGCGAATACTGCGACCAGTTGACGGAGGACATGTCTTTTCTGGTGGCGAGCCCGCAGATGCTGAAAATCCGACAGCAAATTCTGCAAATCGCTCCGGTGGACGTTCCCGTTTTCATCAGTGGCGAAAGCGGCGTCGGAAAAGAAGTGGTCGCGCGGATGATTCATCTGCGCTCGACGAGACGCCAACAGGCTTTCGTAAAAGTGAATTGTGCGGCGCTGCCGGGCGAGCTTCTCGAATCCGAGCTGTTTGGTTACGAACAAGGAGCGTTTACGGGAGCGGTGCGGGCGAAGCCGGGCAAATTCGAACTGGCGAACAAGGGAACGATTTTCCTCGACGAGATCGCGGAAATGCCGCCGCATCTGCAAGCAAAGCTGCTCCACGTGCTGCAGGACAATCAGTTTTCACGGTTGGGCGCGCGCGGCGGCATTCAGGTGGATGTGCGAGTGCTTGCAGCGACGAATGTGCACGTGGCAGATGCCATGCGCTCGGGCCGATTCCGCGAAGATTTGTATTACCGTTTGAGTGTGCTTTCCCTGCATGTGCCGCCGCTGCGCGAACGTACCGACGAGATTCCGATGCTGTTTCGGCATTTCTTGGTGAAGTACAGCGAGAAATTTCAAAAGCCCGTTCCCGAGCCGACGGAGCATCTACTGGAAGCCACTTTGCGATATGCGTGGCCGGGAAATTTGCGAGAGCTGGAAAATTTTGTGAAACGGTACGTTATTCTGGAAGACAATGACGGCAGTCTGAAGGAATTGCTCGAATTGACGGAAGCACAGCAGCGGGTTTCTCCGCGCGAGGAAGTTCGCTCGCCCGCGGAGCAGGGATTGAAAGCGCTTGTAAGAGGCTTGAAGGACGAAGCCGAGATGGAAGCGATCGCGGGAGCACTCGAGAAAACGAATTGGTGCCGCAAGGATGCGGCGCGGATGTTGGGGATTAGTTACAAGGCGTTATTGTACAAGATGCGGCAGTTCAACTTGGATTCCGGCAAGGGAACGCGCGTGGGGGCATCGCACGGAACGCCCGTAATTCGAGGCGTTTAGTTCTCCAAGCATTGCAACTACTTGCATATTGAATGCAGACGGCTGGATGGTACTGGTCCGGAAGTTAGATTCAAACACGCCGGCAAAATATTTTCCTTGTTTCTTTCTCCGAAATTTGGGAAAAGTTATCGCCCCGCAATGATACGGGCCAACGCGGCGTTGCAGGTTGTCAGGAAAGGAGTTGTCCGAGTTTTTTAGCCAAGGCCAGGGCTGGAAGTGATGGGTCATAGATTCGATTACGGTCTGGGCAAGACGGTTGAACATCCGGAAAGTTGGGTGCATAAACAGTTTGGAAGCCGGATTGCTGCCTTTGAACCCGTGGGGTGGGGAATTCCTGTCTACGGTAGTCTGAGAGGAGCACTGGGGATGACGGAGCGTCGGTTGGCTCGTCGGTACGATTTGGCCCTTCCCGTGATTGTTCAGTTGCCCGTTAACAAAGAGGCGTCTCCCCACAATGGGCAAACGCGCGACATTTCAACACGCGGCGTTTACTTCATACTTCACAAAGAACTGCAACCTGGAACGGAGTTGGATTTTACGCTGACGCTTCCTGCGGAGATCACCCAAGGGACCGAGGTGTTTGTGCGGGCGCATGGACGGGTCGTGCGGGTGGACAGGAAAAACGAAGCTGGCGGCGCTGCCGACGCGAACGTGGGTGTGGCAGCGGTGATCGAGCGCTACGACATCATACGTGGTGAGCCTGTTCACGCGTAAATCGGTCAGTTCTCACAATTCCTACACAATAGCTATTTTGCAGAACGAATGCGATTTGCCGTATTCTTCATGTGTTGTGTATCGATCAATTGCAGGCGGCGTGTTCACTTTGGAGACCCTCGTATCTAACTGATTAGAAAGTCAGTTCAGTTAAGAATCTACAAGTTATTCCCCTGTTTTTTGTGCTCTAGTTTAGTCAATTTCCGCAAGAAGAGACACTCACGAAGGCGTTCGGCGGAACTGATTGAGGGAAACAGGAAAATGGGTTCCGGAAAGTGAAAACATTTTCCTATCGAAACAGACTATTGTTAAGTTCGACCCAGTACACGATCTTCGTAAGAAGCTCCTCAGTGAAGTGACCATGACTACGTAAGTTGATAATATGTATGCATTTGCCCAACGTTTGATGCGACGCGGAAAATACCTGTGTGGGTGGCCAGAGGTTGGTTTTCAGTGTGCAAGTAAATGCGATTGCGCAGGGTCGAACTGAATGACTCTGTCCTGGACGGTGTAGCAGTGGGAACTATGACGCGTCCGAGTTCGAGTCGCTTGAGCGGTGAGATTAACCTCAGCGTACCTCCCGACGAAGTGGTGTTCGGCCGCTCAGAGGTAATGAGCGTGGTCCGGCAAAAACTGGACAAAGTGGCGGGCGCCAACATACCAGTACTTATCGAAGGGGAGAGCGGGACCGGTAAAGAGATCATTGCGAAGCTGATTCATGTCCGATCCCCGTGGGACACAGGGCCGTTTGTCAAAGTTAACTGTCCAGCGATACCCGGGACGTTGGTCGAGAGCGAGTTGTTCGGGTACGAAAAGGGAGCGTTCACGGGCGCGAACGGTACAAAGCCCGGACGCGTGGAATCGGCGCAGAACGGCACGCTCTTTTTGGATGAAATCGCAGAGCTCGAAATGGGGTTGCAGGCGAAACTATTGCAGTTGCTGCAGGACGGACAGTTTTGCCCAATCGGCGGGCAAGAAGACAAGCGTGTGGATGTGCGCGTGGTGTGCGCGACGAATCGGAATCTAGAAGAAGAAATCGAGCAAGGAAGTTTCCGCCAGGATCTCTACTACCGAATTAACGTTGTGAACATCCACGTTCCGAGCCTGCGAGAACGAGTGGTGGACATCCCCGTGATTTGCGATTTTTTGCGGCAGGTGTACAGCGAGAAATTCAACCGTCCGACGCGGCCGCTTTCGGCCAGGCGTCTGGATATGATGCAACGGTATCACTGGCCCGGAAACATCCGGGAGCTCGAAAACCTGATCAAGAGATACGTCATTTTGGGGTCGGAGGACGCCATTACGGTGGAGCTTTCGGGTGGGAACACAAGTTCATTTATTCCCGACATACCGATCAGCGGCTCGATTTCGTTGAAGAAGGTGACACGGCAGGCGATGCGTGAATTCGAAAGCAAGATCATTCTGAAGATTCTGCAGACGCACAACTGGAATCGGAAACGCGCGGCCAGCGCGCTGAACATCAGCTACCGCGCATTGTTGTACAAGTTGAAAGAAGCCGGAGTGCCGGCGCGCAAAGTGGCGTCAAGTCCTCAACCTCCGGAATTAGGCAACGATTGATCGCCGGGCTGTAAGTAAAAGGAGTGGAGAAAATGAAATTTCGGTTTATCGAAAAGGCGAAGTGGCTCGTAGTGATTCCCGCGATTGCCGCGATTGTTTTTTCCGCGGGAGCTCAGGATACGAAAACGACATCAGCAGCGGCTGCCGATTCTTCGGCGAAAGCTGCACAGCCTGAAAACCGGGCGAGCGTATCGATGGTGGACAGCAAGTCCTACGTGATCGGCGAGAACGACGTGCTTGAGATCGATGTCTGGAAGGAGAAGGAGATTTCGCGGACGATCCCCGTGCGGCCGGACGGGAAAATCTCGCTGCCGCTGGTCGGGGAAATTCAGGCGAGCGGGATGACACCAATGCAACTGCAGGATGATCTAACGAAACGGCTGAAAGCGTACATCGAGAATCCGGAAGTAACCGTCATCGTGAGCGATCCGCGGAGTCACCAATTTAATGTGGTGGGCGAGGTGAATCGACCGGGTTCCTATCAACTGAGCCAAGCGATGACCGTACTGGATGCGATAGCGCAATCGGGTGGGTTCAAGGATTTCGCTAAGGAAACGAAGATCTATGTCTTGCGGCCGATGCCGGACGGCACGCGCGTACGGATGCCCTTCAACTACAAGCAGGTGATTAAAGGGAACGATATGCAGGAGAACGTTGCACTGAAACCAGGGGACACGGTCGTTGTTCCGTAAATCGGAGAGCCGGATGAATCGCCAAGAATGGATGGCCATGGCATGCGGACTGATTTTGGCCCTGATGCCGGGGCTCGCGCGCGCGCAAGCGACTGGCCCAACGTCATCCAACGTACCGATATTAGCAAGCGGACAAATGCCGAGCACCAGCCCCCGGGATGACGTGGAGATGTCGAACATTTTTAAGGGGACGATTTCGATTGGGACCTTTTTCGACGACAACGCCGTCATTGGCGCGGCACCCCGGCAGTGGAATCTAAATTATTTGATTACCCCCAGTTTCGACTTTGAGGAGACTCGTCCGCGCTTGGATTGGGGACTGACGTACGCCCCCGGGTTTATAAAGAGCCAGAATCTGCCCAATCGAAACCTGTTTTCGCAAAGCTTTGGGGGACATTTCACATGGTTGCCGTCCCCGCACACCTCGCTTTCGGCGCAACAGACTTATGTTCGCAGCAACAACCCATTTCAGCAGTCCGCGACTACACCGGGGCCGACGATTTCGCCGAATCAGACCATATTTTTTCCGAGTTTGCTGCGAACTTCGATCTTGTCGAACGCAGAATACTCCTACCAATTCGCAGAGCATTCTAGTATCGGGTTGGGGGGCAGCTTTGCTTCCGAGCGTTTCGATACGACGCCCAAGTCGGGCCCAACACAGTCGCTGATTCGTTCACAGATCGCATCCGGAAACGCGTACTACTCGCACCAGTTTTCCGAGCAGAACCAACTGGGAGTGGAGTACGAGGCCCAGGTTTTGCGGTTTCCGGCGCGTGACGCGCGCACAACGACGCATACATTTCTGCTTTTCGACGAAATCAAATTGACGCCGAACACGACCTTTACAGTCTACGGCGGCCCCGAATACTCGCTGACGGCCAATCAGGTTGTGGTGAATCTGGGCTTCATCGTCATTACGATTCCTGTGAACTCGAATCAGTGGCACGTCGCCGCGGGCGTGATTTATAGCTGGACGGGGCAGCGACTGGCCGTAACTCTGAATTACACGCGGCGGATCAGTGACGGTGGCGGGTTGGTTGGCGCCGTGGAGCTCAACGACGGAACGGCCAAGTTGTCCTGGAGGCTGACGGATCGCTGGAGCTTGATATCGACACTAACGGGGGCTGACAACCAACTGCTGGCCGTCAACACCGGGCAAAACGAGCTCCGGACATACTCGGCCAGAGCTGGGATGCAATACCAGCTCTCTAAAAACCTTGCACTGGAAATGTCATACGAGAGACTAAACGAGACAGGCGGTTTCGCGGGTTTCCCAATTGGAAACCACGATCTCGCCTCTGCATCGATCACTTATTCGTTTTTCAAACCGCTCGGGAGGTAGGTAGAGATGCTAGACGAATTACAAGACCAGAAGTCACAGGGAATCGAAGAATACTGGAGCATCGTTCGCCGGCATCGCTGGCTGATACTGCTTTCGATATTTGTGTGTTGGGCGACGGTGTGGGTAATCGGATGGCTTTTACCGGCGACATACCAGTCCGAGGCATTGATTCTGGTCGAGCAGCAGGAGGTCAATTCCCAGCTCGTTCCACCGAACGTTTCTGTCAGCCTGCAAGACCAATTGCAAACCATGACGCAACAAATACTGAGCCGCACGCAGCTTCAAGGCATTATCGACAGATACCATCTCTATTCGAACCACAGCGGCTTACTGGCTATTTTTAAGCCGGCGGACCCCGTGGATCAAATGCGCAAGGACATTGACATCACACCCATAGAAGTGCCGGGCCGCAACGGTGATTTGACGGCGTTCAAGATTGACTACACGGGCCCAACACCGGCGCTAGCGCAACAGGTGAACAGCGAACTCACGTCGGCGTTCCTAGACCAGAACTTGAAATCTCAACAGCAGCTTTTGCAGAACACGACTTCGTTCTTTGACAACCAGTTGGCGGATGCTCGTGCGAAGCTGGAAGAGCAGGGGGCCAAGGTGCGGGCTTTTAAAGCGCAGCATGTGGGCGAGCTTCCCGACCAGTTGGAGAGCAATGTCCAAATCTTGAGTGGTGTTCAGAGTCAGTTGGAGGGTACGCAGCGAGCGCTCGATCGGGCGCAACAGCAGAAGCTTTATCTGGAGTCGATTATTCAACAATACGAATCAGTGCAAACCGACCTGGGAAACGGAGACTCCGCAGAAACGCCGCCGGCATTGGACAAAGAATTGAAAAACCTGCGTATGCAGCTGGCGGCCGAGCGCGCGCAATATACGGATAATTATCCGGATGTGGTCGCCCTGAAGGATCAAATTGCCAAGACCGAGAAACTGAAAAAGCAAATCGAAGATGAAATAGCCACAAATCAAAAGGCGGGCAAGGCTTCAAAAGATTCTGCTACGAGTATGGCGGGAGCCGATTTTCAGAATGGCGCGCCGACTCCGATGATGCAGATCGAGAGCCAGTTGAAGGCCAACCAGCTTGAGATCAAGGGATATGAGAGACAGGAAAAGACCCTGGAAGGACGCGTGGCGGAGTATCAGGCACGTCTGAACATGATGCCTGCGACCGAGCAGGCGCTGGCCGATATTTCGCGTGGCTACAATGAATCTCAAAAAAACTATGATTCGCTGCTGGCGAAGCAGTCCCAATCGCAATTGGCCACAAATTTGGCGAATAATGAACAAGGCCAGCAGTTCCGGTTGCTCGATCCAGCGCAACTGCCGGACAAGCCCGCGTCACCAAATCACATTCTGCTGAGTCTAGGCGGCTTGATTCTTGGCATTGCTGTCGGTGCGGGATTGACGGCGCTGTTGGAGTTAACAGACGCCCGCGTTCGCAACGAGGAAGATCTCGAAGGGCTGGTAGCCGCGCGCGTATTGGTGGGGATCCCGCGCATCAGCACGCCGAAAGAGGACCACGACAGGATCAGGATGCGCTGGATGGGCCGTGCCGCCGCGGTTGTCGTGGTGTTGCTGATCGTCGCCGGCAATATCTACGCGTTCTACAAAGGGTAAGAGACATGTACAGAAAATTTTACGGATTGACGCGAAATCCATTCGAGATCAGTCCCGATCCGTACTTTTTCTATCCGACGCCGCGCCATAACGAGGCTCTGGCAAACCTCAATTATGGCGTGCAACGGCGGAAGGGTTTCGTGGTTGTGACGGGCGAAGTGGGCACCGGGAAGACATTGCTCGTCCGATGTCTGCTGGACTCGCTGAACCGCAATCAAATTGCGTTTGCTTATGTGTTCAATCCCCGTTTGTCGGTGCCGGATTTCCTCCGGTACATGCTGACGGATCTGCGTCTGCCGACCACGGGACGAACAAAGAGCGAGATGCTGGCGCACTTGAACAATTATCTGATCGCCCGGTTTCGTCGCGGCACCACGGCAGCGCTGGTGGTGGATGAAGCGCAATTGCTGAGCTGGGAATTGTTGGAGGAAGTGAGGCTGCTGACAAATTTGGAGACATCGCAGCAGAAACTTCTGCAAATCGTTTTGGTGGGGCAGCCAGAGCTCGACCGCAAACTCGATTCGCCGCACTTGCGGCAACTGAAGCAACGAATCGGATTGCGGTGCCGGCTCGAGCCTTTAGGGGCCGAGGAACTGCGGGGATACATTCGCCGCAGACTGGAACTGGCGGGTGCGAACTCGCACGGGTCGTCGATTTTTTCGGAAGAAGGGATCGTGGCGATTCACCAGTTCTCGCACGGGATTCCGCGGCTGATCAACACATTGTGCGAAAACTCGCTTGTCTCCGGGTACGTGAAACAAGTGAAGCAAATCACTGCGGAGATCGTTCAGGAAGTGGCGTCGGATTTTCGCATGGATATTCCATGTACGACCTCTGCACCGGAATCCGAGGATGCAGAATCGCGTAAGAAGGCCCTGAAAGCATTGTTCCGAATGATCGAAGAGCTGGATGGCGCTTCCGAAAAACAGCTCGACGAAGCGAAACTCGAGTCAGGAGTGAAAACAGAATGAGCCGCCTATATGAAGCCTTGCGTA
>DASYYR010000031.1:0-7329 GCA_035933575.1 Candidatus Acidiferrales bacterium | reverse complement strand
GCCTGTCAGCAACGTGCCTGCCGTGTTGTTGACGACGCTGATCGTGCCGCTGGGGTTCTTGTCTTTGGTAGCCACTTACGTTTGGGGTGGACTCGCCGCGGCAATCGCGAAAGTGACGGGACTGCTTGTAGCAGGCTTGCTCTCGAGTGTCGGGTGGTTTAGCCGCCTGCCGCGCATGTCTTGGCGAATTCCGGGACCGCCGCACTGGTTCCTGGCGATTTTTATGGCGATTCTGATTTGTCTGGCGGCACTTGCCTGGTCGGCGGCGCAACAGTTGGAGAGAAATCGCACTGCTGTTGGCAACATGCGAAAGAGTCGTGCTTTTGAATGGCTGACTCTGTTTGCGCTCTTAGCCTCGGCGGTTGTGGTCGGGACGTATCCTTTCGCGCCCGTGCTGGCACGCGGAAAACTCGAAGCGGCTGTCTTGGATGTGGGACAGGGCGATTCGATTTTCGTGTCCTTCCCTGACGGGCGAACGATGCTAATTGACGGCGGCGGCGCGGCTGGCGCGGAACACGTGGGCGGCTATCAATCTGGAATCGATGTGGGAGAGCAGGTGGTGTCTCCTTATCTTTGGGCACGAGGAGTCAAGAAATTGGATGTGGTATTACTCAGCCACGCGCATCACGATCACATTGACGGCCTGCGAGCAGTCCTAAATAATTTTCGCGTTGGAGAACTATGGGTCGGACGCGACGAGGACGCGCCGGCGTATCGCGCATTGCTCGCCCAAGCAAAAGTGCGTCACGTAAAGATTGTTCACCGGGAGCAGGGAGAAGCTTTCAACTGGGACGGAGTCGGAGGGCAAATCCTGTGGCCGGCCGATCCGACGGAAGCGCCTGCGGCGGCGAACAATGACTCTGTGGTGTTGCGACTGCGGGATGGTGCAATCCGGTTTCTACTACCCGGTGATATTGAAAAACAGGTCGAGAATGCGCTTACACAAGAGCATGATCCGCTGGCTGCGGATTTTCTGAAGGTGCCGCATCACGGAAGCAAGACATCGTCAACCGAACCCTTTCTCGATGCGGTGGCTCCGCGAATTGCCGTGATTTCTGTGGGCGAGGACAACTCGTACGGCCTTCCGAACGCGGAAACCGTCGAAAGATATCACGCCAAGAACATCGAGCTACTGCAAACGGACCAGGCGGGAGCGGTTACAGCGTCGACGGACGGGCGCACGTTGACTGTGCGGACATTTGCCTCGGCTCACGTGCGCTAGGAATCAGGAAATACCAGCAGTATGGCGGAGATTTACGATTGGGAATCTTCCGGGGTCTCGAGTTCGATTCCCTCATTGCTCTTCAGATACTCGGCGATGATCCTGCGCGCTTTGTCGGCCTGCGATTCCAGCACGATCACGTCGGAGCTGTGAAAATCATCACCCGCCTCGGCCATGGGGAAAGGATCCGTAGTGGATGAACCGGGAGATGAAATGCCGGCACTTTCGAGCAGGCCACGGATCACCATTGCTTCGGTGTTGGAGCCAGCGGAGTGAACCACCACCGTCTTCTCCTTGCTGTGATCAGCTGCCAAAGAAACTCTCCTTGAGACGCAGCCCAATCGTACTGGGCCCAAACTCGTTTTATACTAGTCCAAGAAGTCTTGGCGGGCCAGCTATCATTCCAAAATTGGGTAAAATTGGTCAACACCGAAACCGGAAAAAGCCCCAGCTCAAAAACCGAGGATGGGGCACCGACGAAGGCCAAGTCCTAGCTTGGGGCCGCGCGCCGTCGGAAAGAGCAGAGCCGAAAAGCAAAGCGGCGTCGAGCCGCCGCACTCCAAAAAACACGGGCCGCACAGGCTGAAAGCCTGCGCGCCGGGGGTGCGCTTGCATTCGCGCGGCGCGACGGATACAATGCTTTATTCAACGATGAAGGATTTTTGTCACAGGAAAACTGCATTCGCGCCCAGCAACCCTTGCTGGGCTTTGGCGTTTTTAGGGCCTGGAAATCTCTTTGCGACATTCAAGGAGCGGAATGAATCCTGATGGACATATTGCCGAAGCGCTGACTTTTGACGATGTGCTGCTGCTGCCGGGAAAATCATCCGTGTTGCCGGCGGAAACGGACACGCGCACGTGCCTGTCGCGCAAACTCGCGCTGAATATTCCCGTGGTGGCGGCCGCGATGGACACGGTGACGGAGTCGCGATTGGCGATTGCGCTGGCGCGGCAGGGCGGCTTCGGCTTCGTGCATCGCAACATGACCGTGGAACGCGAAGCAGAGGAAATCGACCGCGTGAAGCGCTCGGAAAGCGGAATGATCGTGGATCCGGTGACGATTGCGCCGGAACTGTCGCTGCGTCACGCGCTCGATATCATGAACAAGTACAAAGTGTCTGGCCTCCCGGTGACGCGCGGAACGAAGCTGGTGGGAATTCTGACCAACCGCGACTTGCGTTTCGAGCGCAATCTGGACCAGCCCGTCAGCGCCGTGATGACCAAAGACAATCTGATTACCGTCGCGGTGGGCACCACTTTGGACGAAGCGGAGCGGTTGCTGCAACGGCATCGCATCGAAAAACTGTTGGTGGTCGACAAGGATTTCAATCTGAAGGGGCTGATCACTGTCAAAGATATTCAGAAAAAAATCGAGTTCCCTATCGCGGCGAAAGACGAGCATGGGCGGTTGCGCGTGGGAGCGGCGATTGGCGCGACCGGGGATTTCCTGGAGCGCGCCGTCGAATTGGCGAAGGCTGGCGCGGATGCACTGGCGATCGATACGGCTCACGGGCATTCCGTTCGCGTGATGGAAGCGATCAAGAAAGTGAAGCTCCGGTTGCCGGAAATGCAGCTTCTTGCCGGAAACGTGGCGACGGAAGAGGGCGCGCGCGAATTGATATCGCTGGGCATCGACGGAATCAAAGTGGGCGTGGGGCCCGGGTCAATTTGCACAACGCGCGTGGTGACGGGCGCGGGCGTGCCGCAAATCACGGCGATTCTGGAAACGTCGCGCGCCGCGCAGGGGACAGGCGTGCCGATTATCGCCGATGGCGGCATCAAGTTTTCGGGCGATATCACGAAGGCGCTGGCAGCGGGAGCATCCGCAGTGATGATTGGCGGACTTTTCGCGGGCACCGAGGAGGCTCCCGGCGAAACGATTTTGTATCAAGGGCGCACGTACAAATCGTATCGCGGCATGGGTTCGCTGGGCGCGATGGAGGCGGGATCAGCGGACCGCTATGCGCAGGAAGGCGCGGAACGCGGGAAATCCGTGCCGGAAGGGATCGAAGGACAAGTGCCGTACAAAGGACCACTTTCCGGGCTGGTCGAGCAACTTGTCGGCGGCCTTCGAAGCGGCATGGGCTATTGCGGAGCCGGGAGCATTCGGGAGTTGCAGGAGCGCGCAAAATTTATCCGCATCACTTCAGCTGGCCTGCGAGAAAGCCACGTGCACGACGTGATCATCACGCGCGAGGCTCCGAATTATCGCCTTGAGTAAGCTGCGCTGGATCGCGCGCCAATGGCCTGTGTTCGCATGGGCCGCCTTGATCTGGATTTTTTCGACGCACTGGTTCACGGCCGCGAATACCTCGCGCATCATTTTCCCGATTCTGCGATTTTTATTTCCTCACGCGCCGTTTATTTTTATAATTCACGCGCATGATTTCATACGCAAATGCGCTCACCTTTTCGAGTATTTTGTCTTCGGCCTGCTATTGCTGCGCACAATTCGGAACGGGCGGGCGGGATTTAGAATCACTTGGGCGCTGGCCGCGATTCTGATCGTTTTTGCATATGCCTGCGTGGACGAACTACATCAGTCTTTCGTTCCTGGGCGCGGCGTGGAATTCGCCGACGTGCTGCTCGACACCGCGGCGGGGACGTTCGCGCAGATTTCGGCGTGGCTGTGGGTTGCGGCGCGCGAGAAGCGCGGTACGGAATCAGAATGGCGGGCCTAGAAACTATGCGCGCTTGACGGGTGAGAGTAGAATGGCGCCGAGTTGGTCAGGAGTTTGCCATGCGCAAAACAATTGCAATTCTTTCGGTTCTGGCGCTTTTCGGGATCTCCGGCGCGGCGCGACAAGCGGACAAAACCGCGCAGCAAACGGCAAAGCCCGCCGCGCAAACCGACAAATCCGCCGCCACCGCTCCGTTCGTAATTCCTCCCGACGTCGCAAAAGAGCCGAACCCGGTGAAGCCCACGGCTGCGTCGATCGCCCAAGGAAAGCAGATGTACGGCTATGACTGCGCCATGTGCCACGGCGCGGATGGCAGCGGAAAAGGCGACTTGGCCGCGGATATGAAATTAACGCTGAAGGATTATCGCGACGCGGCGGCCTTGAAGGATATGACCGACGGCGAAATGTTCTACATCATCCAGAAAGGCAAAGGCGATATGCCCAGCGAAGGGGATCGTCAAAAGCCGGACGGAATCTGGAACATGGTCAACTACATTCGATCCCTTTCAAAGAAGACATCCGGGGCAAAAACGAAGCCGGCGGGCTAAGGGTGTGTTCTAAGAGGCCCTGCATTGTCATTCACATGAGCCATTATCCGACACGAATGACGCACAGAGTTTGCAGAAACGCAGAACGCCTGTGGCACGCAGGCCTATGCCACAACTACCGCTAGGTGGATGCTTTTGCCTCTGCTTCGGGGGCTTCCTGGAGTTTTTCCTTTTTAGTTTTCTTTTCTTTCTTCTTCAGTTCGGAGCCGATGAGTTCGAGGATGGCCAGTTCGGCGCCGTCGCCGATGCGCCAGCCGACGCGAATGATGCGCGTGTAGCCGCCGGGACGGTCGGAAAAGCGCGGCGCGATCACCGCGAAGAGCTTCTTCGTTGCGTCCGTGGTTTGGAGAAATGCCGCGGCCTGGCGGCGCGCGTGGAGCGTGTCGCGCTTGCCAAGGGTGATCATTTTTTCGACGAGCGGACGCGCTGCGCGAGCGCGCGCGATGGTGGTGGTGATGCGTTCGCGCTCGATGACGTTCGTCACGAGGTTCCGCAAAACCGCGCGGCGGTGCGCCGGTTGCTTCCCGAGTTTGCTTCCTGATACGAGGTGTCGCATGTTCGTCGATTCCTTAACAGAGTAGCGAAAATTTACTTTTACGCCTCAGAGCCAAAGAGTTTGTCGCAAACCACAACGACTGAACCTCAGCGGCTGAAGCCGCGTTTCCTTCGAGATCCTTCCGGCACGGCTAAAGCCGTGCCCTGACAAAAGATGGAACGGCGTTTACGGCGGGGATGAATTCCCGCCCGGCCGATTTCCGAGGCGTGATTGTCAGTCACCGCTCGCTCGCGAGAGCAACAATAAATCAAGGAAACTGCAGATTCCTCGTCGCGTGGCTCCTCGGAATGACACACAAAACTTTTTTGGCGCACAGGCCTCATGTCAGTCAGCGAAAAATGCTGGCGGGACATGAGCTACAAAAACCAAGGCGGCCTCAGCGGCTGAAGCCCCACTAAAAGCAAGCCGCATAACGGCGGGGATGAATCCCCGCCCCGCCAAATCCCCGGCCTTTCCTTAGGAACGGGCGGGGTAAACCCCGCCCCTGCGAAACTTGGCTCTCTGTAAACGCGTTGCCGAGAAAAATCCCTTACGCCTTAAGCTCACACAAAAAACACTAGAACGTTGTGGTCTCTTCTGGCGTTGGCGGAGCTGTCTGGCTCGGCAGCGGCGGCCAGATGATGCGGCCGTGCTCGTCGAACTTCATTCCGAGCGAAAGCCCCATCTTAACGAGAATGTCTTTGATTTCGTTGAGCGACTTGCGGCCGAAATTTTTGGTCTTGAGCATCTCGCCTTCGGTCTTCTGCACAAGCTCGCGAAGGCTCTGAATATTCGCGTTCTTCAGGCAATTGTAAGAGCGAACGGAAAGTTCGAGCTCCTCGACCGAGCGGTCCAAATGCTCGAGGCGTGGATCGCTGAAGTTCTCGATCACTTCCTCGGGCAGCTCAGGCTGCTCCTCGAAATTGATGAAGATGCTCATGTGGTCCTTGATGAGCTTCGACGCAAGGCCGATGGAATCCTGCGGCGTGATGGCGCCGTTGGTCCAGATTTCGAGAGACAGCTTCTCGTAATCGGTCATTTGGCCGAGGCGAGCCGCTTCGACCGAGTAATTGACCTTGCGCACGGGCGAATGGACGGAGTCGATGGGAATGTAGCCAATCGGCAGGTCCTCGTCGAAATTGCGATCGGCAGCGACGTAGCCGCGGCCATTCTTGACGCGGATTTCCATCTCGAACTTTCCGCCTTCGCTGACCGTGGCGAGATACACGTTCTTGTCGAGCACTGCGAGGTCGGCATCTTCCTCGATTTTCGCGGACGTCACCGGGCCCGGCGTATCCACAACGAACGTAATCGTCTTCGGTTGATCGGAATTCAATTTCAGCGGCACCTGCTTGAGGTTGAGAATGATGTCCGTGGCGTCTTCTACCACGCCAGGAATCGGCGAAAATTCATGGAGCACGCCTTCGATTTTGACCGCCGTAATGGCGGCGCCTTCGATGGAACTCAACAGCGCGCGGCGCAGCGAGTTGCCCACCGTGGTTCCCCAGCCGCGCTCAAATGGCTGCGCGGAGAATTTTCCGTACTTGTCGGTGAGTGATTCGAGTTCTGCCGCCAGCCGCTTCGGTTTCTGAAAGCCCTTCCACATTGTCTTTTTCCTCCTGCCCGCGATATGCGGGTCCCCACGAAAAATGCTGATTAAACTTGCACAGGCTGAAGCCTATGCCACTGCGAAACTACTTCGAATAGAGTTCGACGATGAGCTGCTCGTTCAACGCCGGCGTTTGAACGTCTTCGCGGCGCGGCATAGCGTTCACGCGCGCCTTGAAATTTTCACGATCGATTTGCAGCCACGGAGCGGCGTTCTGATTCTGCGCCAGATTGCGCGCTTCGAGCACCATGGCGTTCTGGTGCATCTTTTCCTTCATGGCCACTTCGTCGCCGATCTTCACCATATAATTCGGGATGTTCACCTTGCGGCCGCTGACGCGCACGTGACCGTGCGTGACCAACTGGCGCGCCTGCGAACGCGAGCTGGCAAGGCCTGCGCGATACACAACGTTGTCCAAACGCCGCTCGAGCATGATCATCAGATTCGAGCCGGTGGGTCCCTGCGCGCGCGCGGCTTTGGCGTAATAGTGACGGAATTGCTTTTCGAGCAAACCGTAGGTGCGCTTCATCCTTTGCTTTTCGCGCAACTGCACGCCGTAGCCGACCATTTTGGGCCGGCGCGCCTGCCCGTGCTGTCCGGGCGGGAAATTGCGTTTCTCGATGGCGCATTTTTCCGTAAAACACCGGAGGCCCTTGAGGAAGAGTTTCATCCCTTCCCTGCGGCACAGCCGGCAAACTGCTTCACGATGTCTTGCCAATTGCCCTTCTCCTTTT
>DASYYR010000010.1:0-4326 GCA_035933575.1 Candidatus Acidiferrales bacterium | reverse complement strand
CCGCGCCGATCTGTTTCATGCCTTTGCGCAGCAAGACGTCGCCGAGCGACCCGAAAATCGCCATCAGGCCGATCAAACAGATCGTCTTGCCGTGCAGCCGATGAGGAAGTTTCATGCGCCTTGTGTTTCCGTGAATTCCGTACCTGCATGCGATGGAATCGTCGTCACGGATACAGATGGAGGCTGGTTCTTCGCAGGACCCTTGCCGCTCTTCGCGTATTTTAGCCGCTCAGCGCGCAAGCGCAGGAAAGAAACCGCTTCGTGGAACAGGCGCTTGCGCTCATGTGCATCCCAAAGCGCCTCACGAACGATTCGCCACGCGACGCGCGGACGGAAATAATATGAATCGTAAAAACGGTTCACGGCTTCCATCATTTCTTCGCGGTTCAATCCAGGATACTCGAGGTGCGGAAGCTGGTGGCCGCCCGAATCGGCAAGAGCTTCCGTGGCGAGGAATCCATTTGCCGAAGCCAAATTGTAAAGCTCCGTGCCTGGATAGGCGTGGGCCATCGAAACCTGAATGGTTTCGGAGTCGAGTTCCCTGGCAAAGTCCATCGTCTTCTGGATCGTTTCCTTCGTTTCACCCGGAAGGCCAATGATGAAGTCTCCGTGAACGCGAATGCCGACCTTCTTGCAATTGGCCGCGAACGTGCGAGCCATTTCGATGGTGGCGCCCTTCTTGATATTCTTCAGGATTTGCGGATCGCCGGACTCGAAGCCGACGATGAACAAACGCGCGCCTGCATCGGCCATGGCGGCAAGCGTTTCGTAGTCGCTGTGGACACGCGCCGTGCACGACCATTGGAAACCTACGGGCTTGAACTTCTTGCACAACTCGAGCACACGGTCTTTACGGATGTTGAACGTATCGTCGTCGAAGAAGAATTCCTTGGCTTGCGGGAACATGCGGTGCGCCTGCTCGAATTCACGAGCGACGCTGTCAACCGAGCGCACACGCCATGTGTGGCCCGAAAGCGTCTGCGGCCACAGGCAGAAAGTGCATTGCGCCGGGCAGCCCCGCGTCGTGTAAAAGGAGACGAAAGGATGCAGCAGGAAAGGTACGCTGTAACGTTCAATCGTCAAATCACGCTTGTAAACGTCGGTCGCAAACGGCAATTCGTCCAGCTCGGCGGTATGTAGCGGCGCACGAGTCGCATTGTGAACCACTTTTCCATCTTTTATATAGCTCGCGTTGGCAATTTCGGCGAGCGGCTTCCCTTTCGCGAAGTCCGTAACGGCGTAATCGAATTCGCCGCGCACGATGAAATCAATATCCGATCCCGCCCGCAGGCTTTCCTCAGGCTTGATCTGCACATGCGGGCCGACGAATGCCACCTTTAGCCCGGGGTTCAATTCTTTCATTTTTCTGACGAGCTTCAGGTCACTCTGAAACCCCACCGTCGACGTGAACAGTACCAAGAACTCGTAATCCTTCGATATCTCAATGGTTTGCTGCGGCGACACTTTGTGCGGAGGAGCGTCAAGCAACCGGCTCCCTGGCAACATTCCGGCAGGATAGGTCAGCCAAACCGGATACCAATAAGATTCGATTTCGCGTGTGGCCGGCCAGCGAGAACCGGCGCCGCCGTCAAAATTTTCAAAGCTCGGCGGATTGAGCAACAGTGTTTTCATTACCGACGGCATTCAAGATCCTCCTAGTTCGGGACGGCCGCATCGCCAAAGACCTGTCCATGCGAAGAAATTCATTCTACTCGAATTCATACCGCGGGAATAGAAAAGCTTTGCGAACTGTTCCCTCAATGGAAAGCCTGCGCAAGCTGCCCGGTGGCCTGCAACAGATCAAGTTGCGCCTTCTCACGCGAGAGGTCAGCGTCAAGAAATGCCAGCCACTTTTCGTTTTCAACAACCCTCGCCTGCTCCAAATCACGCAGGGTGGCACGTCCCTGATTGAACTTCACCTGAATATCCTGAAGCTGCTGTTGCGCGAGCTGTAAATCCAGTTGCGCAACGTCTTTCCCCGCGTCCGTTTCCCGCAGCGCCCGGACCTTTTGCTCGGCCCCGATGCGCACAGTGCGCTTATCGCTTGTCAATTCGAGATCCGCTTCGTTCAATTGACTGTGCGCCAATGCCGCAGCGGCCGACGTGTGTGCGCTGAAAATGGGAATCGTGATTTGCACTCCAACATTGACGTTGTTCCTCTGAAAATGATTAAAAAAAACGTCATAGTTATTGATCTTGCTCAGCACGTTGTATTCACCGACCAGAGATATCGTGGGCCAGTAGGCGGCCCTCGCACCCTTCAGTACATGCTCACGAGCGGTCCGCTCGTTTTCAGCCTCGCGAATTTCCGGACTATGGTCGAGGGCCGCGGCTACTAGGTTAGATGCAGGTTCAGTGGCCTGGGAAGCCAGTACTTCCGACGAAGATACGTCGACCGGCTCATCCGGAGGGAGGCCGGTCATGTCGCGGATTTGATCGGAGAGGATTTCGTCGCGGCTCTCATACTGCACGATGCGCTGGCTCGTTTTCGCTAATTGGAGTTCATCCTGCGTGACGGCTACGGGTAACTCAAGGCCGGCCGCAGCGCGCTGCTGCGTTACGTCCAGGATTCTTTGCTGGCTGTCGCGCTCGCCGCGCAGCAAATCGAGCGAGTGGCGCACGTCAGCCAGCTCGAGATAGGCCGAGGCGGCACGCACCATTACGGTATCGCGCATATTCTGATATTCGAGCTGCTGATTTTTCGCGCGGTCCTCATCAGCGTGCAGAGTGCCGCGTTTTATAGGATCAAGAAGCGCCTGCGTGTAAGACATTTCGAACACGGATGGCGCCGCGCCTCCGGGAGTCTGCGGAAAGCCATTCGTGTAGGCCGCCCCTGAACCGGTATAGAGATTGGGACGGAATTCCGCGCGGTCAACTCCTGCAACATTTTGAGCGACAGTGTAGCGGATGCGCGCGAGCGCCAAGTCAGGGCTGTGTGCCAGTGCCAGATTCACGACTTGGTCAAGCGTCAGGACGCCTTGTGCGACCTGCGGGGTCGCGGCCGACGGAGACGGCAGCGTTGTCTGAGTGGCCGCCTTCGCCGGCATCGTATTCCCCGCCTTTACTTTCAGTTTGAGTGGCTGTTGAATTTGCTGCGCCCGCAAAGGCGCTGCAAACATAGTGCCGAAAATCGCGCAGCAAATTATCGTGAAGGATTGAGAGTTCATTTTCGTTTTATTCATAGTGCAGAGATTCCACCGGTTGAAGTTTTGCCGCCTTGCTGGCGGGAAGATAACCAAATATTACTCCCGTGGCGCACGATACAACAAACGCAAGCACTACGGAAGGCCACGAAATCGGAATGGCAATGTCGGCCGGGACGGGCAGGAGCTGCAAAGTCGCCGAGATGAAAAATGGAATGATCACCGCCACGCCAATTCCCACAAGCGCTCCAGCCCCGCTGATAATCGTCGCTTCAGCCAAGAACTGATAGAGAATTTCCTGGCGCCGCGCTCCTATTGCTTTTCGAATTCCAATCTCACGCGTGCGCTGCGTCACGCTGACGAGCATAATATTCATGATTCCAATGCCGCTGATCACCAGCGCAATCATCGCAATCAGCAGCAATACGATGGTCAGAGCGAGGGAGATATGCTTTGCCGTTTCGAGGATCGAGGACAGATTTAGCACACTGTACTCCGCGGCGGGCCGATGGCGCGCCTTCAAAACTTCGGCGACTTCCTGTGTCACCAGTTCGACATCCTGCGGATTATCCGCCTGCGCATAGAGCGTTCGAATGGAGCTTTCGCCCGTATAGTATCGGATCAACGGGAATGGCACGAGCACGGAATCCGTGGCGATCTCCGTCTGGCCGAATGTCTGCACGCGTTCGCGGAACACGCCAATTACAGTAAAACTCAGTTCCCCAACACGGATATTGCGTCCGACGGGGTCGTCGTAGGGGAAAGCGACCTTGGCCATATGCTCCGTGAGCAGGCAAACTTTACTGTTGCTGGTGAAATCGCCGTCATCAAAATAACGCCCGCTCACAATCAAAAAATTGCGAATCTGCTGAAATTCCTGGGTAACGCCCACGAGGCTTACAGGACGTGCGACGCTGCCCGCCACCACTGTCATGGCAATGTCGTGCGAGCCTGCCGCATGCGTCACCTGAGGGATGCCTTGCTTTATGGCTTCGAGGTCAGCCATCGAAATTTGATCGCCCAGTGTTGTTGTTTGGCCGACGCCGGAATCCACCAGCGAGGCATACACGATGTTCGAACCCACGGCTTCGATCTGGCCAATAATGAACCGCTTCCCGGCCAGCGCGACCGTGACCACGAGCACGATGCATGCGCTGCCGATGACAACGCCGAGCATGGTCAG
>DASYYR010000107.1:0-15734 GCA_035933575.1 Candidatus Acidiferrales bacterium | reverse complement strand
CCATCCTGAGCGCCCGTGAACTTTCGGCGCGAAGGGTGGGGTCTTTCCTCGCACACACCTCGAACTTCTTTGCGGCTGTCACCTCGCCACTTCGGGACGTCTCTCTTCGCATGTTTTTGTTGTCATCCCGAACCCGGCCTGTCCTGACGCAGGGAGGGGTCGCCCGCTTTTGGCGAACGGCGGCGAGGAATCTGCTTTCGCCTTTGCACTTGCGGGTGCCCCATCCTGAGCTGTCCTTGCGAAGGGTGGGGATTCTCTTCGACAGTAGTCGCGTCAGCAGCGTCAGGGCACGATTTTTTACACTGACGCAGGAAGTGCAACCGTGTCGCAAACTCGCCTTACCTTAATTCTCTTTCCTCTTTGCGCGCTTTCTGCACAAATCGCCGTCATGCTTTCTGTGCTGCGCCTCTATTTTCCACAGTCACTACCAGTTGCCTTCTCCCCAACATCGGCTCATCCTTTTTTCCAAGGGCGGCCGTAGCACTCAGGTCCGCAGGCCTCGCGCTAAACCTCCCTAAAACTAAATCCAAGGAGATTCACCATGGCAACCAGAACCGCCGCGCGGCCCGCGCCTACCAAACGCGCCCGCGCATCGCAACAAGCATCGCGTACTTCTCTCTCTCATCACCAGCGCAAATGCACCATCTGCCGCCATCCCGATCGCGAAACCATCGAGGAAATGTTCGTTCACTGGCACAGCGCTTCCCGCATCTACAGCCGCTTCATGCTTCCCGACCGCTCCACCATTTACGATCACGCCCACGCCACCGGACTTTACGCCAAACGCCGCCGCAATCTGCGTTACGCCCTCGAAAACATCATCGAGCGCTCCGACGAAGCTCCCATCTCTTCCAACGGAATCGTTGCCGCCATCAAAGCCTACGCCTCGCTCACCACTTCCGGCGAATGGATCGAGCCCGCCCGCCGCGTCATCTACACTTCCATCTCATCATCCGATGCGTCACCGCGCGCAGCGGCACACCCGTCGCCGAATTATTCTTCAAATAAAAACGCGGCTTACGCTTATCCTCAGCCCAAACGTTATCCGTCTGACTATCCAGCTGGCTATGACCCCTCCGACGGCTGGTGGGCCTACAGCGCCGCGCAGTCCCGCTGCGCCGGTGCCGATTCTTTGACTGACGCCATTCACAAAGCCGCTTCATCCCGGCCCGGAAGGGACGTCCCATCTTCTCCGAGCGACGGAGAATCAGCGGATCACCAGCCACAATCACAAAACATGACTTCCGCATCCGCCGCGAACACATCCGCGCCCGCCGCCGCCCGCGCGCCACAAACAACCACTCATACTTCTCCTGCGCCAACGCACCCAACTACAACCACCACCCGCACAGAGAAACGAGTTGTCATTCCGAGGAGCCATGCGACGAGGAATCTGCTTTCGCCTTTGCCCGCGCCGCAACAAACGAAAAACACGCCGCAACCCGCAAATTCTAATCGGTACACCTCGGGATTAAAAATCCCGCCAACTCACACAAAACAAACACCCGCGCCCCGTTCTAATCGGTACAAATAACATGCTTCTTGCACGCATCTTTGCGGCCCAAACGGCGAAGGGAGGCGCCCACAAACCGAATGCGCTAATATAGGAAGCACTTGTTCTGTAGACATCACGGTCGCGCAAGCGCCTCGCTGCGAGTTTGTCATCCCGCCTGCCCTGAGGCACGAAGGGAGCCGCCATGCGGCGAGGGATCTGCTTTTGGTCTTTGGCGAGGTTCCGCTCAGGATGTCAACAGAGCTAAAAGAATTCTGAAGCGGCATAAGAGGGAACTAAAAAGACGATGAAGACCACCACCGTCTACATCATCAGCGCTGTGCGCACGCCCATCGGAAAATTCGGCGGAGGCCTTGCGGATTTCACTGCCCCCGATTTGGGCGTCATCGCGGTCCGTGCCGCGCTCCAGCGCGCGTTTCACGGCGAATTGCCGCCCGAACGTCAGCCGGGAGTCGGCGGAAAAATTGAAGACAGCATCCAGCAAGCGAACGAAATCACCGCTAACCAAAAATCATCTCGCGGCTCAGCGCCCCACGAATTTCCATATCACGTCGACGAATTAATTTTTGGCAACGCTCGTCCCGCTGGCGTTGGCCCAAATCCAGCGCGGCAAATCGCCTGGCGCGCCGGACTTGGCGACGATGTTCCTGCCTTCACCGTCAACATGGCTTGCGCCTCCGGCCTGCGTTCCATCATGCTCGGCTGGCAGGAAATCTTGCTCGGCAATGCCGAAATCGTAGTCGCCGGCGGCGCCGAATCCATGTCGCGCGTGCCCTATCTCGTCGAGGCGCGTTGGGGCGTGAAGATGGGCAATCAGCCGCTCGTCGACGCCATGTATCGCGACGGATTCCTGTGCCCCATTTCGCAAATGATCATGGGCGAAACGGCCGAACTGCTCGCGCAGCAGTATAAAATTCCTCGTGAAGAGCAGGACGCTTTCGCGCTCGAAAGCCATCATCGCGCGGCGCGCGCGCAACGCGAATGCCGCTTCAGCCGCGAAATCATTCCCGTCGAGCGCACCGACAAAAAAGGCAACGTCATCCGCATCGAAAAAGACGAGCACGTCCGTCCCGACATGACGCTCGAGCAAATGGCCAAGCTGCCGCCGGTCTTCAGCAGGACGGGAACCATCACTGCGGGCAACGCCAGCGGAATCACCGATGGTGCTTCGTGCGTCGTGCTCGCCAGCGAAAATAAAGTCCGCGAACTCGGCCTCAAGCCGATTGCCCGAATCGTTGACGCCGCTGTCGCTGCAGTCGATCCGCGCGTCATGGGCATCGGCCCCGTCCCCGCCGTGCGAAGACTTTTGGCGCGCACCGGAACGAATCTCGAAGACTACGCAGCCATTGAATTGAACGAAGCATTCGCCGCGCAAGTCCTCGCCTGCGATCGCGATTTGCGTTTTCCTCGCGAGCGCCTGAATCCCAATGGCGGTGCCATCGCCCTCGGCCATCCCATCGCATGCACCGGCGCGCGCATCGTGACCACGCTGCTTCACGAATTGCGCCGCGACGAAAATTCCGCAAAAAACAAAAAAGGTCTCGCCACCCTCTGTGTTTCGGGCGGCATGGGCGTCGCCGTCGAAATCGAAACTGTGTAATTCGCTTCGCGCAAATTCGCGGCGTCCTGCTGCGCGATTCCGCATTACAAAACGCCGCGATAGGGGTTTGCGCGTTCAGCACCGCCGCTGAAAGCCTTCCGCACCTCGTCGCAATTTCAGAGTACGATCATTTCTCGAGCATTCGCACTCGGAGGATTCCATGCAACAAACATCTTCGCCCAAAACTTCTCGCGTGGCCGTCGCCGGAAACGTCGGTGCCGCGCCGCCCAAACCCGAGGAATTCAAATACATTCGCTTCCGCATCGAAGGCGAAGTCGCGCGCCTCACGCTCGAGCGTCCCGAGCACAACATGCTCAACGAGCGCATGCTCTCCGAACTCGCCGTGGGCATCGATTCGCTCGAAGGACGCGGCGACGTAAAATTAATTGTCCTCGATTCCGCCGGCCAGTCGTTCTGCGGCGGCATCGAGCTCGGCGAATACACGCCGCGCCGCGCGTTTCAAGTGCTTGACGCATTTCAACGAGCATTCACCGCGATGCTCGATACTTCGAAACCGTTTCTCGTCGTCGTGAATGGCCCGGCATTTGGCGGTGGCGCGGAACTGGCCGCGCTGGGCGATTTGGTGGTCGCGACTCCGCGTGCGAAATTCGCGCAGCCGGAAATAAAGCTCGGCGTATTTCCTCCGCTCGGCGCGGCTATTCTCCCGTTCATCGTCGGACCAAAACGCGCCCTCGAATTGGTTCTCACCGGCGAAGTGATCAGCGCCGAACGCGCGCTCAGCCTGGGCCTCGTGAATCGCGTGGTCACGGAGGCTAAACTCGAAGCGACCGTGAAAGAAATGTCCGAGCAAGTCACCGCGCATTCCGGAGCCGTGCTCACCATGGCCAAAAAAGCAATCCTCGGTTCGATGGGACTTTCGCTGCGCGACGGCGTGCGCCAATCGATGGCCGTGTTTCTCAATGAGCTTTCCGGCCTCGAGGATTCGAGTGAAGGATTGCGCGCCATCGCGGAAAAACGTTCGCCGCAATGGAAGAATCGCTGACGGCTGCGCGCGGCGCTCGATACTGCGTGCGTGCGCGATTGACTCGATTGGCCGTCGGGCATAGACTCAGTTCCGAAAATTTAGCCGGCTCGCGGGAAAACCTGCGGGCAGCGAAATGAACGTTCGAAGGGGCGACTCTTCGAACCGCTTCGCTGTTCTCAGAGTCAAGAGAAGGCCGTGAAAATCGGCCACGGTCCCGCCACTGTAATCGGCCGGCGCTGCTGACACGCAATCCCCACTGGCGCGTTTCGCTTTTTGCAAAACCGCCGGGAAGGGCCGCTCGAAAAAGCGGAACAGCGCCAAATTGTTTCCGGGGAAACGCCGCGCTATTGCGGCGAAATACCGGAGGCCGAAAGTCAGGAAACCTGCGCGAGCCGATTTGTGCTGCCACTCTTCGCGAGAAAGAGTGCGGCGACGCGCCCCATTTTTCTCGTGGGGTTTTTTTTATTGCGCAAATAAAATTTCGGCGCGCGAAAATTTCGCGGCAAATTCTCAACACATTTGCGGCGAATGGAAACAAGCGCGAAACAAATTAGACAAGCGATGCGGCGAAATCAAATCGGCGGCGCACTTGGCATGATAGCGTTGTTGGGCTGCTCATCCATTTGCGCGGCGCAGAATACGGCAGATGTGAATGCAAGAACAAAACAGCAAACACAACAGGAAGCGAAGCGTGAGCCGGATGTGAATGCAAAACAAATGAACGCAAGGCAAACAACGCGCGAGGTGATCGACGAAACAGGACGGCACGTTGCCGTTCCCGTTGAAGTTCGTCGCATCGTCGCGCTCGCGCCGAATCTTGCGGAAATCGTGTACGCGCTTGGCGCGCAGGATCGCCTCGTCGGCGTGAGCAACTACAGCGATTCCCCGCCCGAAGCGAAATCGAAGCCGCACATCGGCATGCCCATGAATCCGAATCTCGAAGCAATTGTCGCCGCGCATCCGGATATTGTTTTGATCACTACCGAGGGGAACCGGCGCGAAACCGCGGATGAACTCGCACGCTTGGGTATCGCCGTGTATGCGACGAATCCGCATTCGGTCGAGAGCATGCTCGAATCCATCGAGCACATCGGCGGCGTGATTGGCGCAAGCGCGCAAGCGGAATCCGTTGTCGAGAATCTGCGGCAACGGCTGAATGTACTTCAATCAAAACTCGCGAACGTGCCGGTCGCGCGCGTCTTCTTCGTTGTGGGAGAAAGTCCGCTGATTTCGCTGGGCGAGCACACCTTCATCGCGGACGCGTTGCGCTATGCCGGCGCGCAATCGGTGGTGCACGCGAAACAAGATTGGCCGCAGGTCAGTTTGGAAGAAGTTGTGCGACTGAATCCCGATTATCTAGTTTTTGCGAGCAGCGGTTTTGGCGGCGAGGATTCCACAGCGAAGCAGCTGGCGGAGCTGCGCAGCGAAGCAGGTTGGCGCGAACTTGCGGCGGTGCGCGAGGGCCGCGTGGTGGTGGTCAGCGACGAAATCGATTTGCCCGCTCCAGGACTGATCGACGCGATTGAGAAACTCGCACGTCAACTTCATCCGAATGTTTTTGAAGACGCGGCGCAGCAGCACGCGAGTTTGCGACGGTTGGCAGTGTTTGTTCCCGTGCGCGCGCATTTGCAAAGCGCCGTTTCACAACATTCATGCAGGGAGGCGTTTGCATGCGGCCACTGACGCCCCGGCGAATCGCGGCAATTTGCGCGCTGCTTACGGGCGTGCTTTTCGTCGTGGTGGTTTTTTCGCTTCAAGTGGGTGCGTATCCAATCTCAGTGAGCGACGTGGCGGTGACGCTAGTGCGCGGCGCTCTCGGGCACTGGAACAGCATTCCGAGTTCGGACCGGCTGATTGTGTTTGGTTTGCGGCTGCCGCGCATCGCGCTGGGAATATTAGTCGGTGCCGCGCTTTCCGTCTCCGGAGCCTCGTTTCAAGCGCTTTTGCGAAACCCGCTCGCCGATCCGTATGTACTGGGAGTTTCGAGCGGCGCGGCGTTGGGCGCGATATTGTCGCTCCTGTTGCTGCCGCAATTTCCGTGGGCGATGCAAGGCCTGGCGTTTCTGGGAGCGCTCGCGACGATTGCGGCGGTCTATTTTTTGGGGCGCCGCAAGGGGCAACTCGACAGCACCACGCTGCTTCTCGCCGGAATTATCAGCGCGTCGTTTCTCTCGGCCATCATTATGTTTTTCATGACCACGGTCAGCGGGCGTGATTTTCGCGGCATGGCTTTCTGGCTGATGGGCGACCTGGGGACAGCGCCGGCAATAGGCTTGGGATTTTTGTTCGTCGTTCTGCTGATCGGAATCGGCGCCATCTACACCACGTCGTCGGATTTGAATTTGATATTGACCGGAGAGCAGGAAGCGCATCATCTAGGCGTGAATGTTCCGCGCGTGAAACTGGTGGTGTACGTGAGCGCGTCGCTGCTCACCGGCCTGGCCGTTTCCGTCAGCGGCGCAATCGGATACGTCGGCTTGCTGATTCCGCATGTGATGCGCATGCTTTTCGGCTCCGACTATCGCGTGCTGATTCCCGCGTCGGCAATCGGTGGAGCGATTGCGGTGGCGCTCGCGGATACGCTGGCGCGCACTGTTGTTGCTCCCACGGAGCTTCCCGTCGGCGCAGTGACGGCGGCGATTGGCGCGCCCGTATTTATTTATTTGTTGCGGCGGAGATTCCCATGAGCGCGCAGGGAATGCCGGCTCCGAATGCCGGGCGCGATACGGCGGCGGGCTGGATGCAGAATCCGGTGCGCCTGGTGGTGGAGCAGGCGAGCTACGCGTATTCAACTTCGGATCGCGACGCGCCGGATTTCACGCTGGGGCCCGTGACGTTCAGCGCGCGGCAGCGCGAAGTTGTGGGAATTCTCGGACCAAACGCGAGCGGAAAATCCACGCTGCTGCGCTTGGTTTCCGGAGAATTCAAGCCGTTGTCCGGCCGCGTGGAACTGGACGGCAAGCCGCCGGGCCAACTGCCGCTGCGCGAACGCGCGCAACGCATCGCGATGGTGCATCAGGAAAGCACGCTGATGTTTCCGCTGCGCGTGTGGGAATACGTTTTGCAGGGACGCTATCCGTACGGGCGGCGGTTGCGATTCGAAAACGAGGGCGATTGCCTGATGGCGGAAAATGCGCTGGCGCAAGTGGGCGCGAAACAGTTGCTCGATCGGCGAATGGACCAGCTTTCCGGCGGCGAAGGACAGCGCGTGATTTTGGCGCGCGCGCTGGCGCAACAGCCGATGCTGCTGCTGCTCGACGAGCCCACGCAGCATTTGGACATCGGCGGAAAAGTGGAATTGATGCGGCGGCTGCGAAAGTTGGCGGAAGAAAACCGTTACACGGTGGTGGTGGTGACACATGAGTTGAATCTTGCCGCGGAATTCTTCGACTCGATTGTGCTGGTGCAGCGCGGCAAGTGTCTGGCGTCGGGAAAACCCGCGGATGTCTACCGGCGGGAGTTGCTCGAGCAGGCGTTTGAAACTGAGTTGGACGTGGAGATGAACGCGAACGGAAGGCCGCGCGTGGTTTTGCGCGGCGGCGAGGAGACGGAAGCAGCGGGAGGCGACGCGGAAACGCCAAAGGAATCGCTATAAGAATTTGTTGCAGAGTGAAGTGCAGTTTGAAGTTCCGGCGGAAACGAAAACTGATTTTTCATCGAGTGAGTTTTCGCCGGCCACAATCACAGCGAGACTCCGTGCACGGGAAGACGGTGTGAAGCCGTCGCCGCTGCGCGACTGTAAGGCGGAGGAAGTCGGGCACGCGCCACTGCTCCGGTGCTTCGTCGAAAGACGCGACACCGCGGCGGGAAGGCCGGGCCCAGCAGAATGCCGCCAAGCCAGGAGACCGGCGGAGTTTCCATCTCGAATGCAAGCTGCGCGCAAAACGACAGCTTGAATTTCGGGACAGCCTTCAAACTCCCGCGCGAGAGGGAGCCGGAGGATAAAAATGAAACTTCGTGTGCGGCTGTTTGTATTTTTCGTGCTTCTTGGCTTCTCACTTCCCGGAATTTCGAATTCAATTCACGCACAATCGAATGCAACAATTTCCGGACGCGTGACGGATCGCAGCGGCGCAGCCGTGGCTGATGCGCAAATTGTTGTCGAAAACATTGCAAAGAATATTTCGAATAACACTTCGCGCAACACAATCGCGAAGCAATTGAAAAGCGGCGCGGATGGTTCCTATTCCGTGGAGCTTCCGCCGGGTGAATACAAAATTCGCGTCGAGCACGCGCAGATGGCGGCGAGCGAGCGGGAATTTACTCTCTCGGCGGGCGAGCACCGCACGTGGGACGCGCGATTAGAACTCGCGCCGCTCGCGTCGACCGTGGTCGTTTCGGCGCAAGCCGAGCCGGCGCCGGCGAACACAGTCGCGTCGCCAGTGACGGTGCTGACGCGGCAAGATATTGACGAGCGTCAGGAAATTTGGCTTGCGCCGCTGCTGACTTCGACGGCGGGCGCGAATCTGGCGCGGCTCGGGCCGCTGGGCGGCGTCACGTCGCTATTCCTGGATGGCGGGAATTCGAATTTCACCAAAGTGCTGGTAGATGGCACTCCGGTGAACCAGCCGGGCGGCGACATGGATTTTTCGAACCTGGATTTATTAAATGTGGACAAAATCGAAATTGTCCACGGGGCGTCGAGCGCGCTCTTTGGTTCCGACGCGATGACGGGCGTGGTGCAGATTTTCACGCATCGCGGAAATACTTCCGTACCGGAATTTACGGTGATGGGCGAGGGCGGGTCGTTCAGCACGCGTCGGGGCGAAGCGCAATTGAGCGGACTGGCGAACCGGTTCGATTACTCGAGCGCGATTTCTTATTTCGACAGCAATGGGCAAGGGCCAAATGACAGATTTCGCGACACGACAATGTCTGGAAATTTCGGATGGAAATTCAGCGACACGGACCATTTGCGGTTGTCGCTGCGCAGCGCGGCGAGCGATGCGGGCCAGCCGGGTCAGACGGCGATCGATTTTCCGACGTTCTTTCAGCCGGGCCAGTCTTCGGACTTGCACGATTTCTCGGCGAATTTGAGCTGGGATTTCTCGGTGGGCGATCACTGGCAGCATCACGTCGCGGGAACTGAATCTTATTTTCGCGATTTTGGCGCCGACGTGCCGTTTTTTACGTTCATTGATCAATTCAATCGCGCTGCGTTCGAGGAACAGTCCACTTATTTGTTCCGCAACGGCGCGATTTCGCTCGGCTACGACTACGAAGTGGAAAATGGGTCGGCGACCGGACCGCATGAGCGCCGAAATAATCAGGGAGGATATTTCGAGACGCATTATCAATTCGGGCGGCGATTGACGGCAATTGCCGGAGGGCGCGCGGAAGATAACGCGAGTTTTGGAACGCGGTTTGTGCCGCGCACGGGACTCGCGTATCTGGCGCGATTCGGCAGCAGCGGCTTCTGGGGCGAAACGCGGCTGCGCGCTTCTTATGGACTGGGAATCAAGGAACCGAACTTCACGCAATCGTTCGAGGCGGATCCGTGTTTTCCGGGGAATCCAAATTTGAAGCCGGAGCGCAGCAATACATTCAATGCGGGCGTCGATCAGGTGATGGCTGCGGAGCGCGTGAAATTCTCCGCGACGTTTTTTCACAACGGCTTCAGCGACATGGTGAGTTTCACTTCGTGTCCGCCGCCGGGATTTGGGCCGTGCTCGCTCCCGGTGCCGCCGGGATGTCCCGCGGCGGAATTGAATTCCTTTGGCTACGGCACATTTTTCAACACGGACTCGGCGCGCGCGTTTGGCGTGAACACGACGATTGAGGCGAAACCGTTCACGTGGCTGGGAATCATTGGCAATTACAGTTACGACGACACGCGCGTGCTGAAAGCGCCGAATGCGTTTGATCCCACGCAGGCGCCGGGCAATCGGTTGTTCTTACGGCCGCTGCATTCCGCGAATTTGATTTTGAACGCCGCTTTCCGTCGAATGGATTGGAATCTGGCGGGATATTTTGTGGGACGCGAGACGGACAGCGATTTTCTGGGATTAGGGTTGACGAGCAATCCGAGCCATTTTCGTTTGGATTTTGGGACGCAATTCGCGGTGGGACATGGTGTGACGATGATGGGGCACGTCGAAAATTTGCTCGACCACCATTATCAGGACGCGATTGGGTATCCGGCGCTGGGATTCAACTACCGGGCAGGATTGAAATACACGTGGGGCGGGAAGTAGCGGACAAGCGGGCGACGCGGAAAAAAGTAAAGCAGATCCGTCGTCGCGTGGCTCCTCGGGATGACACCGTGTTCCGATGAGTAACGCACGGACGGGATCTACAGTACTGGGCGCGCGTGAAAAAAAGTTTTTGCGCGGGTGAGAATGTTGTTGCGCTTTGGGAAGTAAGGCGCGTACATTTTGAATCAGCCGGCGCGGGGGGAGACGAGTAGCGCCGGCATTTGTGCCTCGCGCGGAGGGCACGACGAATTGAACACGAATCACACGAATCACCATCCACCGATTCTGCTGACGATTGCGGGATTTGACCCTTCCTGCGGCGCGGGCGTGGCCGCTGATCTGAAAACATTTGCGGCGCATAATTGCTACGGCGTTGCGGCGGTGACGGCGCTGACGGTGCAATCCACGCAAGGAGTAACGGCGGTGCACGTGACTCCCGCGACGACGCTGCGCGCGCAATTGGACGCGCTGGCGAGCGATCTGCAGATTGCCGCGGTGAAAATCGGAATGCTGGGCAATAAGGCAAACGCGGCAGCCGTGGCGGAGTTTCTCGACAAGCATAAATTCGCGCACGTGGTGCTGGATCCGGTGGTGAAGTCGTCCGCGGGAAACGCGGAATTGCTCGATGCCGCGGGAGTGAAATTTCTGCGCGACGAGTTGATGAAACGCGCGGACGTGATTACGCCGAACATGGACGAAGCAGCGCTGCTGGCGGGAGTGGAAGTGAAAGACCTGGCGGGAATGAAGGCGGCGGCGCAGAAACTGGCCGAGATGGGCGCGAAAGCGGTGATCGTGACGGGCGGGCATTTGGAGAAGCCCGCGGACGTGCTTTACGAAGGCGGGGAAGCGAATGCGTTTGGCGGCGACCACGTGAAAAGCGAAAACACGCATGGTTCAGGGTGCACGCTGTCTTCGGCGGTGGCGGCGCAGCTTGCGTTGGGGCAGCAACTGCAAGAGGCGCTGATTTTGGCGAAGGCGTACGTGTTCAAGGCGATCGAGAAAAGTTACGGGATAGGCAAAGGGCCGGGTCCGTTGAATCAATTTTACCGCTTCCATCAAGAGCCGCCGGCGCGCGGCATTCACGAAGTTCCCCAACATGGCATGCATCCGGCGGCGGAGCCAGCAGCGCACTAAACTGTTCGCAGTAAATCCTGAGCAATGTTGTGCAAGAAGCGGATCGTTAGTTTAACACCGCTCCGTTCGTTTTTCCCGCAGCACGCGCGAATTACGCGTGGCGCTAAACCGAGGCCGCGAAAAAGATTCGCGGTCTCTGCGACAAAAACCCCACCCTTCGCAGAAAACGCTCAGGATGGGGCACCCGCAAGTGCAGAGTCGAAAGCAGATCCCGCTCTGTTCGTGGAAGCATCCGTGCAGGCAGGGCGGCCCTGCAAAAAGCAAAGCGGCGTCGAGCCGCCGCACTCCAAAAAGACAATGGCAAGCCGAGGGCGCGGAGCAGCAAAAGCACGCTTCGCGAAAAACGCTCCGGGCAGGCGTGAGCTACATCCGGGCGGCACGGTTCCACTGCATGTTTGCACTTCAAATACAAATCACTCTGGAATCATTCGAATCGTGCGCAGCCACGCGTGCACTAGCTGGGGCCATTCCGTTATCGGAAGCTTCGTGCGCCGCAGACCAAACGCATGCCCGCCGTGAGCATACAAATGCATCTCCACCGGAACGCCAGCGTCCTTCAGGGCAATGTAATACGCTACTGATTGGTTCACGCCGTCGACGTTGTCATCCTCAGCCTGCACCAAGAACGTTGGCGGCGTTTGCCGCGTGACCGGAACATTCGGATTCAATTTATAACCGCTATCACCGACTCTCAGATGGCCCGGATAAACGCCCACGGCAAAATCCGGGCGGCAGCTTTGTTTGTCTGCCGCATCGACAGGTTTATACAAACGACGCGTGAAGTTCGTGCTGATCTCCGCCACCAGATAGCCGCCCGCCGAAAATCCCAGAACTCCAATCTTATGCGGATCGATATGCCACTCTGCCGTGTGAAGACGCACCAACCCCATGGTTCTCTGCGCATCTTCCAGAGACAATGTCGATATCATCTGATTGTGGGGACGACAATCGCAATGCCAGTCATAGGGCAAGCTCGGCACGCGATACTTCAGCAACACGCACGTGATCCCTTCAGATGTCAGCCAGTCGCAAACCTCCGTGCCTTCCAGATCGATGGCCAATTCCTCAAAGCCTCCGCCGGGAAATACGACAACCGCAACGCCCGTATTCTTTCCCCTTGGCGAATAAACCGTCATCGTCGGCCGCGTAACGTTGGTCACGCCCGTAGTCGGCTTGCCGGCAATCAAGGATTTTGTATCGGTTTGCACGGACTCCGGCCCGGGAACAGGCTGCGCATCGGGCGCCGCCCCAGGCCAGATCGCTATTTGCGAATGTCCCGGCGATGGCTGCCAGACATTCTTCTGGATGCTGGGCGTCTGCGCGCTCGCGCCGCCAAACGCAAACACAACACAGAGAACAAAGATCAGAGGCTTCATCACATTTTCCACAGCTTAGTATAAGCCAGTCACTGCCGAAGCTGCTGACCGGAGAGTGCCAGGTTGCAATGAGCCAAGGGTAGGAGCGTGCCGGACGAGCGCGTGGAGATGAGAAGCACGAGATGACCGATTGGGCGCGGAGGGCGGCGCGGCGGTGGATTTTGCAGGCGGGGGATGCTACACATTTATATAGAGCGAGAGCCGGGGTGAGAGACCAGAAAGCCTTGGGATGCCATGTATGTGAATTGTGAAGTCGTTGGATGTAAGGCGCGAGTGCCGCAGGAGCTTGAGGCGGAGAAACGTTGCGTGCTGCACTTCACGCTGGAGCTGGAACAAGCGTGCATGCTGATGCGGCGCGAAACAGCGGTGGGCACTTGCACGCGGGAACGCTTCAGCGAAATGAGACAATATATCGTGGAGCACGGCGCGCAACTGGCGCGTCTGGCGACAGGCGGCACCGGGTTGACCGATGAAACAAAAGCGCGAGTGTTGAGCACGTTTCTTACGCTGATGAATTCGCGCGAAAATATCGAGCGGATTGCGGCCCGGCAGGACGCGGAGCGGCGTATCGCCGGCTGAACAAGGTCGCTGGAATCTTGTGATCGGCGAGCCGCGGGCGGAGAGCGCCAAAACGGGGGCGCCCAAAAGCGAAAGGCAAAGCGGCGTCGAGCCGCCGCACCCCAAAGAAACGGGCTTGCTCTATCTTTTGGCTAGATAGCTGGCAAGATTTTACTTCGGCTTCGGACTTCTTCGCTTCACGCCGCTGCGACTTTGATTCAGATAATGAATTCCATTGAAAATCAGCGGACGTGGACGCCGTAGGAATTGGCGTGGGCGAGACGATCGAAATAATCGAAGACGAGGCGCGAGACGCTGGTGATGGCCGCGTTGCCGTCGATGCGATTGTAGGTGGTCATCACCGAAATAATGTAGGGCCGACCTTCGAGCAAGACGATTCCTGAATCGCATTGCGCGCCGTTGAGCGAGCCGGGCTTTTCCGCGACCGTAATATTTTCAGGGACGCCCGCGCGCAGAGGACTCTCCTTCGGGTATTCGAGAATTTCGAGCGTGGCTTTGGCGTGTTCGGCGTCAAGCACTTTTCCGGTGTACAACTGTTCGAGGAGCGCAGCCATTTCACGAGGAGTGGAATGATTTTCACGGTCAGCTTGTTCGGCGGCGATGTCGATCATTTTGCGGGCAAGGCGCGTGTTGTGGAGGCCGAGGCCATCGAGCATGGAATTGACATTATTCATGCCGACGCGATCGATCAGAAGATTCGTTGCGGAATTATCGGAGAGCAGGATCATAAGAATGGCGAGATCATGAATCGAGATGGACGAGCCACCGTCGGAGAAAAATTGGAGCACGCCGCTGCCGCCGACTAAACCGGCGCGATGAATGTCGACGCGAGTGTTCAGATCGATTTTCCCGGATTGCGCCTGGCGCATGAGTTCGATCAGCAATGGAATTTTTATGGAGCTGGCTTGCGGGAAAATTGTATCGGGATTGACGGAGAAAGTTTGCCCGCTGGTTAAATCCTTGACGAAGATTCCCATCACGCCATCGTAATCGGCTGACATGTGATTCAGAGTACTTGCCAGTTTCGCGCTGAAGTCTTCGGCGAGCGGCGAAGGAGATTTTTGCTGCTGTGCTGATGCTATTTGCGCGAAGAAAATCAGCAAGAGCACAAGAGTGGGAGTGCATGCCGGTTTATTCATGTGAAGTCCTTTTCGCTGCGATTCTTAAAAAATATTCATGCGCCAATATAGCGCGCGTAGAGGGAACGCGCGACGGCGGGATCGCGCGTGCCTTTGATGACCGCGCGGCCGTCGGGGAAAACGGTGAGTTCGTAAGGCGGCACGCGAAAACGCAAAAGGAAATCGTTGTGGCGAATTCCCGTGACAGTTTTCTCGATGCGTTGTCCGAGCTCGCCGAGATCGAGGCGGCGGCTGCGCTCGTGGATCTGCACAGAATCGCGGCCGCACATGGTGACGTGAGGCTGCGCTTCACCTTCGAGATAAGTGAAATCGCGGCGGACGCAGGCGCGGCACTGCGGATTTCTGGCGACGCGGATGGACTGGAAGCGGCCGGTCCAAACATCGCAAGAGACGAGGCGGCCGTTCAGGGCTGCGGATTTTCCTGCAAGAAGCTTGGTTGCTTCCGCAGCTTCGATGGAGGCAACAACACTGGCGGCGCTGTTCAGGATGCCCGCGGTGTCGCAAGTTTCCTCGAGGCCAAAGCTGCTGCGTACACTGTTGGATGGGTCATGCGATTCGAGCAGGCAAGCGAGGCACGCGGTTTCGCCGGGAAGAATCGTGAAAGTCAAACCGTAACTGGCAACAGCGGCGGCGTAAATCCAGGGAACTCCTAGAGCGATTGCGGCATCATTGATAAGGAGGCGAGTTTCGAAGTTGTCGGTGCCGTCGAGAATCAGGGGGAAGCCGGAAAGCAACTCGCGAGTGTTTTCCGGGTTTAAGTCGGCGACGACAGGCTCGACGGCGGCGTCTGAATTAATTGCGACGAGGCGGCGGTGGGCGGCGACTGCTTTGGGGAGAGATTCGCGCGCATCGGATTCCTCGAAAAGCGTCTGGCGCTGAAGATTCGAGAGCTCGACGAAATCGCGGTCAATGATTCTGAGGCGGCCGACTCCGGCGCGAACGAGGAGATTGGCCGCGACGGTGCCGAGCGCTCCGCAGCCGATGAGGACAGCGCTCGACTGGAGGAGGCGCTGCTGGCCCTCTTCGCCGATTCCGGCAAAAAGAATCTGGCGCGAATATTTCTCGAATTGCCCGGGGTCCACAATTCCCTCGAATGAAGGCTTCCATCATATCGCCTTTTGGAAAACAAGAGTCAGCGCGTATGCTAGCCTTCTCTTTTTGAAGCTTTTGAGCTGGAGAGAGGATGAAATGCAGAGGCAGAATGCCGGAGGGGA
>DASYYR010000058.1:0-7075 GCA_035933575.1 Candidatus Acidiferrales bacterium | reverse complement strand
CGAATTAATTACGGACTTGGCTCAAGTCGGCAACCTGCGCGTGATATCGCGCACCTCGGCCATGTCTTACAAGGGCACGAAGAAGACTCTGCCGCAGATCGCACGTGAGCTAAACGTAGACGCGGTGTTGGAAGGCTCGGTTGTTCGCTCGGGAGACCGCGTGCGGATCACGGCTCAGCCATTCAGGCCCAAGAGGATCGCCACATTTGGGCGCACAGCTACGAGCGCGATCTCCGCAACGTGCTCGTTCTACAGGGCGAAATCGCTCGTGACATAGTGGGCGAAGTGCGGGGGAGTTTGCGACCTGCTCCGTCCGCTCGCCCGGTGAACCCGGAATCCTACGAAGCCTATCTGCGGGGACGTCGTGATCTAAATAAAGCGACCTCGGAAGCGGACCTAGAGAGCAGCATTTCCAATTTCCAGATGGCAATCGCGAAGGATCCGCAATCGGGGCTGGCGTACTCAGGTCTAGCGGTGGCGTACGCAGCTCTGGCTGACTTCTATCGTGCGCCCAAGGAGGTCATGCCCAAGGCAAAAGAGGCGGCCACACGTGCGCTGCAACTCGACGAGACTCTTTCCGAAGCCCACGACGCGCTCGGATGGGTGGAATTCGCCTATGAGTGGAACTGGCCATTAGCAGAACAACATTTGAAGCGTGCGCTGGAGCTGAACCCGTACAACGCGCTGGCGCACGATCACTACGCATATTTTCTCGCCTCCCTCAGAGGTCAGGATGAGGCATTCGCCGAGAATCAGCTTGCGCGGGAACTTGATCCCTTTTCGCTGACGATTCTGGCCGACAGCAGTTTCTATTTCTACATGGGACGGCAATACGACCGTGCGATCGATCAGGGACAGAAAGCCCTGCAGCTCGATCCCCGCTGCTACACGTGTCGCACGTACGTTGCGCTCGCCGAGGTGCAGAAAGGACAATTCAGGGAGGCCACAGAGGAAATTGAACCGGTCAAGTTTCCGGAAGCCGCTCCCATTGATGTGGCGACGACCGTCAGCATATTGGCGCTTGCCGGGGAAAGGACGCGCGCCATGTCCTTGGAAAAGAGCCTCCAGGTTCAGATGACGCAACGATACGTCTGTCCGTACGAAGTCGCAACCGGTTACACCGCACTGGGAAAGAAGGACGACGCGTTCAAGTGGCTGCAAAAGTCTTATGAGGCGCACTCCATCTGCGTGATCTGGTTGAATTCGGAGCCGCGTTTCGATCCCCTGCGCTCCGATCCGCGGTTTGCTGCGTTGGTCCGGAAAGTGGGGTTGCCGGCGAGAAACCAGGACTGAATCCTCGGCCTAAAGGACGGAATTTTTCAGGAGCCTGCTGAGCATGCGGCACGTCCCGCTTGCGAAACGGCGGGTGGGACATTTATGACAATCGCAAAACCCACCCTTCGCGAGATTGCCGAGCAAGTTCTGCATTCCACCCCCTGAGGCCGATACGAAGCTGACTAACTGTCGGCCTTGCCAATATTGTGTATAGACTCCCAAACTGGCGCTTGGTGAGGTCACAAATTAAAAAATATCAGCCGGCTGCTTAACGCGGATTGACGTGCTGTCGGCCAGCATATATGCGATGGGAGGGTCGAAGCGCGACTTTGCTGGCCCTCGAATCCGGTAGCGTCCTAATTTAGCGTCCTCGAATTAGGATACGGCCTCGTATCACGGATTCTTGACGAAACGTGGGAATCCTGTTACAAACGTTTGTTTCTAAACCTGTCTGCATGCGACCCATAGGGTTCCAGCGGGAGTTCTAAATCACCCGGAGGAAGAATGTCACTCGAAGCATGGACTTATCGATTCATACGTGTGAGCCGACGCTCACGGGAGGATTTCTGATGCGCAAGTGGCTCGCAGGCATTTCATCGCTACGAGACCGATTCGCTCTGGGGCGGTTCGCGCAGGTTGGCGCAGCCAGCACTGTTCTCACTTTTTTGAGCGCGGCCGCGGCCCATGCGCAATCGACGCAGGAACCAGGCGGCGAAGCAAACCTGAAGGTGCCCGATTTGACGCAGGTGAATTTTCTAGGCGTGAACGGGCACAACCTGCTTCTCTGGGGAATTTTGTTCTGCATTTTTGGACTGCTCTTTGGAATGACGATGTATGTGCGGCTTCGTAACCTGCCGGTACATCGCTCGATGCGTGAAATGTCCGAGTTGATTTACGAAACCTGCAAAACATACCTGATCACGCAGGGGAAATTCCTGCTGCTCCTCGAATCTTTCATCGCCGTCATTATTATTTTGTATTTCGGCGTGCTGCTCCATGACGATGCCATCAAAGTCATCATCATCCTGGCGTTTAGCGTCCTGGGAATCTCCGGCAGTTACGGAGTCGCATGGTTCGGGATTCGCGTCAACACATTCGCGAATTCGCGGACGGCCTTCGCGGCATTGCCGGGTAAGCCTTTCCCGATTTCCCGCATCCCGCTGCGCGCGGGCATGAGCATTGGCATGATGCTCGTCAGCGTGGAACTGCTGATGATGCTCATCATCCTCCTTTTCGTACCGGGCGATTACTCCGGCGCGTGCTTCATCGGTTTCGCGATTGGTGAATCGCTCGGCGCTGCGGCCCTGCGAATCGCGGGCGGAATCTTCACGAAAATCGCCGACATCGGCGCCGACTTGATGAAAATCGTCTTCAAAATCAAGGAAGACGACGCGCGCAATCCCGGTGTGATCGCCGACTGCACCGGAGACAACGCCGGCGATTCCGTGGGACCCAGCGCCGACGGCTTCGAGACGTACGGCGTCACCGGCGTGGCGCTGATCGCCTTCATTTTGCTCGGCGTGAAAAATCCTGTCGTACAGGTGCAATTGCTCGTCTGGATTTTCATCATCCGCGTGGCCATGCTGGTCGCGAGCGCAGTCGCTTACTTCGTCAACGACGCCATCGCGAAGGCCCGTTTCGGCCATGTCACGGAAATGAACTTCGAGTCTCCGCTGACTTCCCTGGTTTGGATCACGTCGCTCACGTCGGTAGCCATGACGTTCCTGATTTCCTACTTCATCATTCCGGACATTGGCGGCGACCCATCGCAATGGTGGAAATTGTCGATCATCATTTCGTGCGGCACGCTGGCCGGCGCGATTATCCCGGAACTGGTGAAGGTTTTCACGTCCACCGAATCGCGCCACGTGCGCGAAGTGGTGCGTTCGGCGCAGGAGGGCGGCGCGTCGCTCGGAATTTTGTCGGGCTTCGTCGCGGGTAACTTCTCAGCGTATTACCTGGGACTCACGATGGTGCTGCTGATGTCCATCGGCTACCTAATCAGCACGTTGGGACTGAGCGCTTTAATGATTGCCGCGCCTGTCTTTGCGTTCGGCTTGGTGGCTTTCGGTTTCCTCGGAATGGGCCCGGTGACGATCGCCGTGGATTCCTACGGCCCGGTTACCGACAACGCGCAGTCGATCTACGAGCTTTCGCTGATCGAACAGATTCCGAACATCAAGCAGGAACTGAAAATCGATTACAACATGGACGTGAATTTCGCGCACGCCAAGGACATGCTCGAAGCCAACGACGGCGCGGGCAACACATTCAAGGCCACCGCGAAACCGGTGCTGATCGGCACCGCCGTCGTGGGCGCGACCACCATGATTTTCTCCATTATCATGGCGCTGACGAATGGCATCACGGTCAACGTCGATAAATTGTCGCTGCTGCACGCGCCGTTTTTGCTGGGCATCGTCACGGGCGGCGCGATGATTTACTGGTTCACAGGAGCTTCCACGCAGGCCGTGACGACCGGCGCTTACCGGGCCGTCGAATTCATCAAGGCCAACATTCATCTCGAAAGCGCCAAGAGCGCTTCGATCGCCGACAGCAAAAAAGTGGTCGAGATTTGCACGCAGTACGCGCAAAGAGGAATGCTGAATATTTTCATCGCGGTATTCTTCGCCGCGCTTTCGTTTGCGTTCCTCGAACCGTTCTTCTTCATCGGCTACTTGATTTCCATCGCGATGTTTGGCCTGTATCAGGCGATCTTCATGGCCAACGCGGGCGGCGCATGGGACAACGCGAAGAAAATCGTCGAAGTCGAACTGAAACAGAAAGGCACTCCGCTGCACGACGCCACGGTTGTCGGCGACACAGTCGGCGATCCGTTCAAGGACACTTCGTCTGTTGCGCTCAATCCGGTGATCAAATTCACCACGCTGTTTGGACTGCTCGCGGTCGAACTCGGCGTGCAATTGACGGCAGAGAGAGGCGGCGGCGGGTTGACGCACCTCCTCTCCGCCGTGTTCTTCCTGGTTTCGTTCTTCTTCGTCTACAGATCGTTCTACGGCATGCGCATCAAGAGCGGAACGGCGTAGCGGGGATGTTCAACCCGTCGAACGTGCGGATTTTTGGAACATGGCGTCGCGGGACGCGAGAATTGTGTTGACGTGAATGCGTACTGTGTCGGCCACGCGGCGCGCATAGCCGCCGGCGAGCGTCACCGCAACCGGCACACTGTGGCGCCGCGCATGATCGAAAACCATATCGTCACGCCGCCGCAAACCTTCCATCGTCAGAGCTAGGCCACCAAGCTGATCTTCGCGATAGGGATCGGCACCTGCGACATAGAAAATCAAATCTGGACGAAACATCTCAAACGCCCTCACCAAATGCGCCTCCAAAACTCCCAGATAATTCTGGTCGTCCGTACCATCGGGCAAATTCGCGTCCAGATTCGACGGCGGCTTCGGGTACGGATAATTATTCTCCTGGTGAATCGAGAACGTGAAAACGGATTCGTCGTTTGCGAAAATCGCCGCCGTACCGTTTCCTTGATGCACGTCCGTGTCGATGGTCATCGCGGTCTTGACGCGGCGGTCGAATTGCAAGCGGCGAATGGCGATGGCAACGTCGTGAATCACGCAGAAGCCTTCGCCGTGATCCGGATAGGCGTGGTGAAAGCCGCCACCAATGTTCACGGCACAGCCGTCGGTCAGCGCGCGCTTCCCTGCCTCGATTGAGCCGCCCGCTCCCAGCCAGCAGGCGTGGATCAATTCTTTCGAGTAAGCAACCTCCATGCGAAGAATCTCGAGATAGTTCAGTGTGCCCGTTGTCAATTTGTGGACATATTCGGGCTCATGAACGCGCAGAACGTCTTCATCCGCCGCGGCTGCTGGTGAAATAAAATCAGATTCCTCCGCCAATTCTTCGCGCAAGAGCGTTTCGCGAACCAGTCGGTATTTTTGCGACGGAAAAACGTGCGCGCCCAGATGCAGATCGTATCCATGGTCGTAAATCAGTTTGAAAGGCAGCATCGCGCGTGAGCGTATCCCGAAAAAATAAAAATGACAATCCAGCACATCTCACCGATGCGTACTGGAAATAGCACGATTCACCGATTGTGGTAACATCGGTGTGCGATTGGTATTTGACACGAAGAAAAAATGACGCGCCGCATTCAATCTCTCACTCTCATCCTTGCTCTTCTGGCCGCCCCGCTCGCGCTTTTGTCGCGAAGCTATGCCTGCAGTGCCGGCCAATGCATGATGATGTGCTGCCTGCCTCATAAACATGCTCACGCCATGAATATGCATTGCCATTCAGACGCGGCGGGCGCGTGCGCAATGCATTGCGACTCGCAGAAGAATCTCGATTACGGTCTTGCTTCGCCGCTACCTCCGACTCAATTGCAAGCCGCGTTCGCGCTGCCCGAGCCAGCGCCGGCGGAAATGTTCTTCCTCGTGGATAACCCGCGTGTCGCTAACGGCTTCGCCCGAATTCCGCTTGAGCCTCCACGCCTCTAGCCCTCCAAACCTAATTCATCGCCGCAAAAAATACCGATGGCTCAGGAGGGCCATGCCATGCGTTCATTTCGTAGTGTAATGTTGTTCGCATTTTTACTCGTATGCGCAGGAGCGGCATTCGCCACGATATTCGGCACTGTACAGGGCGTCGTCCACGACGCACAACACAGGCCGATCGCCGGAGCGAGCGTCATTGTGAAATCGGCGACATCGGATTGGTCGCGCACGGCCGAAACTGATGGGAACGGTGAATTCAAGATTGAAGCCGTGCCCGTGGGCGACTACATCGTGACCGTCAGTCGCACCGGGTTTAACACTCTCGAACAAAAAATAACCGTGATTTCGGATTCCTCGCCGGTACTCCATTTTCCATTGGAGATCGCATCCGTCAACCAGAAGGTGACGGTCACGGCGGAAGCAGAAACGGCCAACGTCGACTCCGTGACGCCGACGACGCTGGTGGATCGTAACGACGTGGCGCGCACGCCGGGTGCGGATCGCACAAACAGCCTGCAAATGATTACGGATTATGTTCCGGGAGCGTACGTGACGCACGATCAGTTGCATATCCGCGGCGGCCATCAAGTGAGCTGGCTGATTGACGGCGTTCCCATCCCGAACACCAACATTGCCAGCAACCTTGGCCCGCAGATTGATCCGAAGGATATCGATTATCTCGAAGTCATGCGCGGCAGCTACGACGCAGAATACGGCGACCGAACGTACGGAGTTTTTAATGTGGTTCCGCGGATGGGCTGGGAGCGAAACAGCGAAGCGGACATCGTCACCAGCTTCGGAAATTTCGGCCAGACCAACGACGAGTTGAATTTTGGCGGACATACGGAGCGATTCGCCTATTTCGGTAGCCTGAACGGGAATCGCAGCGATCTCGGACTGGAAACGCCGGTCAGCCAGGTGCTGCACGACGCGGAAAACGGATACGGAGGATTTGCGTCGCTCATCTTTAACGCGGATCCGAAAGACCAACTGCGGCTCGTGACGTCGCTGCGGAGAGACTACTATCAGATTCCCTACGACCCTAATCCGAACGATTCCGAGAATCAGCAATTCAACAGCAGCGAGCTTCGCGACGGCCAGCACGAGTCCGACGCCGTGGTGGATTTTTCCTGGGTGCGCACGATCCGCTCCAACATGCTGCTGACCGTTTCTCCCTTTTTTCATTACAACAGCGCCGACTATGCAGGCGCGCCAAATGATTTTCCGATCAGCACAACTGACAATCGAGCGTCACGGTACGCGGGCGGCCAGGCGACGTTCAGCGTGAGCGCCGCCAAGAACGACGCGCAGTTCGGTTTGTACGGATT
>DASYYR010000111.1:0-14046 GCA_035933575.1 Candidatus Acidiferrales bacterium | reverse complement strand
CTTCACAAAATACAAATTGCTCCGAATCACAAAAGCCGCGCGAACCGCCTGCCCATTGTTCGCCGCAACTTCCACCAGTCCCTGCACCCCGTCGTACGCTTCGGGATCCGAATTGCGCGACGCTCGAATCACGGAGGGATTTTGCGCCGCGTTCGTCTCGAATATCTCGATGTTGTCCACCAAGAAAGCTTCGCCATTCGGCGCGGGCGTGCCATCCGCGTAAACCTGCAACATCAAATCGCTCGGCAGCGGGCCGATTTGCGAAGGCATCAATTCCGCCGTGAATTCCTGATACGTCGCCGAAGCGCTCAGCGCTCCCACGGCCATGCCTGCGCCGAAAAACCCTCTCGTCACGCTGAAGCAATTGATGCGGAAAGTTCCCTGCGTCAAATTCGCCGTGCGCTTCACACGTGCGCGCACGGAATAATCCGTGTTCGCTTGCAGCAGCGGATTTCCATTTGTATCCGTGAGCGCCGTCTGCTGAATCACTCCCCGCGAAATCGTCGAACCGTCCGCCGTAATTCTGTACGCGTCTCCCCACACCACATCGCTCGACTCGCGCGAGCCTCCCGCGCTGAAGGTTGCGCCAAACTGCCACCCGAGCGGCCTTCCATTTCCCGATGCATCCCATCCGCCGTCAAACGACAAATTCCGCCAGTTGGGCATCTTCGCGCGTTCGCCCCACCAGAAAAGACGGTCCGAATACGCGATAACTCCCAATTGATCCGGCAACTCCACGTTCGCGAACAGATCATCCATACTCACGCCCGCGAGCAAAATCGTGTCGTCAAAATCCACTTCGAGCGACGTTGTTATGTTGTCGTTGATCGTCATCGTCGCGGGCACTTGATAAAAAGTCGCGCCGCCAGCGCCCGTGAACGCCAGCAAACGCTGCACGATATTCGAAGGCCCCGTGGGAATGTTCGTGACGTTCACTTTTTTTTCGCCCGCCGCGGTCCACGTGACTGGCGGCGATGGAATCGTCCAGTAACCCTGCCGCGTCACGAAAATCACGACGCATTGATGCGCGCCCGGCGAAATATCCCCCGCATCGACTGCATCCGCCACGCTCGGACCCTCGGCTGGTCCGATTTGGCTGACGCGATCAAAATAAATATCGTCGTACTGCCGCGGCATGTCTTCGCCAAGCGTCGTATTCGAAAACGCCATGTACTCTCGCCCGAAATGCGTTGTCGACGCCAGAAACAGTCCCGGCGAAATCACGCTCGCTACAATCGACAGTTGTCCCGGTGATGTTTCCTTGAAGAAATTCCCAAGCGAATCGAGCACCAGCAGTCGTTGTACCAGATTCGTTGTGATGTACGTCTTCAATCCATTGATCGACGGCGTTCCGCCCAGCGCCGGATAAACGGACACCAATCCCGGCCGCGTGCGCACTCCGCCAGGGAAAAATTCCACGTCGCGCGCGTCCGGCGACATCCCGGGCGAGACGTCCGACGCATCCAGCAGCGTCATCCACGATCCAAATGTCGTCAGCGGTATCGGCGCAAAAGTCTCAACAGACATGTCTGCGTGCCTTCGTGTTCAAAGTGTCTTGAGAGAAAACAAATTACGTACACGACCAACTGGACCGTTCCGAGCAGCACAATTCCCCGCCTGGCGTGAAGCCATTCTCATGTTTTGCTATGATTTTCAGGTGGGCACTTCGACCAACATGGAAAAGCAGCCCTGGCGTCCGAGCGCGGCCAACCTGCCCGAGTCCAATTCCCGTTTGCGCGCTCAGCGCAAGCGTCGCAGACTCAGCAGCATAATCTTCCTGCTTCTGCTGATTCCTTTTGTCGCTTATGAATTCAACCGCATGTGGCGTGAACCGCAGATGCAGCCCGCGCACTTCGCGTTGGCGCTGACTATCGGCGTGCTGACTCTCTTGGGCGTACTTCTACTCGCAGGCCTATTGTTGCGCAGGCCTTCGAAGCGCGAAGACGACAAAAGTATTTTGCGTTTGTAGCGGAAACTTCACTTCGGCCGGTACATCGGATTCGGCAAATCCAATTTTTTCTTCCCACCCAGCAGACTCGCAGTTCCCCGCAGAGGATTCACAAATCCCGGGGAAGGATTTGTGTTCGCCACGCGTTTTGGCGCTTCGGCACCATCGTTTCGCTCCGCCCCTACAACCTCTTCGCTCTTGCCAGCCGCCGTATTTCCGGCCATCACTGGCGTTGAGGGCTCTTCCTCCGCGGGCTCGCCCGAAGAAATCATATCTTCCCACCCCGGAGGAATCGGGCGCCCCACATAATCCGTGGGAATCTCGCGTTGCTTGGCGATTTTCTCGAGCGCGCTGGCGATACGGCTAATGTCGCGCGCGAGCTGATCCGTTTCCTTCGTTTTTTTCAGCACAATGAACCGCTGGCGCGATCCGCTTCCCGCCATCCAAATCAGAACGATTATGACGGCAATTACCGCTGCGCTGACCGCCACCGGATGCGCCCAATAAGTGTTTACGAAATAATCCAACATTCCACGGCTCCCTCGGGGCACACCTGAGTATACCGCTTCGCGCCGCCACGCCAAAATCCAGTGTATCGTCACTGTGCTCCAAGAGGGAGTCCCCCGCTATTGCAGTCGCGGGAAGATGCCGTAGAACGTGATCGTATCCCCGGAAATCGCCGCAGGATACGCCCCCGCCGCGAGTTCGCTGAACGCGCCGGCGCCGCTCGCCTGCTGAAACACCTTCACTTTATTTCCGTTTATCGCCGCGCCCGGCGAAAACACGTAATCATATCCCGCGAGTCCGTCCATCCATGCCGTGCCCTGAATGGGCGGTTTCGTCGAAGGAATGCCCAGCGCCCCGATGCTAGTCAGGTCGAGCGTGTCCCCGCCCGTCGCGTAATTCCCCGACGCCGCGATTGTCCCGGCCACGTGAATGCGCCTGCCGTCGTCCCACGAATCCACTAACGTAAATGCGAGTGCCATGAATTTCCTCCTGGAATTTTCAATTCCCAATCTGTCTTGTCGTCAGCGAGATATTTCCGGAAAGTTGGAAATGCGTTAGACTAGCCTCACAACTCCAGCCCCTAACCGCCTGCGGACGCGCCCGCGAGGAGGTCTCAAATGAGAGCGTATGTTCTGGTGACTGCGGGTCCCGGCAAAGCCCGCGACATTGCCAGGAAAATCTCCGCTTTACCCGGCGTCAAAATGGCCAATGCCTGCTGGGGCGATCCTGACGTCTACGTTGTGGTTGAAGTCGCCAACTCCGAGGATCTGAATTCCCTGGTCATCAGCAAAATTCAGGCAATCGACGGCGTCGGCCGCACCAGCACCCACATCGCCCTCGACTGAGCCTTGGCCTTCGCCTTTTCGGGCGCCCCATCCTGTTTACCCTGCCTACCCTGACGCAGGAAGGGCTGAAGAAGGGAGCGCTGTTTGCGAAGGGTGGTTCTTTTGCTTTTGCCTTTTCGGGTGCCCCATCCTGAGCGTTGTTTGCGAAGGGTGGGGTCTTTGGTGACGGGTCTGGCTGCCCGGCGACGCGCCTGAGGCTCGCATGCGATTCCGCTCGGATGCAACCCCTTTGCCTTCAGGGTCATCGCATGTGCCGTGGTGTGTTGCAACCCGACAAGCAATTCAGACTTTCTGCTTCCGTGTTATGATTTAGAACTTTGCATCACGTTCGCTCTTGTTCTGCATTCTTAGGGGGGAATTTGCGTCGTGTTCTAACCGTGTTCGCGCTTTTTGCGGCGCTTCTTTGGATTTTTACCAACGCACCAGCGCCAGCCCGTGCGCAACACATTGTCACGCCAGTGCACGCTGGCTCGGCGCAGCCCATCGTAATTGCCTCAGGTGGGCAATTTGCCGGAGTTCGTGGTCTAGCCGTTGACACTGCCGGAAATCTTTACGTCTCGCTCGTAGCGACTCCCGCGCCCGCGAATTGCGTCTCCCATTCCGGCAGCAGCCAATTCGATAGTTCTTCGCATTTAGCCTCGAACGTCAAAATTGCTCTCACGGTTTTCTCGGACTGTGCTTCGACTCCCACGGAAGAACCCTCGGGAATCGCCGTGAACCCTGAAGGCCGCGTCTTCCTCGCCAACCAGTTGCAAAATCGCATCCGATTGCTCGACATGACCTCGGGAAAAGTTACCGTCGTGCCGGCCTCGGCTTCAAGGAACATCGCCCATTCCAGCAGCAGTCTGGATCTCTTCCAGCCCGCCGGGCTTGCCCTTGATGAGATGGGTGAGAACCGCAATCTCTACGTTGCGGACCGCGGCAATCATCGCGTGCTCGCCCTCGCGCCAGGCGCTGCCGACTTCACTTTCGTCACACACGTTCTCGATGCTGCAGCTATTGCCGTCGCCGCCACTAGCGATCGCCTCTACGTTGCCTCGCCGGCATCGAATCGCGTCTTCTCGGTCGATCTCGCTTCGGGTAACGCAATTCCATTCGCCGGCACAGGAGCATCTCCCGACTTGGCTGTCGCGCGGTTCGCAACTCCCGTTTCCGCTCTCAACGCCGCAATCGCCTCGCCGCAAGGCCTCGCCATCGACGGCGCCGGAAATATCTTCATCGCCGATACCGGAGCGAACGCAATTTTGCGCGTTGATGCAAAATCGAAAATGCTTACGCGCGTCTCGCTTGCGTCCAGTCTGAACTCTCCGGCCGCGCTCGCAATGGACCGTTTCGGAAACCTGTTCGTCGCTGACCGCGGCAACCAGCGCGTCGTCGAGTTTCCCGGCGTCGGCGCGCCTGCTCCCGTTGCCGCCGTTACGATTTCCCCTTCGCAATTTGATTTCGGCGATGAGCCCACTGGCGGCACAACTCCCGCTCAGCCCTTTACGCTCACAAATAACTCCGCCAACTCGCTCGCGCTTTCCACCACTGATTTCACCTTTACGGGCACGAATCCCAACGACTTCACCCAAACCAACAATTGCGTTCCGCAAGTGGTCGCCGGAGGCTCTTGTCAGATCAATGTGACGTTTGCTCCGCAGGGCAAGGGAGCCCGCCAGGCTGTTCTTCAAGTAGCTGACGCGGATCCTTCAAGCCCACAAACCGCCCAGCTCTCCGGCACCGGAGACGATTTCCAAATCACCGTCGCCGCCAGCGGCTCCACAACCCAAAACGTCATTCCCGGCAATTCGGCAACCTTCAATTTGCAGATCAGTCCGGACGCAACCTTCAACGGCACTGTCACGCCCGTCTGCCCGTTGCAATTGCCAAACGTCACGCTCACCTGCGCCGTCAAGCCCACAACCGTCAACGTTACAGCCGGACAGCCCGCGGCCTTCACCGTCACCATTGGCACCGGTGGTCCCAACGCCACGGCGACTAGCTTCGCTGCGCCTCTACTACGGAATTTTCCGCGCGGACCGATGCGCCCACTATTCTTCTTGGCTCTCGCCGCGATGTTCGTAATCTTGATTTCCGGAATCTCTCTGCGTTCGCCGCGCGCCCGCTTGTTCGTGCCGATGGTCGCGCGGAATGCACCAAGGCGGCGCGCTTTCGCGCGGTTCAGCTTCGCGGTCGTTGCAACGTGCGCCGCCATCACACTGGCCGGCTGCCGCGGCTCCTCCACGCCCGCCAACCCCAATGAAACGCCTCCCGGCATCTTCACGATCAACATCTCGGCGACCGCGCAAAACGCGTCGCGCGCCATCACTCTCACTGTCAACGTTGACTAGGAGCGCCGCGCCCGTCCGCTAGCCTCTACAAATAAATCACGCTTCGCCGGTATCCATACGGCTTGCGTCTCCGCCCTTTGAATTGTTCCGGCCGCACATATCTCTCAATCAGCTTGTCGATCGCCGCCTGCGCCGCCAGCAGCATATCCTCCGCAAGAGCGCGTGCTCCTCGCGAACGCGCTGCCATCGCCGCCACGAAATACGCCAGAGGATCTACCGATGAACGTATCTGCACTGGATCGGTTCCGAGCACCAGCGCGGGCAGTTGCTTTTCGTATCGAATCCGAACCGTGATTTCCTGCGTTGCGCCCACCAGTTGAATCGTATCCTCGCGCCATTCCCACATCCGCAAATAACTTCCCGGCTGAAAATTTGGCAATCCTCCCGTAATTTTCTCCATCGGGACAAAAATATCGCTCGACCCGCTCGCTTGTTCCCACAGTTGGTGCGGTACCAGCAAATCAGTCGGAAGTTGCGGCGTGCTCACGTCGCTGAGTTCCGTGCTCGTCACACCGTTCGTCAACGGCAGATCAACGTCTTGCTGACTCACCAGCACCGACACGCCCGATTCGGCAAGTTGCCGCTGCAGCTCGCGATATCCTGAATTCAAGAACGGCATTAGCACCACATCCGAGAAAACAGCCCCCGCTGCATCGTTTGCAAGCGAGCGCGCAAGATTCAGCGCATCTTCCGCTTGATCGTAAGCCGTCGTCGAAACTACAGGCATGGATGTGCCTCCAAAGAAATCCAGAATTGTTTGTGATTGCTCAGCCTGCGCGCTGGTCGTTACTCGTTTGCCGCAGTGGCACAGGCCTGATTGCCGCAGGCAGGCTTCAGCCTGTGTGCTTCTTTCCTACTGATTCGCCACTCCGCCCGACGTTGCAAACGCGCTCGTCCCATCAAACACGAAACTCTGCGCGCTGCACTTCCCTGCCGTTGTTCCAATGCTCATGCCTCCGCGCACGCTGCCGGGCCAGTTGAACGTGAACGGCCCTCCCGAAGACGGCTGGCACACGATGAAGTGCAGCCACTGTCCCGCTTGCGCGTTAATCAGGTTGGTCGTGCTCACGTTCGCGTTTAGCGTCACTTCAAACGTATTTCCCAATCCCGCATCGAACGCCATTGTCCCGCCTGATTCGGTCACCGCCACGAATCCCGCGGCCATCCCGTAGTTGTCCACCAAGCCCGCATAGGATTGCCCGCCAAACGGCGTCAGCTTCAGCGTCGTTTCCCCTAGGTGCGCGTTGAAATTCCAGTTCAACGCCGAGGCGCTCGCATTTTCCGTCCACACGGTCGAGCCGCTGTTGCGGTAAGTTAGCCCGCTCGCCCCGGACGCCGAGTCGACAATCGGCGCAAAGAACGTCGGCGAAGCCAGCGGCGGCGCTACAAGCTGATCGCTCGCGTTCTTTGAAAGCGTCACGTCCGCACTATTCGCATGATTCCGCCACGCAATCGTGTCGCTATCTCCCAACCGGAAGATCCCGCTTTGCGCCGGATTTGCCGAAAGTGTTTCAAAGGCGCTGCCTTCGACGGCCTCGCCGCGCAAACCGCACACGTTCCCGGTAGCGCAGCTGGAGTCGTACGTCTTCAGCGCATTCCCGTACGCCGCAACTTCGTTGGCACTGAGAGTTCCGGCGGGAATGTAATTCATCACCGGCGCGTATGCTTGAATCGTGTACGTCAAATCGAACGGCGCGAAAAACGTAAACGTCGCCGGGCTTGTCGCCGCGCTCACAACTTTGTAAACACACGAATCCCACGCCCATTCACCGTCGCCCACCACCGCATCCCCGCTGCATCCGCCGCTGAGCGCATTGCCTGTGCCTCCGACGGTTATCTGCAGCGCCGTTGTCTGGCTGCCAGAGTAGCCGTTTGCCGTCGCCGACCGCACCCAAGCGCCGGCCACGATGTAGTCTCCCACCGCGAGCGCGTGATTCTGTTGGTAGAAATCCAGAGTCTCAAACGTCGAATTGCTCGTGTTGGACGCTTGCGATGCGTTCATCGTCCCATCGGGCGCCAGAATCCCGCTCTGAGTGAAAGTAGTCGTTCCCGCGAATCCCGATGCAAGCCAACCCGTCGGTCCCGTCGCCGCAAGATTCGGGAATCTGACTGGCGCAAGCCCGAAATTTCTCTGCACGTCGTCCCGCTTGCCGAATAGCCATCCATTCACCGTTCCCACCTGGCCATATTGCGCGGGTGATACCGTTTGATTGCCAAGATTATTTACGTACTGCGTGTCCGTGTGCACTGGCCCAATGATGTTTATTCCGTTTCCTTGGATATGGTTCGCCAGAATGTTCAGGCCTGGCACGTCCACTTGGACGCCCGGAGTCGTCGCTGTTGCGTCCGCCACTTCCACACTGTCAACCGTCGCGTTGACGTTCTTGTCTCCGGAGCTTCCGGCTGCCGCAAACCACACCGCGGGCTCTCCTCCCGTCTGGCCTTCGCTTGTGAAATCCCGCACATTCACTTCCGCCACATTTGTCCCCGCGTAAACCTTGATGCCTCCATTGTTCGATTCGAAGTCGTAAATGTCCACCAGTCCCACGCCCGCATTCGTGCGTCCATCAATCAAAACCGCGGGCGTCAAATCCCCCAACGGCGGATTCACGTTATCCGTTCCGTTGCCGCCACAATCAATCATCCGCACCCAGAACGACGCGCCCGTAATATCCCACGTCGGTCCGTCCCCTGCCGCGGTGTTTACGTTCGCCGTCACGTTGTAAAAAAACGGCGGCGACGTGTTGCACGTCCCAGTACGCGTATTGTTCGAGCATTCCCCAATCACCACGCCGCGTCCAGGATACTGGATCGCCATATTCGCAAAATAAATCGGTGCATTCGTCCCGGAAAGCCATATCCCTGGATGATTCCGATCCGCACTGCTTCCGGCGATAATCAGCGCGCGCGGCATCTGGCCACTCGGACCGTGCGCACTCGCACCAATTCCAATAATCGCAATGGCGTCTCCGCCATTCTGCACTTTCATCCAGCATGGTGGCGGCGAGGAATAATTTGGATCAATCGGCCCCATCAGCTCGATCCCGCAACCGGCCGTCGCGCTCGCTGCGCTCCCATCAAAGTAATAAATGGTTCCATTTCCCGCCGTGTTCGTCGCGCAGTTTCCCGCTGGCAACGAGCACAACGCATGGTCGATCGTCGCCATGGCCGTGCCCTTGCTCTTCCCGTCGTTCGCATCCGATCCGCTCGGTGACACCCAAAGCTCCGCATCCCCGGTGAACGGTTTCAACGCCGCGTTGCTGCTCCCCGCCAACGTCGCGTTGAAGTTTCCCGCCGTCAGCGTGCCCGTGACGTTCGCATTGCCTCCGACAGATAAATTTCCGCCCAGGCTCAACGTCAGCGCGCTGATCGCGTTCGTCGCCGTCAACGATCCCACCTGTGCATTCGCCGGATTCATCGGCAGAATCACGTCCGGAGTCGTGTACGTGTGAATTCCCGCTCCGTAAACCTGCATCGTGTACATTCCCGGCGCCGCATAGAAATGAAAATTCCCCAAGCCGTCGGATGTGAGCGGATTTGGCGCGGCAACCGTCAGCGTCGCGTCCGTAAAAAGATTTGCAAGTGGCGTGCACGGCGTCACCGTCACGTTCGCAGGCTGTGTGCAAACCACGATCGTTGCGCCCGCCACCGGCTTGCCCTGCTCTCCCAGCGCAACGCCATCATGCCGCGAACCCTGCGCGCGGGCGATGCGCGCCGAGAAGGAAAAGGCGAGCACACCGAGAATGGCGGTTGTAGCGGCAGCGCGCGGAATTCGTACCCTGATTGTCAGTGATTTCATAGGAAGCGTTCCTTCGTTGTATCGATTGTGGCCGTTGTCTATAAGTGCGCCTCTACAGCTTTACAATTGCATGCTATCTCATCGGCGCCTGCTACGCCGAGACAAGAGCGCAGCAGCCTCCGTAAATTTCCGACCCACCAAGATGAAAAGCGCCAAACTGCCGATGAACATTGCAAGCAAGGCCCACAATTTCATTGGCTGCCTCTGAAACCATTGTAAGAATGCGTAAAGGACCGCCATCACGAGCGCCGCGACTCCAGGGAAGATGCATTTCAACACGTCATAGAAAAAGTGAACAGAGATATCCCGGAATACGTCCGCCGACCAATGGCTACGACGCTTCCTCATGCCAGTTCCGAGTTTATCTTACAAACTGACACCCGCTGTGTCTGCAATTCGGCTAATCCTCGGCGACTGATCTGCGAGTTGCGGATGCGCTATTCGGTCGCGAAATGCTGGATCGCTCCGGGAAATGCTGGCGTGGACCGTTAGGGAAATATTTTGCGACGCGCTCCGCATCCAGCACTGCTCCGCAATGTTTACAAACCGCCACGCCCGCCTTCACTTTTTCGCCGCACACAGGACACTCCACCGAGCGCTGCGGCACGTACGCCCACTCGCGCTCAAGGCCCATGGCCGACGCGGCGCGCCGGTGCATGTCCGAAATCTCGCGATACGAATGCCCTCGCGCCCACATTTCATCCGCGTCAGTGACAAGCTGCTTATACCACGCATCCCGCCGCGCACTCGCCGCCGAAATTTCCTCACTCGCGGGACCTGCATCGGCGCAAACAAAAATTCCATGATTTTCCAGGTCCTGCACAATATCCTCGGCGATCTCTCGCGGCGTAATGGTGAATGGAAACCTCCGGTTATCGCCGAGATCAATCGCATCGCCGCGCGGCGTCACAATCAACATTGCGCATGCCTCGCCTTTCGCGCACGCCGGAATGTGAAACACCCCGTACGTCCGCGTCACGTACCAGTCCTGGTCGGAGATCGACGCGATCGTCGCCGTCCTCTCCGCTGCCGCCGGATCATTCGCGGATCCTCGTATTTCTCGCATCATTGTAGTCATGGCTTTCCCTTTCTGTTTTTTGAGATCGATTGTGGCCGGCAGCTGTTGCTGTATCCCACAAATTCGCCGCAATTCCTTTTAGGGGTCGGAGCTTTAGCTCCGACATAAATGTCGCAAGATCAAGGGGCTTCAGCCCCTGAAGCTACGAATACTGTTGCGGTTATTTCCGGGACAGCGCGCCAGAGGCGCAGAAAAACAAAATTTGCTTTTTACGTTGCGGCCACAAACGGCACGCCGTGAAAGGCGCGCCCCGCATCATCGAGCACGGCGTCTGCATGCGATTCCCATTCCCGTTCCCGCCGCTCTTCTCTTTTTTCGATCGCCGCGCGATGCTCTTGCGCCGGACACGCCCTCGCAAATTCCACCACGTGCACAATTCCCTCGCAAATCGCCGGTGACAGCGGAACGAATTCTCCGCACGTACCTTGCACTGTGAAACAGTGCTCGTACTCGCCACGACGTGGATACGGCCCCAGCGCCGGAATCAAAATCCCGTCCTCTCGCTCGATGGTCTGCGCGTACCACAGCTCCGGCGACCCATAGGTTTCCGGAGGCATCCACCGCTCGATGTGCCACCTGTCGAACGGAAAATATTTCGGGATCTCGCGCATTTCAATGCGCTGACGAATCACGTTTCCGCTCGCGTCCGTGTCCGTCCACTTCCCGCCGATCCACGCCAGCCGTGACCATCCCCAAACCACGCGAAAGTTTGCCTCGCCGTAGCGGTTGCGGCCTCCGGCCCGCGCCAGCCGCACCTGCAGCTCCGCCGGCGCCTCATGCGTCTCTCGCGTCACTTCAATCATGTGTGCTCGCCGTCGCATGCCTTGACACTTCAATCGAACTCGCGTAAGGTCTGCCTGACACAAATTCTCCACATCACCCAACCAAGCTAATCAAAGTTCTACCTTTACGCGTCATTGCAGCAGACTTCCGCGGATGCGGACAACCACGAAGGGGAGGAATAAATGTTGAATCGTTTTTGCATGGTTTTGGCTTTGGTGTCTGCGCTGACTGCGGGCACGTTGTTAACGCCGAACGCGGCGCTCGCACAGGATCAAGCGCAAACCTATTACACGTATGTTTCACAATGGGCCGTTCCGCGCGCGCAGTGGGCCGCGTTTGAAAAGCAGGACGAATCCAGCGTTGCGAATATGAAGAAGAACGTTGCCGACGGGCTGCTGGTGGCCTGGGGCAACGAGATTACCCGCGTGCATACATCGGACGGCTTTACGCATTCTGAATGGTTCACCGCAACCAGCCGCGAGAATCTGCTGAAGGTACTCGAAGAACAATGGACCGGTGCAACAAATGCCAGCTACGTCGCGGCAACAAGACACGCGGACCTGTTTCTGCACACCATCGCCCACGGAGGAAAAGCGGGCGCTAGCGGCATGGGATATTTGCGCGTCGCTTCTTATCAGGCTAAGCCGGGCGCCGACGACGCGCTCGAAGGTCTGCTCATGGGCAAAGTGAGAGCGTTTATCGAGTCGGAAGTCAGCAACGGAAACGTCACACTGTACAACATCGACAAAGAGGACATCCACACTGACATGCCGGGCAACTACGATCTGGCAATGATTTTCCCGGACGGTGCAGCGATGGACCGCTTCTACGCCGACTTTGATGCCATCGGCAAATCAGATCCCACGGTCGGTGCGGCGTTTGATAATTTGACAGTGGCCAAAGACCACCGCGACGATTTTGGCCGCGTTACGGCTTACCAGAACAAGTAACCTGGTCGGAACGTATTGCGTCCCCAGCGTCACGCAACGTCGAGACGTTGGGGATTTTTCCTTTTGTGCTTGTAGCTCACGTCCAGTTGCAGGATGTGGTTCCCGCAACTGGCGTGAGGCTTTTCCCCGTTTCTCATTTCGGATTCCAAAAGAGCCTTCGGTCGGCCCCGATAAAACTCATCGGGACCCAACCTAAGCTGTATCCGTTTTGCTTTAGTACCCTGTAGGAATTGCCAGGCTGTCGATGTACGCCCCGCTGCGTGGCGACTCATTCCACACCTGAAACCCCGTCACGAAGTAAAAAATGTACGCCGCGGCGAGCCCTCCGCTCGCCCCGTAAATCGGGAACACGGTTTGCCCGCCCACGTCGTAAAAATCGATCTCCTGCATCACCGCGCGTCCCCAGTGCGACAAATCGAGGAAATCAATTCGCGCCTGATTGGCGTTAATCGACGACTTGATCGGCACTCCCGCCATCGTCAGCTCGCCCGTGAACAGCAAGTCGAGGTCGCTCGCGCGCCCGCCCGCTCCTTCCTTGATGATCTGCGAGATGGAAATGCCGAGCTGCTCCCACGCATTTTCCTGTTCGAGCGCGGTGTACGCCACCAGTTTCCCCACCTGATTCGTGCCCAACGCTTTCCGCACTTTGTTGATCGCCAGTCGCACAACGCCAGGCGTGATCGCGGCGTTGTTGCCCGCGACGTGCGGCGTCGCCAATTCCACCGGATACGTCGCGCGATTCAAGTTCAGCCACGTCCCGGTTGTCGCGTTCGTCTGGTGATACGGCACGCCGAAGAGAGAAACAGGCTGCGCGCCGGCGAGCCCGTCGTGAACCACTGCGTCACCCGCCACCACGCCTGCCGGAATCGCGTCGATCTGGATGAATTTGTTAAACGGATCCACCTGCACCACGTTCGACGTCACGCTCCCCGCGATGTTCCGGTTCGTTGTCAGCGTCGTGTCGTAAAACTGGATCGTCTGGTTGTAGTAAAAAAGCGCTGCGCCCGGCGGCGTGGTCAGATTGATTTGCGCTGCGACGCCCGCAGGCAGTCCCGTCGTTACGATTGACCCCACCGTCCCCAGCACGCCGTTGCCGTTCGTCTGCATCAGCTTGTCGAGAAACGCGCGAAACTGCCCCATCGCATTTTTAATTTCGCGCTTGGCGGCGTTTTCGATCGCTTTCTCGGGCGCGTTCGTCGAGTACTCCACTAGCTTCGTGATTTCGACCGCGTGCCGGAAAAAGATCGGGCTCACTTGCGCCACGTCGTAGGTCGTTCCCGAGCCGCGCCCCAAGTCTCCGCCGTCGAGATTGGCGAGCCCCGCCTTGCCTCCCGGACGAATCTGAAGCGGCAGCCGCATGTTGCGGCTCGAGACGCGTTCCACGTCGCCGCGCTGCTGAATCATCGTCAATAAAATATCGTCCCTCTCGTACAGCAGCGGAAGTTTATCCCGCACCTTTTCGAGCTGTAATGCAACCGATTGGCTGTTTTGCATCTGTGCCATTTATTTTTCTCCCTTTGGGAATGAATTCGGCGATGCCTCTCGGCTGCCGTGAAGTGCACGTAAGAATCCACGCACGAAATACAAGCAATCTGTGCTTTTAACGGAATATCCCGCCCCGGTTTCCGTGCAGGTTTGCGAAAAAAAACCCACAGGGGCGGCGTTATCCCTCGTAGTACGTTGGTACTAATGCCAAAGTGCTGCAAGTACTGTCAGAATGTGACCCTCGCGCTATATCGTTCGCACGGGGGAAATGCCAAAATTCATCATTATCGCAGCCAGCTTCGCGGAGCACTCGCGGCG
>DASYYR010000082.1:0-15004 GCA_035933575.1 Candidatus Acidiferrales bacterium | reverse complement strand
CTTTGCCCGTTTCTCGCCAGCAAATCTGGCCGCGCAACTCGCTCGTTTACCTCGCGCTTGCTTTCACGCAAGCACGCACACGAGCGCAAGTACCAGAACAATACCCATGTGTATCACCTTGCTCACAAGCGCATCTATCAGGCCATCGACCGGGAGAACCTCCGCAACCGCCGCAGTCACACATTCGAGTTCATGAAGACCCGACTCGCCATTCTCGACTTCATGTTAAGCCGTCTGGAATACGACTACTTCGAAGGCGAGGCCGAGAAGGTTCAGTACTTCGAGCAGCGTTTCCAGATTCGCCCGCAGGAGATGCCGGGCCGCACTTATCGCGGCGCGAACAAGGTGCCGGACACGATCCGCTACTTCGTCGATAAATTCCCCATGTTCCTCGATTCCCCTGTGGCGGAGAAACCGCTTGTCACCTTCAGCTTCATTGACCCCGGCTTCGGGAACCTCGATGCTTTCCGTACGCACTTGGACGCCTATTCGAGTTTTCTCCAGCGCATCCCGCGCCCCGCATTTATTTTCGCAAGTCCGACTCCGAGGCTCTTCGATGCTGCCCACAAGCTCTTTCAGAACAAGATGAACCCACCGACCGGAAAGCTTTCCGAGCAAGTCATCCGCTACTTCACATTACGTGCCAACTGGGAAGCAAGGCGATACGAACTCTTGAAGGATTCCGACATCGAATTCATGAATCACGCGCGGCAGTGCTTCGCAGGGGAAGCCTTCGAATCAGCCTTTGCGGAGTGGAAAGCGGGCCTCATCAGTGAACGGCATCTCGTAGCCGTGCTCGAAACCCGAACACGAGAAAACAAGGAGATTCGATTCAGCACGTTTCTTCTTCCGCGAGACTATTCTTCATTCGGCCAGAATTCGACTTTTCTGAAGAAAACGGCCTGAAACCGGTTCTCCTGCAGGTTCTCCTTGCGGTTCTCCACCGTCGCGACGCAGAGTCCCGAAACAAGAACCACATGCGAACGGCAAGAGCAAAATCCGGTACGCGGGCAAAAGCGCGGAAAGGGCGGGAGCGACCCTGCTAGCGCAAATTGGGTCGCTCCCGCCCTTTCTGAGACGCCGCGCTTTACATCGCCCGCGTACCGAAATGCAGATTCAAGCAACTACCTAACCGAAGGAGCTAAACAATGTCCATCATCAAGAAACCCGAAGTACCGCCTGAGATCGGCACTCTCGAAATCCAGATCGAGCAACCGTTGATCCAGATGCTTGACCGCTATGCCGAATTCATCGGCAGCGACTGCAATCACGTCGTTGTCTCTGCCGTGCGGGTTGTGTTCAAGCGCGATTACGAGTTCAAGCGCTGGCTCCGCCACCGGGATGGCTCACAGAAGCCAACGCAAGATCGGAGGGAGTCAGGCGAGGTTGCCACGAAACAGGTGAAGTCGTGATCCAGCGCATCCTTCATTCCAAAAACTTCCTCGCATTCGGGTTGGCATCAGGCACGGGCATGTACCTCTACTTTGCTTACCCGTTTCCCTCATCGAACCTGTTCCTTCGCGCCATCGCACTCCGTGCTCCGCAGGTCTATCAGGCGACTTTCTACGCTTACACCGCGATGCTGTTCACCACGCCTTTCATTCTGTTCTCGATTCTTCTGTCCGGGTTGTACATCTTTACTCTGCGCCCAGGCCGTCGCACGAAGCTCGCTCGCCTTCCGCTCTATCCTGACCCTCGACTGCGTCAGCGCCTGTCGCTTGTCATCGGCGAAGTCCACAATCCCCGCAGGCCCGTGCCTTCGCCGAACCCGCAGTGGCTCACCATCCCGGAACGCGGCCTGTACACCGGCATCGCCGTCTTCGGAGCCATCGGCAGCGGCAAGACCTCTTGCTGTATGTACCCGTTTGCTGAGCAGATCCTCGCCTATAAAGCGAACAACGAGGCAGAACGCATCGGCGGTCTCGTCCTCGAAGTCAAAGGCGACTTCTGCGGCAAAGTGAAAGGCATCCTCGAAGAGCACGGACGTGGCAAAGACTACATTGAAGTCAGCCTCGACTCCGAGTACCGCTACAACCCGTTCCATAACGACCTCGACGCTTACGCCCTGGCCTACAACATCGCTTCGCTTTTGAACAACCTCTTCGGCAAGGGCAAGGAACCGTTTTGGCAGCAGGCGTACACCAATCTCGTGAAGTTCGTCATCCTGCTGCACAAGATTGCCTACGATTACGTCACCCTCTTCGATGTCTACGAATGCGCCATCTCACCCGCGCTTCTCGCGGAGCGGATCGAAGAAGCCGAGCGCATCCTTTCGGCAGAGCCACAGCTTTACATTTCAGCCGACGACTACGCCTCCGCGCATCACAGCGAGCTTCAGAAATTTCACTTTGTCCTCGATAAGACCACAAAGCATTACCACGCGCCGGATGCGGAAGAACTTCGCGCATTTCTCAAGAGTCACCAGATCGCATTTGAGGACAGCACACAACGAGGAGCAAGTGGCACTCTTGCTCGCAAGCGCGCGCAACTTGACTCCGTAAAACGCTGGTTTCACAACGACTGGCAGAGCCTCGAACCCAAGCTGCGCACCTCGATTGTCGAAGGTATCTCCGTGTTCCTCTCGCTCTTCGACGATAACCCTGACGTGAAACGCACCTTCTGTCCGCCCGCTGAGTGCTACGATCCTGTGGCCAACGCGGACTTGCGCAACGGCAAAGCCTTGCCTTCTTTTTCGTGGCTCATTGAGAACGGCAAGGTCTGCGCCCTCAACTTCCCCATCGGCATGAATGCCGGCCTAGCCCGTGCGCTCGGCGTAATGATGAAGCTCGACTTCGAGCGCGCTCTCTTGAATCGCATCCCACAGATGGAAACGCATCCCGAACGCCACTACCGGCAGGTGCTCTTCCTGTGCGACGAGTACCAGCACTTCGCCACAGTTGGCGAGAACGAACCTTTGGGTGATGAGAAGTTCTTTAGTCTCTCGCGCCAGGGCAAGTGCATTCCCATCGTAGCCACGCAGAGCATCAGCTCGCTTCAATCCGTGCTTCCCGCTGATTCGTGGCGCTCCCTGCTTCAGACCTTCCGCACCAAGATATTTCTTTGTTTATCCGACGACTTTTCGGCACAAGTAGCCAGCGAGCTCTGCGGGCGAGAGGATAAGCTCAAGGTCAGCTACAACATCTCCGAAAGCGGACACGACGCTAACGTAAGCTTCCTGAGCGGCAAAGCGCTCTCAAATCGAGCAAACGTGACCACCTCGAAGAGCTACGTGACCCACAACGACTACCGCTTCGACATGAAGACGTTCACCGAACTCAAAAACGCGCAGTCCATCACCATCGCGTACGACGGCCTCAATCCCATGCCGCCCATGTTCTGCTACCTCAAGCCCTACTACAACGACCCAAACAAGTCGTACTTCCGGCAGATGGCGGATGGTGAAGTATGACTCTCGGCTTCGAAACCATTCTTCCGTTCTTGCGGCCTCTCGAACATCTGATTCGTGACGACTCCGTCAGCGAGATCATGGTGAACGGGCCGAACCGCGTCTTCATTGAGCGGGACGGTGTACTTGAGTGCGTCCCGAACCTCACTCTGAGCGAGAAATCCTTGATGGTCGCAGTCAAGAACATTGCCCGCCGACTTGGAGATGATATTTCGGAAGCGAAGCCGATCCTTGATTCGCGCCTGCCCGACGGCAGCCGGGTAGCCGTCGTTATGCCGCCGTGTAGCATTCACGGCGTGACCCTGACCATCCGCAAATTCAATAGCCTTCATTTCACCGTCGAAGACCTAGTTCGTATCGGCACTCTGGACGGTGAGCTTGCAGCCCGCCTCCAACAGTATGTGCGGAACCGTCAGAACATTCTCATCAGCGGCGGAACTGGCTCTGGCAAAACGACTCTCTTGGCTGCGCTCGGAAAGTTCATCCCTGATGATGACCGGATTCTCCTCATTGAGGACACCTCGGAAATCCGCTTGGAAAAGCCCAACCTTGTCCGCTTCGAGGCGCGTCAGGCGCAGCCCGACCTGCCAGCCATTACGATCCGCGACTTGCTGAAGGCATCTTTGCGCCACCGGCCCGACCGCATCATTCTGGGGGAAATTCGCGGCGGAGAAGCGTTTGACTTGCTCCAATTACTCAACACCGGTCATTCGGGAACGCTTTCCACAGTCCACGCCAGTTCCGCCGCCCAAGCCCTTGCCCGCTTCACAAGTTGTGTCCTTCAAAGCGGGATCGAACTCCCATATCGCGCCATCAAGACAAACATTGGAGACTCTCTTAACGTAATCGTCCAGCTCGAACGTCGGCCAGGACGACGTTACGTCTCTGAAGTGCTCGAAATCAACGGTTACGACCCCGACGCCGACATCTACAACTTCGGCGCTGCAGCCGCATAAAACCCGGAAATGGCAGTCATCACAAATGATCGATTAGAAAGCGAACCGTTACACGGAACGGGCCAGGGATTTTGTGCTACCATTCTGCCCCGAATCCGGCAGGGCCATGACCCAACGAAAGGAAGGGACATGGCTCGCACACGTTACCAGCATGGAGAAATAGTGGTTAAGCACGGCAAAGCGCATGACAGTTATATGGGGCGGTGGAAAGAGGATATCCGTTTGCCGAATGGCCAGATATTCCGAAGAAAGCGTTCTAGGGTCTTTGGAATTGTCGGAAGAATTACAGCGAAGCAGGCCAAGAGGCAGCTTGACGGCATCCTTGCCCGTGTTAACGACCCCGGATACCTTCCCGAATCAGCCACGACGTTTCAGGCTCTCGCCCAAGAGTGGAGCGACCAAGCGTTTCCAGAGATGAAGGCTTCCACGGTTTTGAATATGCGCGGACATCTCGCAAATCATTTGCTCCCTTTCTTCGGCAAGCGGCAAGTTCGGGAGATCAGCACACGGGACATTGACACGTTCCTATCGAAGTTGGCTGTGAGTCGCAAGACCAAGAAGAACATCTTCGGCACGTTGAAACTCATCCTGAAGCAAGGCCGGGCATGGGGGAACGTGCGGGAGAACATCTGGGAGTCGGCCAAGAAAATTGGAAAGTCGGAAACGGAAGTACGCGCCTATTCGGACGCTGAAGTGGAAGGCATTCTCAGCAGGTCAACGGGAGCGGTGAGGTTGTTCTACTGGCTGGCCGTTGAAACCGGGATGCGGGCGGGTGAACTGTGTGGGCTTCGCGTTTGTGACGTTGACCCAAACAGAAAACTGCTTCGCGTCCGTCAAGCCGTTTGGCGCGGCAAGGTTCAGTCTCCGAAGACGAAGAACGCAATTCGGGAAATCCCAATCCCATATCAAATTGTGGATGAACTCAGAATCCACATTGGAAACCGGGCTGAAGGATTCGTCTTCACCACGAAGAACGGCACGCCGTGGAACGCTGACCTTAGTGTTGAAGAGACACCTACGCGGGAAGCTGAAAGTTACGAACGGTCATTTGCACATGTTCCGGCACACGTTCGCAACGCGGCAGCTACAAGCTGGGGTGCCAGTGACTGTGGTATCCAAGATTCTTGGACACGGCAGTATTTCGACAACTCTGAACATTTACGCACACGTCTTGGCTGAACACATGGAGCAGTTTGAACGTCAACGTGCTCGAATTCTGGGCACTTATCGGGCACCTGATGTGAGTGCGGTTGCAGGGGAGCAGCAAGTCGCGTAGTATCTAAGGCGCGGGGTGGAGCAGCCTGGTAGCTCGTCGGGCTCATAACCCGGAGGTCGTCGGTTCAAATCCGACCCCCGCAACCAAATTCCCTTCCCGACTGTTTCCGGCACTCCCGTTCTGCTGCTCCTAAGATTTGGGGCTTGCTCCGGCAACTGCTTTCTTCCCGCGTAACACTAGTGTCAAGTAAATAAATTCTCGTCTGTATTGTCTCTTTGAACAACTAGACTGAACAGGTGTGTCTAGGATAAGCACTTTTTACACTCCCCCCTTAAATCACCGATTATTCAATGTTCGTCCCGACTGGGGCGCATGAAACACGTTTTATTTCGCATAGATCCTAATCGCGGGTGGCGGCTCCATCGCGTTGACGCTCGACTCGACCACGCTCTTGACGTGCACATTCATCGTGAGTCCGTTGTTGCTGTGACGCACAACGCCTGAATCGTTTCCCGCTTATGCAGCGCACTGATTGCACGGTTATCCAATTTCGCGAGGGGCGATCGTGATGTACACTCTCGGATTGGAAATTGGGTGTTGGCTCGGTTCGGTAGCAGTGTGTGAACCAGCTCCGCAATAAAATACGAAACTCGAGACGAGGTCGAATATATCCAATGAAAACTTTACGAAATATTTCGCGAGCGCGCCTGCCATTTATGAGCACACTGTTCGGCGCAATATTGGCGCTGGTTCTCTCCTCCGCGGCTTTCACTTTTTTTGCCGCTGCGCAAACTCCGCAGACGAACATCACGGGTTTCTGGATTCTTAAGACGCCCACGGGCGACGGAAACTTCCGCGAAATGTTTCTCGATTTGAAGCAGGATGGCGAGAGCGTCACCGGAAAAGTGATGTTTGGGCCGCGCCGCGAGATTCCTATCAGCGACGGAACGCTGCGCAATGGAACTCTGCATTTCATCGTAACGTTTGGACGGCCGCCTCAGACGCGCGTTGTGACGTATGACGGCACGGTTGAGGGCGACAAGATTTCTCTGACGTCCACTTTTCCTGGCCGCGAACCCGTGAAGGGAGTCGCGGAACGCGGCGATCCGAAAGTTATGCTGCCTCCGGCTCGCATTCCTCCTCCCGCGCTGCACGACGTTCCGGATAATGGATTGGCGCGCACGCCGCCCATGGGCTGGAACAGCTGGAATAAATTTGCCGGCAAAGTGACCGACGCGGACGTTCGCGGCATGGCGGACGCCATGGTCTCGAGCGGCATGAAGGATGCGGGCTACATTTACATCAATATTGACGACACGTGGGAAGGCCCGCGCGACGCCAATGGCAACATTACAAGCAACCTGAAATTTCCCGATATGAAGGCCCTTGCGGATTACGTCCATTCGAAAGGGTTGAAGATCGGCATTTATTCTTCGCCCGGGCCAAAGACTTGCGCGGGCTACGAAGGCAGCTACGGGCACGAACAGCAGGACGCAAATACGTACGCCGCATGGGGCTTTGACTATTTGAAATACGATTGGTGCAGCGCCGATCAAATCTACAAGAACGAAGACATGCAAGCGGTGTATCAGAAGATGGGCGACGCTCTGCTGAAGACGGGACGGCCGATTGTTTTCAGCTTGTGCCAATATGGCGAAGAAAAAGTGTGGACGTGGGGTGCGAAGGTCGGTGGAAATTTGTGGCGGACTACCGACGACATCAACGACACCTGGAAGAGGATGTCGGATATCGGATTCAACCAATTCGACATCGCTCCATATATTCGGGTGGGCCACTGGAACGATCCCGACATGCTTGAAATCGGCAACGGCGGCATGACGAACGACGAATATAAGACGCACATGAGTTTGTGGTCGCTGCTGGCGGCGCCGTTGCTTGCGGGTAATGACTTGCGGACAATGTCCGCGGACACAAAAGAGATTTTGACCAACCGCGAGGTTATCGCGATCGACCAGGATCCCGATGGCAAGCCGGCGAAGCGCATTTCCGATGCTGCAGCCACGGCCGTTGTGGTCACGCGTCCGCTCCATGATGGTTCACTGGCCGTGGGCCTCTTCAATCGCGACGATCAACCGCAGGCTGTGACGGTGAAATGGAGCGACGTGAATCTGGCGGGACAGAAACTGCGCGTAAGAGATTTGTGGAGGCATGAGGACGTCGCAGCGTCAGGAGACGGCTATACGGCGACCGTGCCCGCGCATGGAGTTGTTCTGTTGAAGGTGACGTCCACACAATAGCATCAATGAATTGACGTAAGTGCTTAAACAATTTCCTCGACGCCATCTGATGCGTGGCACACGTATATATCCGGCTTGATGCGCGTTTTTTCCTCGTAGGACTTTGCGAGTTTAGCGGCGGATTCGGCGGCTTCCTTCGGTTGGACCAAATTTATTGTGCATCCTCCAAATCCAGCTCCAGTCATGCGAGCGCCCAAGAGTCCCGGAATTTGTTTCGCCAGCGCCACCATCAGATTTAATTCGACTGAAGAAACTTCGTAATCGGTATCGAGACTGGCATGCGCTTCAGAGATGAGGCGGCCTAACTCGGCGAAATCGCCTTTGCGCAACGCGGCGGCGGCAGCGTGCACGCGGAGCATTTCGGTTGTGACGTGGCGGGCGCGACGGCGAATGTTATCGGGCCAGGCGGACGCGAGCTGTTCAATCTCCGTCCACGAAACATCGCGGAGAGTTTTCACGTCCGGCCGTACGGCGCGAATTCTTGCCACTGCGTCGTCGCACTCGGCACGCCGTCGATTGTATTCCGAGGAAGCGGCGAGGGCGTGCTTGACCATGGTGTTTGCGACAACCACGGCGACACTCGAGTCGTCGAAAGGCACGGACTCGATTTCGAGCGTGCGGCAATCAATCAGCAAGGCATGGGCGCGACGGCCGCAGCAAGCGACGAGTTGGTCCATGATTCCGCAACGCATTCCGACGTATTCGTTTTCTGCGCGCTGACAAACGCGGGCTAGCTGCACGCGATCTATTTCCAAATCTGAGAGACGCAATAACGCGAAAGCTGCGGACACTTCTAGCGCGGCGGAAGAACTGAGACCTGCGCCCATGGGAACGTCATTTGAGATGAGCAGGTCCGCGCCGGCGATGGATTGACCAGCGTCACGGAGCGCCCACGCGACTCCGCGCACGTAGTTGCTCCAATGATGTTGTGATGGACGAGGGTCGTCCAAATGGCACTCGAAGGTCTCTTGCATCTGCACAGAATGAATTCGCAGGAGGCGATCGTTGCAAGCTTTTGCAGCCACGAAGCAGGAACGATCAATCGCGATTGGAAGCACCCATCCTTCGTTGTAATCGAGGTGGCCGCCGATGAGATTCACACGGCCGGGCGCGCGAAAAAGTCGAGGTGCGGCGCCAAATATATCGATGAAGGATTTTTTTACAGCGTCAGGAGAGGTCATCGCGAGTAACTAGTTGAGCCGATAGAACCGAGCCGCTGCACAGTAATCATTCGGAGGCGTAGTACAAAGCTTGGGTGCGGCACGTTCTCATGACGGGCGGCGGCCAGCGCGTGCGCCGCCCCAAATCATTCCCAGGCCAAATGCAGTCATGATGACGCCCCACCAGAGATTCAAATTGATTTGCAGGCCCCACAGATCCGTGCGGCTAACCGAAAATATCCCGTATACGGCGACGGCTGCTCCGATTGCGAGGAAGAGCAAGCCGATGGGCCAGCGAATATCGAGTCCAGATTCGGAAGCGCTCATCGGAATATCCAATTCAGCGCGATAGCGATCACGGCGACAAAAATCGCCAAAGTCAGCGGCCTGCGCAGTACAGGAAGATGGCCGTAGTTTTGTCTTTTCGTCAACGAATATACGAGCCCGCCGAGTTCAGCTTCCGCGCGCGGGCGCGTAAAGAAACTGACAATGATAGTGACGAGGAAACACACGCCCCAGGCATAAATTGCGCGGTCGAAGTTCGCGGCCATTTCACTTCTGTAGACGAACCAGCCGTGCAGCGTCGCGAAATAATGCAAAGCGGCCGCGAGCGTGCCGCTCGCCAAGCCAAAGAAAGCCCCGTTTGATGTGGCGCGTTTCCAGAACATGCCCAGCAAAAACGTGGCAAACAAGGGCGCGTTCACAAACGAAAACAACAATTGCAAATAGTCCATGATGTTGTGGAAACTGAGCGCGACGTATGCCGCCAACACGCTGAGCAAAACGCCGCTGACCGTAGCGATGCGGCCCATGGTCAGATAATGCGCGTCGCTCGCCGCGGGCCGAATGTACGACTGATAGATGTCGTACGTCCACACGGTGTTGAATGCGGTGACGTTGCCCGCCATTCCAGACATGAAACTCGCCAACAACGCCGTGATACCGACGCCGAGCATTCCTGGCGGGTAGTAGTTTGCCAGCAAAAGCGGAAGGGCCATGTTGTAATCAACTTTCCCTTCGACGAGGAACGCCGCCTTCGGCAGCAAAACCCATGCCGCCATGCCGGGAATAATCACGAGAAAAGGAATGAACATCTTGGGAATCGCGGCGATCAGAGGAGTTTTTTGCGCGGCAGTCATGTCACGCGCGGCGAGCGCCCGTTGAATGACGAGAAAATCAGTGCACCAATATCCGAACGAGAGAACGAAACCAAGCCCGGCGATCAATTGGAACCAATCCACGCCCATCGGATTGGCGGTTGCGTGTCCAAGGTTGGCCCACATGTGCGTGAAGCCCGGCGGCATGCGCGCTTCGAGACCTCGCCAACCGCCCGCATACGTGACGCTGACGACCGCGAGCGGCAAAATGCCGAAAACGATCAGAAAGAATTGCAGCACTTCGTTATAAATCGAGGAAGTGAGGCCGCCGAGAAACGTGTAGATCAGCACAACAACCGCCGACAGCAAAATCGTTGCGTGAATTGACCAGCCCAGCATGAGTTTGAAGACGAGAGCCATGGCGTAAAGATTGATGCCGCTGGCGAGGATGGTCATGATAGCGAACGTAAACGCATTGAAGGCGCGCGTTTTTTCGTCGAAGCGAAGCCGCAAGTATTCAGGGACGGAACGCGCGCGGCTGCCGTAATAAAACGGCATCATGCAAAGGCCGACGAAAATCATGGCTGGAATCGCGCCGAGCCAGTAGAAGTGCGTGGTGAGCATGCCGTACTTCGCGCCGCTGGCGGCCATGCCCATCACTTCGAGAGCGCCCAGGTTCGCGGAAATGAAGGCGAGTCCCGTGATCCATGCGGGGATTCGCCGGCCGGAGAGGAAAAAGTCCATGCTCGTGCGCATGGATTTCTTCAGCGTGAAACCCACGCCTAGCACGAAGGCGCAATAAACTCCGATGACTGCGTAATCAATCCATCTCAGGTGCATGGTGTCCAAGTCCCAGATGCAAGGATGCGCAAAATAACGGGTGCGTTACCGGCGAGGTGTCGCGACAGACTTGATTCCGCCGCCCGCGAGCCGTCCCTCGCGGAATGTCACACCATATCATCATTACCTCAAATCTTTTGATGTCGAATTTTCCGTTCCGTAGTGTCGAATGCCTTCGAGAAGAGGTCTGGCGAACCGCGGGGACTGTAGGATAATAATGCGCCGCTCGTCGGAGGAATGAAGCTGGCCCACTAGGCTCATGAACAGCGCGAATCAGCATCGCAAAACTCGAATTTCTGAAAACGCCGGCTCGTTGTTCGAAATCCGTAAGGCGGTGATTCTCGCGCGCGGGTTGGGGAAAAGAATGCGGTCGCCGGACGCGACGGCGCAACTCGCCACGGATCAGATGCGAGCCGCCGATGCGGGGATGAAGGCGATGATTCCGATTGGGCGTCCGTTTCTCGATTATGTGTTGAGCGCGCTGGCTGATGCGGGGTTCCGCCAAGCATGTCTGGTCGTTGGGCCCGAGCATACGGCGATTCGCGAATACTACCAGAGCATTTCTGCGCGCCGAGTCGAGGTGAGTTTTGCAATTCAGGAGGAGCCGTTGGGAACCGCGAATGCGCTGCTCACGGCGAAACAGTTTGCAGGACGCGAAGAATTCCTGGTGCTGAACTCGGACAACTATTATCCGGTCGAGGTTTTTCGGGCGCTACGGATGCTTGGCGAGCCGGGATTGCCGGCGTTCGAGCGAGAAACTCTGGTGCGCGAAAGCGAAATTCCGCGCGAGCGGGTGCTTCGCTATGCGCTGCTGCGAATCAGCGCGACAGGCTACCTGGAGAAAATCGTCGAGAAGCCCGATGAGATGCCCGAAACGGCCCGCGATGGAGAAGTGTTCATAAGCATGAACTGCTGGCGATTTGACGCGGGCATCTTTCGCGCGTGCGAACAAGTGGCACGCTCGGCGCGCGGAGAATACGAGCTGCCGGAAGCAGTACAACTCGGGCTGAGTTCGCTCGGACTGCGCTTCAAGGCGGTGCCGTTCCATACGGGCGTACTCGATCTCTCAAATCGATCGGACATTGCCCAAGTGGCTCGAAGGCTTGCGGGCGTTGAAGTTGAGCTGTAAAGGAGCCGTGCGCATCAGAAACCGTCGAGTGGGGTGATTCCCTTCCCTTCGACGCACTCGTAGAGTTTGCCCGAAGCTAAATGTTTATACTCTTCCGTTCTGCCGCTGGGCCAGTTGAGCACGACGCGGTCCACACGATCTGCCTGGCCGAGGCCAAACGTTACGGGAAGCTCCGATTGCGAGAGATAACTGGAACCGCTCTTCACGAGCCGGGACTGGCTCGACTCGTTGTGGAAGATTTGGACGCGCGCTCCGATTGCGTCGCGATTTGACTTGACGCCGGTGAGGCGGAAGCGAATGGCGCGATTGTGCGAAAGCTGATCGTTGCGGAAAAGATGCGCGGGACCGTTATTGGTGGTCATTAACAGGTCGAGATCTCCATCACGATCGAAATCGCCGTAGCACAAGCCGCGTCCGACTTTTGGCCGCGCGAACGCATCGCCAACCTCGGAAGCTACATCGCGGAATTTGCCCGCGCCATCGTTCAAAAAAAGCTGCGGAGGTTGCGCGTAGCCGACGTTTCCGCGAATGTTGCGCACAGTCTCGTCGATGTGTCCATTGGCGACGACGAGGTCGAGCGCGCCGTCGAGATTCATGTCGGCGAAAACGCATCCGAAACCCAAAGTATTCTTCGAAGGAAGCCCAACGCCGCTCTGGACAGCTACGTCCTCGTACAAACCTTTACCCAGCGAGCGGTAGAGGCCGATCATCTCATCGTCAAAATTGGTGATAGCAATTCCGGGGCGGCCTGAACGGTTGAAATCGCCTACGGCAACGCCCATGCCAGCGCGCGCTTTTCCGTCGTTGCTAAATGCGACGCCCGCTTCGACGGCGACGTCTTTGAATGTTCCATTACGCTGATTGCGATAGAGTTTGTTAGGCTGAGTGTCGTTCGCGACCATGATATCGGGCCAGCCATCTTCGTCGTAATCGAGCATCGCGACACCCAAGGATTTGGAACTTGTATCGAAGATTCCGCTGGTGGCGGTGGCGTCTTCAAATGTTCCATTGCCGCGATTGCGGAACAGCCAACACGTTTCTCCGCGGTAGGCTTCGGGAGTGCAGTAGGACTTGTGCTTGCCATCGAGGCTGCAAAAGACATCTTGCGCTGGGGACCACTTCACATAGTTGCAGACGAACAAGTCGAGGAAACCGTCGCGATCAAAGTCGAACCACAGCGCCGACGTGCTGAATCCTTCCCTTCCCGCGAGACCGCTTTCGCGCGTGACGTCGAGAAAAGTTCCGCGACCGGTATTTTTGAACAGGCGGTTTTGCCCGACGCAAGTGACGAAAATATCGGGGAAACCATCGTTATTGTAATCCGCGACTGCAACGCCCATGCCGTACATCTCGATGTCGAGGCCCGCGCGGCGCGTAACGTCTGTGAAAGTGCCATTGCGATTGTTGCGATATAGGCGCATCGTGCTACGAGCTCGCCGGTGTCCCGGCCAGTCCATACCGTTGATGAGAAGGACGTCCTGCCAGCCGTCTCCGTCATAATCGAGGAACGCGCAGCCGGAACCCATTGTCTCAGGCAGGAACTTTCCGCCGTATGCTCCGCTGTTGTGGCTGAAGTGAATGCCGGATTGCGAAGTTACATCGATCAAACGAAATCCGGGATTTGATTGCTGCGGCGGAGAGAATGCGCCCGCGGAATCGATTTGCAATGCGTTGGCAGAAGCCAATCCTGCCAGACTCAGAAGAAACGATCTGCGGTTCACGAGATATTCACCAAGCCGTTGCGAATCGCGTAGACAACGAGGTCGGCAGTTTTGTGGATTCCGAGTGCGTCCATAATATTCGCGCGATGAACGCCGACCGTATTCACGCTGAGGTCGAGTTGCTCGGCGATTTCCTTGTTGGACTTGCCATTCACGATGAGTTGCAAAATCTGCAGCTCGCGAACAGTGAGACCGGAGTTGCGCTCGCCCTTTAGGGCCTCGGAATGGGAAAGTTGTGGGGAGAGCACGATTTCACCAGCCACAACGCGCCGGACGGCCGCTGGGAGCTCGAGATCGACCGCGTTCTTGAGAATATATCCGCGGGCGCCGGCGTCGAGCGCTTGACGGACGAGGGTGTCTTCCGAATGCATGCTCAACATTAAAATCAAGCTCACCGGACGAGCGGCGAGAATTTGGCGTGTTGCATCGAGGCCGCTGACGTGAGGCAGAGCTGAATCCATCAAGATAACCTGGGGCTTAAGCTCGCGTGCAAGGCGAATTGCCTCTTCGCCGTCGCTTGCCTCTCCGACAACGGAGATGTCCGGCTCGTCTTCGAGCATTCGACGGAAGCCGCGGCGAACGAGGGCGTGATCGTCGACGAGCAGCACGGTGATTTTATCTGGCATGTCAGTCCATCCTGGTTTTCGGAACGCTCAAGCGGATCAGTGTTCCGCCCGCGGCCGGCTGGACAAATTCAATCGTGCCGCCTAGGAGTTCCGCGCGCTCCCGCATTGCAACCAATCCGATGCCTGGCTTTGCAGCGCTGCGGACAAATCCCGCGCCGCGATCTTCTACTTCTAATTCCAATTTGTCAGACGAAAAGCGCAAGCGAACCCATGCTTGCTGCGCTCCGGAATGCCGCGCCACGTTGTTCAGGGCTTCTTGCAATATACGGTAGATATGGACTGACGCGGCGCCATCCAGTGGAAATGGAGTGCCGGATTTTTCGTAACTTATGGCGAGGCCGGTTTGCTTTTCCACAGTGGCAAGATACCAATCCATGGTGTTTTCGAGTCCCGATTCCTCGAGCATGACCGGATGCAGCGCCTGCGACAGGGTGCGCACCTTGTCGAGCGCGGCCTGCGTGATATCGCGGACTTCGCGGAGATCCGTGTGGAGGGACGAGCCCTCCGGCGCGCGTTTTTCCGTGCGGCTGAGCATCGAGCCGATGGCCGTGAGGATTTGGCCGAACTCATCATGCAATTCGCGGGAAATGTAACG
>DASYYR010000025.1:0-29109 GCA_035933575.1 Candidatus Acidiferrales bacterium | reverse complement strand
TCGATGGCATTTTCGAGTTCGCGGACGTTTCCGGGCCAACCGTAGGCGGTGAGCCGCGTCATGGCGTCTTGTGCGAGCGACAGTAAAGGGCGTCCGGCGTCGGCAAATTTTTCGAGGAACAACTGCACAAGTACCGGAATGTCGCTCTTGCGCTCCCTAAGCGGCGGTAAGTTCATTTGAACGACGTTCAAGCGAAAGAAAAGATCTTGTCGGAATTCGCCCGCGCGAACTGCGTTTTCCAGGTCTTTATTGGTCGCGGCAATCACGCGCACTTCGATGGAAACGCGTTCGTTCGAGCCGACGGGCTTCACTTCGCGGGCCTGCAGCACGCGCAACAGCTTGGATTGCATTTCAACAGGGAGATTGCCAATTTCATCGAGAAAGAGCGTGCCGCCGTCGGCGCTTTCAATCAAGCCCTGCTTGGTGTGTATGGCGCCGGTAAAAGCTCCCTTGGCATAGCCGAAAAGCTCGGACTCAATCAGCGTGGGAACCAACGCCGAGCAGTCCACGGGAACAAATGGTTTCTGGCTACGCGTTCCGGAGAAATGAATCGAGCGGGCCACGAGTTCCTTGCCCGTGCCGCTCTCGCCGAGAATCAACACGGGATAATTGTGCTGGCTGACCTTCTCAATCAGCTTATAAACGCGTTGCATTTTGGCGGAGACGCCGATCAACTCGCCGTAACCGGGCCGCGTGCGAAGCTGCTCGCGGAGAACGCGATTCTCCTGATCGAGTTCTTGCTCCCGGACCAACCGTTGGATCTTGCCGCTTAGTTCATCGATATGGAACGGCTTCGTCACATAGTCAGCGGCACCCAGACGAGTGGCTTCGACCGCCGTTTGTATTGTGCCGTACTGCGTGAGAACCAGAACGGAGACCTGCGGGTAGTGTTCGCGGATACGGCGCAATAATTCGAGGCCGCCGATCTGCGGCACCTTGAGGTCCGTGATGGCAATATCGACGGGATACTGATCGAGTTCTTCGAGTGCCTGTTCCGTGGTGCTGGCGGTGCGCACGTGTAGGCCCAATTGCGTTGCAATGTCGGTACAAATCCGAAGCGTCGATTCTTCATCATCCACGATCAGAATGGTTGCGACACCGATATGTTCATTTTGCCTTGTTCTTCCCATCCTAAGCTCTATTGCCATCTACGCCTCGCTGCCCGCTGCGGATTCCCTCCGGGCGGGTTCTTCGACTGAAGCACTCGGTGCACCAAATGGGAACAGTTCCTAATTGGTTCACCGTCCTATATTTGAGAGTTGCTGAGTTGAATTTCTTGTTCGCAGGTAAATCTCGGATTGGGAATGGCGTATTCCCCATAATAACATGTAGATTACGTACTTTCATATATATATGAAGAATCCCAATTGGGGACTGGACCCCAAAGTGGGAACGACAGGGTTCCCATTTGTTGGAAGGGCCACGGATCTCGTTCTCCATGATCAAAACTGCGGAGCGCGCGGTCGTGGTCCAACCATAAACTTCGTGCCGTGGGCGCAGGCTCCGCTCCCGCCGGTGAATGAATAAACTGTGGCACAACGTTAATTGGTTGCGTGAGTGCAATGTATACCGGTGAATTCTATAAAGATTACTGTTGCGGTCATAGGGATTACATATATCGCATAGGTAACTCTTAGGAACCTGTTTCGTTTTGAACAGATATGCCTTGCACCGTGGCCTTACGATTGCGACGTGATTCCAGCTCGTTGAGCTAACGCCAATTGCGCTTTTCCTCAACACTTAGAGAAGTCTGGGAGTGTTCACCATGGATTCAACCTCGCCAGCTAATGTTAAGAAATCCCGGAACGTCAGTGTCCCGAAAGGCTTCCTCGTCGAGGGACCGGCGAGCCGAAGACGGCTCCTGCGCGTCCTGTTTGTTCATTCTAACGCCGCGGATGTAAGGCAGTGCGTCCAAGAGCTTGAGAAGGCGCATTTCAAAATCAGCGAGGATCTAATTTTCACTCCGAATCAGTTTGCCGAACGCCTGGCCTCAAGAACTTATGATGTGCTGGTGATCGAATACCCAACCTCGAACTGGAAAGGTCCCCCGGCCCTTCAGATTCTGCACTCGAAGAATAAAGAGATCCCGTTGATTTTTCTGACCGGCGCAATGCAGCAGGAAACAGCGGCGGAGTTGATCACTGAAGGAGCTGCCGATTGCGTGGGAATGGATCACGTGGGCCACCTTCCGGTCGCCATTCGCCGAGCTCTAAGCGAGAACCACCTACGTCAGGAACGCGACCAATCGGAAAAAAAGCTACGCCACTCCGAGGCGCGATACCGCGCCTTGGTCGGGAACTTGGCCTATGGAATGTGCCGTTGCAGCAGTGAAGGCAAGTTTCTGGATGTAAATGAAGCGTTGGTAACCATGCTAGGCTATCACACCAAGGATGCGCTTCTGGAATCGATCCAGGTAAGCGACATCCTGTGTAATCCTACTAAGCGGGCGCAGTTGCTCGGGCACATCGATGAGCAGGACGGCATCCCTCCCCTGGAAGTTGACTGGCAGCGGGCCGATGGCACACCCCTAAGAGTGCGGATCAGCGGACGCGAGGTCAGCGAAGGGGGCGAAACCGAAGATTTCGAGATCATCGTCGAGGACGTGACCCAACAGCGCAAGTTGGAGGACCATCTGCGACAACAGGCGGCCAAGGACCCCCTGACGGGGTTGGCCAACTACCGTCAGCTAATAGAAACTGTTGATAGTGAAATCAAGCGATCCGAACGCACAACGCGCGAGTTCGCCATTTTGTTCCTGGACCTCGATGGCTTGAGGCAGATTAACGATCGGTTCGGGCACGTCGTCGGCAGTCAGGCGCTCTGCAGGCTCGCCGACGTTTTGGGCAACTCGAGCCGTGACATTGATACTGCCGCACGTTTCGGCGGGGATGAGTTTGCGGTTGTGCTGCCCGAGACGGGACTGGAAGCGGCTGGCCTAGTGGCGCGGCGAATCCGTGACAGCCTTGCGAACGACGGCAGAGAGCCGAGGCTGTCGGTCAGCGTCGGCATTTCGATTTATCCGAGAGATGGCGAAACGATTGACACGCTCGTGGGTGCGGCAGATGCAGCATTGTACGCGATGAAAGCCCAGCTACGGGACGCGGGCACCAGCACCAGCCAGCTGAACCACAAGGCGGCGGCTGGCACTGAGACGCGCGCTCGGTAAACGGTTCCGATTCGGGCTATGCGTTTATGAGCGTATTCCTACTGAAGAATCAATTCATTTTCGGCACGACCCAATTGGAAGTTTTTACGCGTGTGACGGCGGGCTGGTTCGAGAAACACGGGGAAGACGTGAACCGGCTCTCGTGCTAACAGAAGAAGCGCCGACGCGCGAGGGCGAGAACTCCTCCAGTTCCCGTGAGAAGGAGAAGAAGACTCGCCGGTTCAGGCGTTTCAGTGCCGCCCCGGATTGTTGGCGCCGGATGTGCCGGCGTCGCGCCACTGTAACGATTCATTGCACGCGTCGGAAACATTGGGATTGTTTGCGCCGGACACGGCTTGGCGTTGGCGAGATCAAAGCCCCCCGGTATTCAAGACCTGCCCTGAATCGGTGTAGGCGGTCGACTGTAACGTGCCGGTGCCAAGAGAAAAGGTAAGCTTGATTGTCGGCTATATAATCGCCGGGCGCAAACGCATTCCCAAAGTCGCTCGTGTCGAAGTTTTGTCCAAATGTTTGAGCTGGAACTTCGTCCGTGCCTGCCGCTATCGTGAAAGGGCCGCCGGTATCCCATAAGGCGAATGTCGCGCTGCCGATAGTAATGAGAACTTCCGTAACGTCCTGGCTCTTTTACATGAATGGTAGCTACATAATAGTAATCATTTAGCAAATATTTATCATCCTGAGCAATATTGAACAGCTAAAAAACACCCGCGTGCATTAGGTTGTGGACTGCCCACTCCTCCTAAATGGAGGACATCCTCAAGAAACGGCGGTGGAACGATGACGCATGAATCCCCCATTACAGCTATGCGGATGCCTGGCATAGCTGTGCCTCTTAAGGCATGCCAGTTCCAAGCTCTTGTCACACTTCTCCACGAGATCAACCTTCAAAGATCTCTGCGATCGATATTCGTAATTGCCACTGACGGGGCGCGCGCAATTCTTGGAGCGAAACGGGTCGCGGTCAGAATCTTCGCCAACGGCACGGATGTGCAGGGAGTCACACAGCCCTCCTTACAATTCCGACCCAACAGCAGCTCAATTGGCGCACTGATTTCTGAAATCGAGGAGATGATCCGGCCCGAGTCCAGGCCCAATTTCCATGCGACAGAAACACAACCGGAATCCCTGGGGAAACATTTGTCGTCGTGCGCTTGGCTGGCCGTCCCTCTCTTAGACCGAGACGACCACAGCATCGGTTGGATCCGCGCCTGGGATAAACCTGCAGGCCCGTTCACGACCGAGGATGAGGCGGTATTGGCCCTAGTGGCGCAATTCTTATCCCTCGCGATCGACAACGATCGTTTGCTGGAGTCGGATGAGGATACACACGCAAAATGGGAAAATGAAACAAGGGAACGGAAGCGATTAGAAGACGACCTTCGCCAAGTTCAGAAAATCGCAACAGTTGGCCAATTGGCAGGCGGTATCGCGCACGACTTCAATAATATTCTCACGGCCAGCCTCGGCTATAGCGAGCTGATGATGAAGCGTCTTGATCCGTCCAGCCAAATATACCCGATGGCGCAGTGCATTCGGCAGGTTTCCTTACAGGCCCGGGAATTGACCCGGAGTTTGCTGGCGTTCAGCCACGAGCATGTCGTTGAACCGTGCGCCGTGGAGCTGAATGAAGTGGTCTCCAGCGTTGCGAATATGTTTCAACGGTTGATGGGCGAGGACATAGCGTTGGTGCGCGACCTCTACCCTCAAGTGCAGAACGTACGAGTCAATCCCTACCAAATTGAACAGGCATTGTTGAATCTGGTGATCAATGCTTGCGATTCAATGGAGCAACACGGCGGGACCCTGACTCTAAAAACGTCGAACATAGAGCTAAAAAGTGACTTCTTTCGTGATGGCGAAGCGGCTACGCCCGGGCTATGGTCAGTTGTGGAAGTCAGCGATACCGGGTGCGGGATGGATCGAGCGACAATCTCACATATATTCGAACCCTTTTTCACGACCAAGGCGACGGATAGAGGAAACGGGCTTGGCCTCACGATGGTTGCTCAGACAGTAAAGCAAAGCGACGGCATCATCCGGGTTCAAAGCAAAGAGGGAGGAGGTTCTTGTTTTCGAATATATTTGCCCTCCACAAATCAGCGGGCCGGATGCACTTCCCCGCCGGTGATCACGGGTCGCCAATGCCAAGGAGTGGAAACAATAATGGTCGTCGAAGACGACGGTATAGTGCAGCGGTTGCTTTATGAATCTTTGACCGATCAGGGTTACTTGATTCTCTGCGCAGGGGATGGCCTCGAAGCACTTCATATTGCGAAATCTAATTCAGGACGCATCGATCTTCTCTTGACTGACTTGGTCATGTTAGGGATGAATGGAACAGCGCTGGCAGAACAATTCAACCAACTGGGCATCGCGTCCAGATTTCTTTTCATTTCAGGCCATCCCGATAGGCTCGCGGGACTAAAGGTGACTCGTAAATTCTACTACTCTTGCCTTGCCAAACCCTTCACGCCAAGGGCTCTCGCCACCGCCGTACGTGAAATATTAGATCGAGAAATCTCGAAAGAACAGTAAAGCATGGCCTGGCTTCCGGTGGATGGATAACGACGGAGCCCCGGTTTGTCACCTCGCAGGTCCTGCCTTCGGGGCACGAATGAACCTTTCCTTGTGACGCCACTGTGAAACGCATTCGAGCGTCAGATCGTCGCGGCGAGCGTGGACACAGCGCGCGCAATGAATCGTGCCCGAGGGGCAAGTAAATGATATTTGACGGTGACGTATCTAGTAAGTTATATTCATCGCTGACCAAGCCGATCCTGCCTACTCTGGTATGTCACGACAGAGACCCCAACAATCGGCTTGGATCGCCTAGGGGCTTCCGATCCCAAGCGGGAGCCCCGTAAACCTAGTTTGATGGCATTGTGGGAACTGTCGGAAAAGCAAACCGCCGTGAAGATAACGCCGCGTCTTCTTGCTCTATCTCTTTTGAACGACATTGTCTTTTTCATTTGATCTTCCTCCTCGGTGGAACGGCCAAGGATGGGTCGCCGGACAATTCAGCAAGGATGGGGCAGAATCCCGTCAAGCTGCGCGCGGCACACTGTGGCAGAAACCGATTGAGCCGCCCGCGCATTTCCTTCAGTGCGCGTATCCGGCGATCGATTTCGGCAACCTTCCGCCGAGTTAGCTTGCGCAACATCTGGCAAAAAACGTGAAGGGCCGACGGGGACAAGCTTCTGTAACTTTTCGACTTCCTTCAGCGTGAAGCAGAAATCTTGTGCGCGCGGGTGGCACTCTTTCGCCTTCACAGGCGGAGCTCGAAGCCACGAATTTCTATCTGCATCCCCGGCGGACAGGGTGTTTGTCTTCGTCATTTGCTCCGCCGGTCGCGTCGCGGGAGGAGATGGCCTAAGCTGAGAAATTCATTCGCCGCAGCAAACCCCGGAACCGCGGTTCCGTTCGCAGCACATCCAATCGTGGATCGCGATTCACCCAAATCATCCAAACATCATGCGTCTCAAACGCCTTCTCCAGCCATTCAACGGCCGGTTCGCGTTCGCCAAGGCCCGCCTGAATCACGCTGAACAAATAGGGCGCCACATATCGCTTGGTCGATTCCACCGTCAGGTCATTCAAAATCGCTTCCGCGTCCTTTGCGCGTCCACATCGCGCATAGGCATGCGCCAGACTCGCAACCGTCGTTTGGTGCATCTCCTCCCGTTCGCCCGTCTTCTGGAAGCATTCAATGGCTTCGTCGTATTTCCCCAGTTGCTCCAGAGCCAGCCCCAGCACGTGGCCCGTCGCCGCAAACTTCGCCTCCATATCAAGGGTTCTCATCGCCTGCTGCACGGCCTTTTCGTATTCCCGCGCCATATACAAATTCCACGCCACCTCAACGCCGATCTGCAGCGACATCGGGTCCAGTTCCTGCGCTTTGTACATTTCGCCCAGCGCGTCCTCGGTTCGGCCAAGGGCCGACAAATATCCGCCATATCCCCGACGCACAAGCGCATTGTTCGGGTCGAGTTCCAGACATCTCTGGTACTCGCGCTCCGCTTTGGACCAATCCCAATCGTAGAGTTTCGTAATGCTCGCGCACGACGCGTGCGCTTCCGCGAGCTCAGCATCGATTTCCAACGCGCGCAGCGCCGCCGCTCGAGCTTTCTGCAGCGCCTCGTGAGGTCGCAGTAGCGCTACGAATGCGAATAGAACGTAAGCATCCGCCAGCGCCGAATGCGCCAGCGCAAAATTCGGATCCTTTTCGATCGCGAGCTCGAAGTGCGAGACACTTTTCTTCAGACTCTCACCAGAAAGTTTGTGCCAGTGATAGCGCCCCTTCAAGTAATCCGAATATGCCTCCGCGTTCTGCGTGTACGGCTTCCCCTGACGATTTCGATCCTTTGGTATAATTCGCGGCTGAACCCTCGCCGTAATCTGTTGCGCGATTTCTTCGGAGAGAGTTTGAATTTCATCGCCCCCGCGTTTGTACTCTTCTCCCCAGAGCCTCCATCCTGTTTCCGCATCCACAAGCTCTACTCTCATGCACAGGCCATCTTCTCGCGGCGCCACGCTGCCGACCAGCACGGATTGCACGCGCAAATCCCGGGCCGCCGCCTGCGGGTCGAGTTCTCGCCCCTTGTAGCGCAGCACTGTGCTCCACCCCATTACACGCACGCCGGCAATTTGTGACATCCGCCGGATCACCGCCTCGCTAAGGCCGTCGCTCAAATATTCCATTTCCGGCTGTCCGCTTGAATTCTGGAAGGGAAGCACTGCAATCGACGCAACCGCCGCGCACGTGGAGATTGTGGATGAGGATGTCGCGATCGCAGGAATCGTTCCGACGCTCGCGATGAACCGGTACCCGCGCCGAGCCACCGTCTCGATAAACCGCGGGTTCTCCGCCGAGTCCCCCAGTGCCAGCCGCAGTTTATTTACCGCGGTATTCAGGCTGTAGTCGAAGGTCACAAATGTGTCCGGCCATAGGCTCTGCTGAATCTGTTTTCGCGTAATAATCTCGCCCGGACGCTCCAGCATCAGCTCAAGAATCTGCAAAGGCTTCGCCTCGAGCTTGAGCCGCACGCCACGTTTGCGCAACTCGCGATTCTGTACGTCAATCTCGAATACGCCGAAGCGGAACACCGCACAGCCATCCGCCGTTGCACTCATATTTTTCGACTCCACAGCCCTATGAAATTTTTCGGGAAGGCTATCTATTTGTATCGCTGAACGTTAGATGCAAGTATAACCGCAAAAGTATCAAGAGATTGGGCCTTTATAAAATCATTTGACGTTCTTGATCAACGCTATCTCGTTCCTCGCTTCTAAGTATCCATGTCTACTTGCACTTTGGTCAGACGGGAAGCTGTATCAGCGATGCGTTTTTGACACTGCCACAGGCTGTCGGACACGCAAGCGAGACGGAGAGTTGATGAAATTTTGCGTTGAAACAGAAGACGTACTCACAGCCGCAGCCAAGCCGGAGACAGCCCTGCAACCTCCGGCGCCCGTTCGCAAGGTGTCTGCTGCCGCCGAAGACGACGAACGTACCCTAGTAATTGCCGCGCAAGCTGGCGAGGTCAGCGCCTTTGAAGCGCTCGTCACGCGCTACGAAAAGCGCATCTACCGTCTCGCCTGGAACATCACCCAAAACCGTTCAGACGCCGAAGATGTGGTCCAGGACGCTTTCTTAAAGGCCTTCGAGCACCTTGGCAGTTTTCAAGGCAATTCGCGGTTCTACACCTGGCTCGTCCGCATCGCCGTCAACCAGGCACTCATGAAACTTCGCAAACGCCGTCCTCGCGAGCTTTCCCTTGATGAGCCACTGGAAACCGAAGAATCCTCAATGTCGCGCGAGATTGAAGACTGGGGCCCCAATCCAGAGGAACGCTTCGAGCAAACGGAGCTAAATGAAATTCTCACGGAAGCAATTGCGGAATTGGATCTTCGCTTGCGCGCTGTTTTTCAGTTGCGCGACGTCGAAGGCTTTTCCACCGAGGAGACCGCCGAAGCCCTCGGCCTTACCATTCCCGCCACGAAAACGCGCCTTCTCCGCGCGCGCCTAAAGCTGCGCGACACGCTACAAAAACATTTCCGCTCGCGCGTCAGCCACAAGGAGGCGCAATTCATTTCCTGGATCCAAAGTCTCGGCAAGGAGCCGCCCCGCATCCGTCTCGCTCGCGCGTAGTTCCGCGCAACGCGCACGACGACAGCCCCGACAAGAACGGCGCCGCACACCTTAGAACATCTGTATTACGGATTATATAGCCATTATCCAGTAATACGTAAATTTGTCTAATTTCTCGTCGTATCGATTCCTGTGCGTCGGCGAGTTAACTTCCTTCAAAAGTGAGATGTCCCGTTAACCTTTGCTGTTCCATGTGCATGCGAATTTATAACTCCTTCACGCCGTATTCAGTTTCTTCTGGAACGCATCATGCACCTAACATGCCAGCGCGGAAGTTTCCCAGTGGCACCGTGCAGCGATTTGTAAATTGTGATTGGAGGATAAAAGCTCCGTATGCGACGACTCATTTTTAACTTGGCACTGGTTCTTCCCTTGGTTCTTACACTCCCCATTCGCCGAGCGACAGGACAAACTACCAGCTATACGCAAACAAACCTGACTTCTGACGGCACCGTGGTCGCACCAAACACGGACAAGCACCTCATTAATCCATGGGGAGTTGCCTTCATTCCGGGCAGCCCGTTCTGGATTTCCGACAACAACAGCGGCTTCTCGACGCTCTACGACAATCAAGGCGTGCCCCAGTCCCTCGTGGTGACGATTCCTCCACCAATGGGAGCGGCAGGGCCCGCAACACCAACAGGCATCGTCGCCAATACCACCAGTGGTTTTGCGGTGAATGGCAGCCCCGCGTTTTTCATCTTTTCGACGGAGGACGGCACCATCTCCGCGTGGACCAGCGGGAACAGCGCCGTGCTCGCGGTCAACAATCCGAATTTCGGCTCTGGCACCGATCCGGTTTATAAAGGTCTGGCGCTTCTCGCCAACAGCACGGGCAGCTTTCTTGTCGCCGCTAATTTTCGCAACGCGCGGATCGATGTCTTCGATTCGACTTTCAAATCGACCACGCTCTCTGGGAATTTTATCGATCCGACGCTCCCCGCGGGCTTCGCTCCGTTCGGCGTGCATGTCTTGAACGGCAATCAGGTGTATGTCAGCTACGCGATGCAGAACGCGGCAAAGCATGATCCCGTCAATGCTCCAGGAAACGGCTACGTTTCACTTTTTGATGCCAACGGCAATTTCGTCCGCCGCGTAATCTCCCAAGGTCAGCTCAATTCCCCTTGGGGAATCGTGATAGCCACCGCCAACTTCGGCCAGTTTTCCAATGATCTTCTCGTGGGAAATTTCGGCGATGGCACGATCAACGCTTTCGATCCCGCAACGGGCAATTTCTTGGGGACACTGAAAGATGCGAACGGCAACGCCCTCGTGAACGGCTCGCTATGGGACCTCGTCTTCGATTCCACTGGCCAAACCGGCGTCAAAGACACTCTGTATTTCACCGCGGGACTTGTGAATGAGGCCGACGGTCTGTTCGGCGCCATCGCTGTGGGGAAAACTCAGCCCACGACGGCGAATTTCTCTGTCGCCGCAGCGTCGCAGGCTCTTACGGTCATGCGGGGTCGATCCGTATCGACGAGTCTCACGATAACTCCGTCAAACGGTTTTAACGGCACGGTATCGTTTGCATGTTCCGGTCTGCCGGGCGGCGCAACGTGCTCGTTTTCTCCGACGACCGTTATGCTTTCGGGCGCTTCCGCCGCGACGCAACTGACAATTTCCGCCGCCGCGGTCGGAACATATCCGGTGACCAAAATGGGCGGGATCATTCCCACATCGCGGTTCTGGCCTTTCGGCGCCGCGCTCGCGGTGTTCTTTCTGTTGCTTCTGCTTTTCGTGAAAAGAGCATTGCACCGTGTCGTCGGTGCGCCGAAATGGATTCGCATCGCCCTCGTCGCGGGATTGCTGGCCGCTGCCGTCGGCTGCGGGTACAAAACGAATAACAACATGGGTACGCCGACAGGCACGACTACAGTCATGGTCAATGCCACGTCAGGCAAAGTGATGCAATCAACGTCAATTGCTCTCACTGTACAGTAAGGTGTTGCTTTTGAGAGCGTGCTCGCAATGATTTCATGCAAGAGGATCCTGGGGGTGGCGGTTGCGCTTGCGGCCGCCGTTCTTTGCACCCCTCACTTCGTCTATGCGAGCACGCTCGACATATCAGTTGCCCAGATGTTTCCGAAGGAAGTCGGTGAAGTAGGTTATCTCGACGTAGCAGCTGCGCGCCAGCAGCCTTGGTTTGCGGTTGCGGAGCAAAGTCTTCTACCCACGCGTTTCCGCAAGCTCGAGTTCTTCCTATCAGCGGCGGGCCTCCCGGTCGACACGCAGGTAGACTCGCTCGCGTGGGGGACGCTTCCCGTAACGAAGATTCACGGAGGCGGACTCGTTGGCGTCGCCTTTGGCCACTTTTCTCCCATCACCGTTGAAGATTATTTCCGTCAGCAGAATTTGCCATCGGCGGAATTCCGCGGACTTCGCCTGCTCCAAATCGGCGGCGGAGAAGCGTCAAATGATTTGTTTCTCACTTTTCTCGACTCGGAGACTGCGGTCTTCGGCCAGCGCGCAGCCATAGAACATCTCCTTGCGGTTCATTTTCAAGGCGACCAAAACCTCGCGCAAAATTCGGACCTTTATGATCTAGTGCAAGACGCGCGCCAAAGTTCCCTAGCGTGGGCAGTGTGGAATAGGGATTACTCGCGTGCCGCCCTTCAGCAGTTGCTGCCTCAAGCAGCTCAAATTCCTCAGGCCGCGGCGCTGCTCGGCCGCATTCAATCGATGGAGTTCGACATCACCAATCAAGGCAGCCTTTCGGCGCAATCGGAAATTGTCTGTTCATCTCCCGCGGATGCCGTCACGCTCGCCGCTTTGCTGCAGGCAGGCATCGCCTACCGCGAACACGATTCCACGCGAGGTGGTTCCCAGCCTTCGAGTCTTTTTGACAGCATTCGCGTCACCGTAAACGCCGAACGTGTGGAGGTCGAAATTCCGTTAAGCATGGACCGGCTGGATTCCGCTCTTCGCAGCGGAAATCTCCTGAATCTCCTCCAGTAATTCGCATTAGGCGCGACAGTGTTTTGTTCTTGCGAGGAGAAATATCGCACTGAGATCCCAATTCTCTAAATTACGAACATGAAACATAGTTTTGCAAGTAAGGCGGCAAGAGATAATGCGAAGACTCCAATGGATCGAGATACATGATCAATCTTGGTTCCCTGATTTGCTTAGGGATTTCGTCACTGACACGCTGCAAATCATCTGGAACTTTTTTAACTTTTACGAGCCGATCGTTCCTCGGCTCCGGTACGCGCTGCAAGAAGCTGGCACTCATCGGATCCTAGACCTCTGCTCCGGTGGTGGAGGGCCCTGGCTGGGCTTGGTTCGCGATTTTGAGGATAAGGAGCGTTTCCCGTTGGATATTTGCCTGACGGACAGATTTCCAAATCCGGGAGCGTTCGAACACGCGAAAAACTTGCCTCACTCGGGGGTTGTCTTTCACGCCAGCCCCGTGGATGCAACCTGTGTTCCTGCAGGCTTGGAAGGGTTTCGCACCCTCTTTACTTCCTTCCATCATTTCCCCCCAAGAGAGGCGAGAGCCATTTTGCAGGACGCTGTTGAATGCCGCCAGGGAGTGGGCATCTTCGAAGTGCCAAAGCGTGATTGGCTCACAATCGTTCTCGTTCTCTTCATGCCGATAATGGCCTTCGTGCTGGTGCCGTTGATCCGCCCGTTCCGCTGGTCGCGATTGCTGTGGACTTATTTGATTCCCGTAGTTCTATTTGTGGTGTGGTTCGACGGGGTAATCTCTTGCTTGCGGTCCTACACGCCTCGAGAGCTTCGGGCACTTACTCGTGGACTTTCCCAAGATGGATATCGCTGGGAGGCGGGAGAGGAGAGGAAGGGCGCAATGCCCGTGACGGTCACTTACTTGATCGGCTACCCGATTCGAAGACAGGACAATCGAATGATTTGACCTGAATCTGCGCGATGGGTAGCAGCGTCCGAAAGAGGGGTGACGGCCTCTCCACAGACAATTTCCCCGCACTACGACGCGAGGGTTTAGGCCCTATAAACGGACGAGACGAATGAGAGCCTTCTTGCGTCTACCCAACCAGATGAGGCGAGTTTTATAGCCATGCGCACCTAAAGATCCGCCTCTCAGCTCCACCGAGCCAATTATGACCCATGCAAGGATGGGTACTCGTGAGCCACATAGATTCGCGCTCACGCCTTCGCTGAGCTGAGGCGTTCGGCACCCGAGTACTCAGAATTGAGAGCCGGTATCCGCGCACCTAAAGCAAGCGCATTTGCCGGCTTTCGAGGGAGAGCAGTTTTTGCTTGATCGAGAGGCCCCCTCCATAGCCGGTAAGATTGGCATTGCTGCCAATCACGCGGTGGCACGGAACGATAATCGGAATCGGATTGGAACCGTTGGCGAGTCCGACGGCACGCGCCGCATTGGGTTGACCAATCTGATGGGCCAACTTGCCGTAGGAAATTGTCTGTCCGTAAGGGATTGCGCACAGGCTATTCCAAACACAAAGTTGAAACGGCGTCCCTTCGAGGGCCAACGGCAAATCGAATTCCCGCAACTCCCCGCGAAAGTATGCTTGCAACTGGCGAATCGTTTCTTGAAACGGCTTCTTGTCCTCCATCCAGCCAGACTGCGGATGTACCACGTGCCCACCGGCAGCAAAACTGATCAGACATAATCCTCGATCATTTCCTGCCAATAGCAACGGCCCCACGGGACTCTGGAACTTCGCAAAATGCACGCGGTTCATTTTATTCGAGGAGCGCACCGCGAATTACAAGCCGACGCGCTCTTTCCGGGTGCAGTCTACCAAAAGACACGCTCTGTCGGACATTGACGTCCGAAAGCGTCCACGATTCCCGGAAAATTCGATATTCACGTCCGAAAACAGCCAGCTTTGCCTGGCCAGTTCCGCTATGTTGCCGAAAGAAAATTCGCCTGCGCCAACTCGCGGATCCAAGTATGCGGATCAAAGTATAGCGAGAAATACGTGAGCGAAACGGAAGAGGGGCTGATCCCGCCGACATGTGCAGCGGAAATGTCGCGCGTATTGAACACGAGACGCAAAAGCGCAGGCTTTGAGATCAGGCTTCCGGCTTCACGAACAAACCAATGGGAGGCAACATGAAATCCAGAATATGGACATACATCGTGGCGATTGCTTTACTCGGAGCCTTAGCCGCCTCAGCTCGAGTCGGTGCGCAAGACCCGCAGTCGCAGGGGCCAAGCCATTACCGGGTAATTGATCTCGGCACTCTGGGCGGAACCGTGAGCACCGCCAACACCATTAACAATCCGGGCTGGGCGATGGGCGGCTCCAACGAGGCTGACGGAACTCAGCTCGCGACCCTCTGGCTGCACGGATTGCAGATTCCCCTTGGGACGCTTGGCGGACCGGGCAGCGACGTTGCCTGGCCAGTCAAAAATGATTTTGGCCTGATCTCCGGCGTAACAGAAAACGGTGTGCACGATCCTCTAAACGAATCGTTTTCTTGTCCGGCGTTCGGTCTGGTGAGCGGCAATTCCTGTGTCGCATTCGCTTGGCAGTTCGGCGCGATGACGCAGCTCCCCGGACTCGGCGGCAACAATTCGATCGGCGCAGGCGACAACAATCGCGGCCAGATCGTGGGCTGGGCAGAGAACGCCGTCCACGACCCAACTTGCGCCCCTCCCCCTGCCGGCAACCAAGTTTTACAATTTGAGGCGGTCGTCTGGCACCAGGATTTTCAAGGCAAATGGCAGGTGCGTGCACTTCCTCCCTACACGGGCGACGCCGACTCGGCGGCGACTGCTATCAACGATTTGGGCCAGATCGTTGGCATCTCCGGTCAATGCGACATTGGCCTTGGTTTCTACAGCGCGATTCACTCCGTGCTCTGGGAAAACGGCAAACCGATCAGCCTGGGCACTCTCGGAGGCAGCGCGTGGAATACGCCAGAATCGATCAACAACCGTGGCGTCGTCGTGGGATTCGATAATGGTCCCAACGATGTTATCAATGGCCAACTCCAATTCAGATTCCTGGCCTATATCTGGACCAGGGAGGGCGGCATGCAAAGCTTAGGAACCTTGCCTGGACTTAACGGCACACCCGACGCCATGAGCGAAGCCACCGACATCAACGACGAGGGTCAGGCGGTCGGCGTATCTTACGCCGACTTTTTCTTCGACGGCGGGCGCGCCTTCGTCTATCAGAACGGCACGATGACGCCACTCAACGACCTAATCGGCTCGGCTAGCGCGAATTTCGACATATCCTCTACCGGCGGCATCAATGACCACGGAGAGATCGCGGCGCAAGCCAACATTGTCTCCAATGGCGTGGTCACTTCGGTGGCGCATGCTGTGCTGTTGGTTCCGTGCGGTCCAGACGATCCCGAGGCATACGGCCAGACGCAGAGAGTCGTCATTCCAGACGACGTTCAGAAGCAGATGCGCCAGCATATCAGCCTGGGTCGCTTCGTTCTGACTAGAAAGCCGGAATGAACGCCTGAGGAAGACCGAAGCGCCAGCGCTGTTCTCTTGACGGCAATTTGGCGAGGGCAGGAACACTTTCCTATCCTCGTTCTATTCGTTGCGGCAAGGCGATCACGACAGATTCGCATCGGGTGGATTCCGATGAGCGCGGTCGAGGACACAAGGGGCACGAAATGACCTGTTCCTGTTTACGTCTCGGCATCGGCGTAGTCTTTTTGTCTCTTCTCTTCGCGGGAACAAATCGCGTGGCTGCCAGTCCCGCTAATCGTGAAATGCCGCGGAAATCGGCGCCATGTGCAGCGCGCGAGTACCGCCAGTTCGACTTCTGGGCCGGCGATTGGGACGCATTCGACGTCGACAAACCGTCAATCAAAGTCGCACGCCTGCGAGTGAACCTCATTCTCGACGGTTGCGTTTTACTCGAAGACTACCGAGACAAGGACGGATCGGAAGGAGAAAGTTTCACGATCTACGACGCATCAAGAAAAATCTGGCATCAGACTTGGGTAACCAACCGCGATAAGTTGCTCGTCATCGAAGGTGATATCCACAATGGAGAAATGGTCCTAAGCGGAGTCGACCGGTTGGCAGGCGGCAAGTCACAGCGCGTTCGCGGCATCTGGAAGCCGGTGAAGGGTGGCGTTCGGGAGACCGCTGCGACATCTACCGATGAGGGCAAGACATGGAAACCATGGTTCGACTTGTTGTTCCGCCCTCATCGGCCGTGATTTGCGCCGGCATACAGCTACCTTTCCTGGTTGGACTCCTGGTTGAACGTTGCGTTCGACGAGCGATTGCCCCGGGAGTTTCAATCCGATCGAAGTCGCTGATAACGTCCATCGTTTGACGTGAAATTCGACTATCCTGACGGAAACGATATGCAGCTGGATCACAGGACGTGTTCCCGGGCGCGATTGACGCGCGATGCGCGTTTTGACGGGCGCATTTTTATCGCCGTTCTGACAACCGGTATTTACTGCCGCCCAATTTGTCCTGCGCCCCATTGCAGGGAACGAAATGTGCGCTACTTCGCATCCGCTGCAGCGGCTGCGGAGGCCGGTTTCCGTCCCTGTCTTCGGTGCCGGCCAGAATGTTCCCCGGGAACTCCCGCTTGGATGGGAACTTCCGCGACGGTTTCCAGAGCACTGCGTTTGATCAGTGAAAGCCCCATGGAAGACGGTGGGGTGGATGCCCTCGCGAAACGCCTTGGTATCGGCTCACGCCATCTCCGCCGCCTCTTTCTGCAACACCTTGGCGCACCGCCGCTCAAAGTGGTCCAAACTCGCCGCTTGCACTTCGTCAAAAAACTGATTGACGAAACGAGTCTACCGATGCATCAGGTGGCTCTTGCCGGTGGCTTTGGCAGCATTCGCCGCTTTAACGCCGCCATTCGCAGGACATATGATCGAACTCCAACGCAGATTCGAACTCTTGCCCGGAACCTGAAGACAGAACCAGAGAACGAGTATGTGTTTCGCCTCCACTTTCGCTCGCCCTTCGATTGGGATGGAATGCTGGATTTTCTTGCCCCGCGAGCCATTCCGGGCGTTGAAGTTGTGAAAGCAGATTCCTATCGGCGGACCATTTCCTTAAACGGGCTCCACGGTTGCATCGAAGTTTCACTCGGGAAGCCCTCCGGCTGCCTCAGTGTTCGAATTTGCTTCCCGGATCCTCGCTGGCTGTTCCTCATTGTCGAGCGCGTTCGGCGGATGTTTGATCTCAACGCCGATCCGTCGGAAATTGCGGCTCATCTGGCGAAAGATCCACTCTTAGCCAAGCAGGTCTCAATGAGGCCCGGCTTGCACGTGCCTGGCTGCTGGGATGGATTCGAACTCGCCGTCAGAGCGGTTCTCGGCCAGCAAGTTACGGTGAAAAGTGCGAGTACGCTTGCCGGTCGCTTAGTGCAGCAATACGGACAAGAATACGGAACGGCGGTAGATGCGCGCAACGGCCTCACGCATCTGTTCCCATCACCCAAAATTCTAGCTGTCTCAGACCTCGCCAGTTTAGGTGTGCCAGCTTCACGCGCGGCAACCATCCGTACCTTGGCGCGCGCCGTACTCGACGGTGACATCTCGTTCACCGGTGTTGGCGATGTAGGTGCGTTCCTCATCCGATTCCAGAAATTGCCGGGGATCGGCGACTGGACAGCTCGATACGTCGCGATGCGAGCGTTCGGCGATCCGGATGCATTCCCCTCGAGTGACCTCGGCTTGTTGCACGCCTCATCGCTGCGCAATCCATCCGACCTCGAAAAACGATCGCGCGTATGGCGCCCCTGGCGGGCGTACGCCGCATTGTACCTGTGGCAAAAATTGCACGCCAAAGAGTCCAAAAAGAGGAATCAGCAACTACGGGCCACAAATCTGAAAATGCAAAAAGTAGCCATCCCTCAGCCCGCGAATCCGGTCAACTCATTAGGCATTAGTTCCTAGAGACAACTTGTCAACCAGCCCTGGGAGGCACGTAAAATAGTGCTGCACGTCGTGTCGTGCCAATTTATGAAGGCGAATATCACATTGAAGCTCGACACAGATGTGCTGAGGGAAGCCCGGATACTCGCTGCCGAGGAGGGCCTCTCGGTTAGCGGGTTGCTTGCCGCAAAGCTCGATGAAATCGTACGCCGGCGCAAGGGATACGATCGTTCTCGAAAGCGTGCCGTGGCGCGGCTCCACAAGGGATTTGATCTCGGCTGGACAGCCCCTCGTTCACGCGACGAACTCCATGAGCGATAAATTCTTCGTAGATACAGACATTCTGGTATACGCCCACGATCGCGCGGCAGGAGTCAAGCACGAACGGGCGCGCGCGCGGATCGAGAGCCTTTGGGATTCCGGCGGTGGGGTATTGAGCACTCAGGTTCTTCAGGAACTTTGCGTAAATCTCCGCAGCAAAACCACCCGTCCACTGTCTCTTTGAACAAATGCGAAGGCTGCTTCAGGATTACTTGAGCTGGGACGTTGTGATCAACACGGCCGACTCTGTCATAGAAGCTCTCGCCATCGAGCATCGTTACAATATCTCGTTCTGGGATGCGCTCATCATTCAAGCTGCTGGAACGTCCGGCGCTGCGGTTGTGTATTCAGAAGACCTGGCAGATGGGCAGAGCTATGGTGCGCTTCGCGTTGTCAACCCTTTGAATCATTCCAGTTCGGGCTAAAAGACACCGGGAAGTGGCGCGCTCGGCGCGAAATCCAGCCACTAGCCCTCGTGAATCATGCTGCGCCACAATTTGCCATAACCGAAATATCGGGGCTTATTTGACAGGTTTTGCTCCCTTAATGTTCCCAAGCGTTGTACGCTTACGCCAAGCATGGAAGCACCACATCGTTCCTGTAAAACTTGGATCGTATTTCAATCGCCCTACCAAAGCAGCTTCACTCCGAATTGAATTTGGCGCGAGGTCGTGGAAGTGCTAGTGATCACTCCCGCCGTGGGCGAAACGCCCGATGGTGTGAAAACGACCGCATTGGGCGTGTTGAAATTGGCTCGGTTTAATATGTTGAACAACTCCGCCCGGAACTCCAGGTTAAACCGCTCGCGGATCTGTGTGTCCTTCAGGAAAGACAAGTCCCACGTAGCAAGTCCCGGGCCGATCAATGTATCTCGTCCGAGATTTCCGTAAAATCCGCTGTTGGGCGGAGGAGCCAGGAACGCGGCGGGATTGAACCACTGACTTGGCTTCCCCAGAATCACTGGCCCGGAGAATGTTGGATTCACAAACGGTCGTACCGGATTCCGCGTGTCGCCATTGTTGGATGGGTTATAGCTCAACTGCGGCGTAAACGGGAAGCCGCCCTGTAGTGTCACAATCGAATTCACCATCCATCCGCTCGCGATTCGATTGCCAATACCATTCAGATCGCTCAGGAAGCGTTTTCCTTCTCCAATGGGAAGCGCATACACGCCGCTGATCACCGCGACATTCTGAACGTCATAGTTCGCGAGTCCCCAGTCGGCGCGCAGATTGAACGGGTTGGAGGCCAGTGCTGGCTCACCTCCCGAGGCTGTGGCATTGAGCGAGTCACCGTCATCGAGGGCCTTCGACCACGTGTACATGCCGCGCAGTGACAGGCCACCGCTGAAGCGACGGTTCACGTCCACTTGAAGCGCATTGTAGGAACTATTAGCTTCGGAAAACCAGGACCACGTGTTGGCGATTGCCGGATTGGGTTTCGTGGCCGTGGGAACGAAATACGTTCCGGCGGGAATGAGTGTTCCGGCCAAGGCCGCAGGAAAGTTGCTGGGATAAGTTGCAGGACACGGAGATGCAGGACAAATCACGGGAAACGGCTCGTTCGCGTCAATGCCGAGAATCTCGTGGTACCCATGAGATCCCACATAGCCGACGGTGAGCGTCGTATTGGCAGTTAGTTCCTGCTCGATGCGAAGAGAGTAGGAAATCAGCGTCGGAGTTTTCAAATTTGGTTGCACTCCCCCCGGAACCAACTTTGCCGACGCTGGTACCGGGGCAGTCGGAGAAATGGGAAATTGGGACACAGGCAGATTAGGCAGGTTGTACGTCGGATTGAATGGTGCATTCTGATCCGTGCGATAACCGAGCGCATCTTGCAGGTCGTTGTACATACCAAAACCCGCGCGAATCACGGTTCTGCTCAAAGGACTCCATGCCAATCCCAATCGTGGCTGGGGCAGAAATTTGGCATTGTTGACCGTGAAGACCGAACTCCCGACCATGGGCTGCGTTTGGATAATGCCGTTAGTGAAAATGTAGTTCGACGCGCGCCCGTTCGCTTCATTCCACCCGTTCGTGAATTCGTCGCGAAAACCCAGAGACAAAGTAAACCTCGGCGTCAACCGGATGACGTCTTCCGCATACCAGGAGCCAAGCCATGAACGCCACGCCATGGGCGTCGGCGTTGGAACAAACAGAAAGCTAGCCGCGGTTCCTTGCAGAAACGTCTGGAGGCTGGTAAACGTTGCCTGTCCGAACTGGCTCAGCGCCAGCATTTCATTCGACCGGACGCGTTGGAACCACGCTCCGACGGTGAACTGGTGGTGTCCCCTCGTAAAAGTGACACGATCCTCGTAGGTGAACAGATTGCGTGCGACCGGTAGGTTGCTTCCGTTGTTGCTTCCTGCCAGGCTCACTTGAGCCACCGGATTCGATGCGGCGCTGCCGCCGACGACTATCGCTCCAACCGGGTGTCCCACCAGGAATCCTGGGACATTCGCCGCCGGTGTGCCGGGCGTGGGTTCCCCTGTAAAAAAATACCCGGCGCGGGAATAACCTATTCGGGCTGTATTGACCACAGTGGGTGAGAAGACATGCGTTTCCTCCAGACTGAGCACCTGCTCCCGCAAACTCTCTGCATCAGTGCTGAAAAGGTTTGTGCTCGTGGGCGTGAAGTCGGCGCTGTCGTCAATTGTGTAGACGGCACTGAACGAATCTTGCGCCGAATGAATGTGGTCGAGCCGGACGGTTCCGAAGTCATCCCGGATGGTCTGCAACGGGTTATTGAATGCCTCCGCGATTCCGCCAAAGTCGGGAGCGCCCGCGCTCTGTACCGGCCAGACAGAGAGTAGCGCCGCAACCCCTGGGCCGAGACCTACGTTTGCAAACCCCGATGCCGGACAGGGATTTGGCGTCGGAGTGACAATCTTGCAAGGCAGCATTCCCATTCGCGCATTGTTGTCGGGAACGAGGTCGACGCCGGTCTGGTGCAGATGCTGGCGAAATCCTTCGTAGTTGCCGAAGAGAAATGTCTTGTCCTTTTGGAGCGGACCACCGAGTGAAATCCCAAACTGATTCCGTTGAAAAGGGGGCGCGGAGCCGGGATCGAAAAAGTTGGGTGCATCGAGAGCATTGTTTCTCAGAAATTCGTATACACTTCCATGGAGTTGGTTTGTGCCGGACTGCGTGACAATCGACACCTGCGCACCGGGCCGCTTGCCGTACTCCGCGCCGTAGGAATCACGCAGGACATTGAATTCTCGCACCGCGTCCACCCCAAGCAATTCTTGACTGGTCCCTCCCGGCTGCATGTTATTTTCGGCCGCACCCGTAAATTCCACCCCATTCAGCAAAAACAGGTTTTGCTGCGGCCGATTTCCGTCCACCGCGAAGTTATTGCCCACCGTGGAATTCGATACCCCAATCCCGCCGGTTTTTTCCCAAGTGAAATTAACAATTCCGGGATTGAGAGTCAGGAGAAGATCGAAACTTCGCCCATTGAGAGGAAGATCTTTGACCTGTTTTTCGCCGACCAGCCCTGAGATGTCCGCCGACGTGACGCTCACAGGTGATGCGTCTGCGTTTACAGTCACTTGCTGAGTTACCTCCCCCACGCGGAGATGCAGATCGACGCTGGCATCTTGCCCAACGACCAGATGAATCCCGGTCCGGATTTCTTCAGCGAAGCCCTGTTTCTTGACGCGAACTTCGTAGTCACCCACCGGAAGGGAGAAGAACTGGTAGCGTCCCGCTGCGTCGGTAACCGCGCTGCGAGTTGAGCCCGTGTCCGAATTCCTCGCCGTCACGCCAGCGGCGGTGACGGCCGCGCCGGATGGGTCGGTAACAGTCCCTGACAGGGTTGCCGATACTTGAGCGGAGACCACGGGGACGCAGAAAAGAACGAATAGAAAAAGGACGAACGAAAGCGCCCGCGATGAAGGCGAATATGAGGATTGGATTAGCGATGCACAATTCTGTCGAGACTTTTCTCGACTGAGTACCAGGCCGAACACGATTGCACACCGCTTCATTTCGAGGTCTCCTTTTGCGTATGAGAGGGCAGGCACCGACCGTGGCGCAGATGCGTGCCAAAAAGCGAGTTAACGTTTTAATACGTTTTCAATGGCTATGTCAACTCGACTTATTACGATGTTGAATCTTGGCCGTCGCCGTCAGAGGGGCGCACGCATACAGAGGATTTAGGACCGGACGAGCATCACTTCCGTGGATTTAATAAGAGCCGCAACGGTATCACCTATTTTCAGGCGCATCTCACGTACGGCATCTGCGGTGATTATCGAGGTGATTTGCTGCCCGCCGATGGAAAGACGCACTTGAGCAAGCAGGCTGTCTACAGTTATTTCGGTGATGCGTCCGACAAGCTGATTCCTTCCACTAATTCGACGGAAATTCTCGCGTCGCTCACGCACCGGGCCGCGTTGCGAACGCAGGTGCAGAAACTTATCTAGCTCGGACTCGGGAATTCGGTGATGTCCGCCAGCCGTCTTTACCGTTTGAAGTTTCTTCTTATAAATCCATTGCTTCAGAGTCGGGTAACTTATGCCCAGAATTTTCGCTGCATTGCGAGGTGAAAGCAGTCTCAGCCGGTTCACGGTGGCCTCTCGTGAACTACTTTTACTCTGCCTGGCTTCGAGGGTCAATGGCTTCCAGGAGCCTTCGAAACAAAAGTATCCATTGAAGCAAAGATGAGAATCTCATTCGAGTTTCATAAGGGTCGGGCATTTTTGTTCTCATGCGGCCCAGTCTTTGCAGAGTAATTCAGCCTGGGTACGGTAGATTTCGAACGAAAACTGATCAGCGTGCGCGAAGCCGTGTACGAGGGTCAGTTTAGCGTGCCAAAGACGCGCACTGGCGTTCGCAAAATCGCGTTGGGCGAAGCTCTTGAAGCAATCTTTCTTCGTCTACGTGAAAAGAATGCGACTGCAAGTGAGCGATCTTGGGGCATTCCGATTTACAGACGACGCTCGGGTACACGCATGTGCTTCCCGGACAGCAGAGGAATGCCATGAAAAGACTCGAAACCGTGGTTCTGTTCCCAAATGTTCCCAAACCGGAGAAGGAACCAGAAACGCGAGATTCGGAACTCGTTGGAGTGCCAACTATTTAAGTGGTGCGCCTGGAGAGATTGGAACTCCGACCTCCATTGACCAGCATAGAAGTTCTATCTCATTGGCTTGACTCGGTAATTAATCGCACCGGAGCGCTCCTCAGAATTCTCCATTTCTCATTTCCCGCGTCGATTCCTGCTTCCGACTAAGGCAAACCAAGCGTCTCTTGTTGGCTTGAACCATCCTCTGATTCTCGGTAGTCTTTGGTTATCCAGCTCTTTCATAAATCCTTTTCTGGAGCGGCGAGTGTCCCTTGCGAAGCACGGAATGAAGGCACCCCAATTTTCACATGCTGAATTGAAAGTCCAAGCGATCGCCTGCCGCCGAGCAAATGCCCAACTATTGCGTGTCCCATGGCGGCGGTTTCACAGGGCTTACGAGGAATACCCCCGTTGGCAATCCTTGTCGCTTTGGAGCCGAGCCGTTATTGCGACGGAAGGCCGCGTTCCTTCGACGCTTTTGGCGACTCTTCAAGAGAGCTGTCCAGGTTTCATTGAGGATAAGGCGAGTTCTTGGGAGCCGGAACTTCTGGCCTACCATCTCCTTGAATGGGTTTACAACCAAAGATTCCGCTATGCAAAGCGGCAGGGTTGGCTCGATGCGCTTACGTTCTACGGGGTCCGGCATCTTCGCTCTGAGAGTGCCTGGGCATACTGGAAGCATTGCGAAAGCGAATGGAATAGAAAGCAACCAAGCGCGCTGCCCGACTTCGATCAATGGTGGGATGCAGCCTTGCAGATGAGAATTTGCGACAAGATCAATTATTTGGAGGTTGCCAAAGCAGTCGAAACATATCTCGACTGGGAAGCACTGGTTTTGTGGCTTCGGCCGTTATTCGCCTCCAGCCTCAAACTCCCCACACATGTGGTCTCCGAACTGAACCGCAGATGTCCCGGCATTCTGGGACCCCAGAGTTCCGGCCAACGTCACGGCGGCCAGGAAAAATCCACAATTTGGCGGAGTTTCACGGAGTGGGGGAAGCATCATTGCCTATCGGAGGCAAAAGAGGAGGGCTGGTTGGACACTCTTCTCCAACGAGTGCGGTCTCACCCCCGACATGTGCGCGTCGTGGCCTACGGGAAACATTGGGCAAAGGAGAATCGCCCGCAACGCTACCCGTCTTTCCGCCGGTGGCGGCAAGCTGCTGATCGCTACATCGAAGCAGGTCCGAAGTGAGGTGAAAGGAATGCATCGTTTCTTATAGTAGACACACCATTGCCTGGAGGGCTACCTCGGAGAGATGCACGACACTTCTGGATTGCTGCGCTTACATCTTTTGAGATGCCTATAAAACACATTGCCGCGAATCGAGCGACCACATCTCGTGCACCGGCGCACCAATCTCGCATGCCTCCGCAGCGGCGCCAACCGGTAAGACGCTGATTCACCTGATGTCCGAACCCAATCCATCGAGCTTTGAAGCCATTCCCGTGTCTCTCGATTCAGAAAGTCGTACTCGATCAACGATCCATGGTGCCGGCAGAAATGTCTGAGCGATTTTTCGGTAATCGTCGGGTCGTAGAATTTCAGGATGCCGCGAGCAATCAGTCTCTTCACTGTGTCCCCAGTCATCCCAAGCGATTCAGCAACCTCCGCCCAGACTCGTTTGGCCCGCGAGGGTCTGCCTGATGTGACGGGACACTCGACCGACCTTCGGTCTTCCGACCCGTCGGCCACCGGTGGCGCCATTTCACAATCCGGTCCTTGCGTAACGTGAGGCGGTGCGTGAGCTTCGTTCTTTCGCGACGCTTCCAGACCGGCAGACCGGCGCAAGCGATCGAGGGATTCTCTGGTGATACGAGGATCTCGGACTTCCAGCATGCCCTCAACAATCAACCGCTGGATCACGCTAGTGGAAAGATGAAGCTCTCTTGCCAGTGCCGATCGCGCAAAACCTTCCGGATGGACGCGGCTGCTCTTGCCCAGCATACCGAGGCGATAACGTACGGCAGCTTCTGAGCGATGCAGCATCTTCGAAATCACGCGAGCACTCTTGTAGCCCGCTAGATCCAAAAGGATCCGAACGTCGTCTTCTGACCATACGAGACAAGAGCGCTCACGACCCCGCTCGGAATCTCTTTGAACTAAGCCGAGTTTTGCCGCGTGTTTCCAGATTACGTGAGGGCGCCAATCCGGGTGGCGCTTCAGAAGCCGGCATACCGCTTCTCGCTTTCCTTCCCATCCAGTTTGATATCCCGCGCGCAGGATCTCTTCATCCTCCGGCGTCCAAACCGTACGGAAACGGGGCCGCCGCGCGGGATTCTTTAGCAGCCGAATGCGTCGCCACAGCTCGACCCTTTGCAGTCCTGGTTCGTGTCTCAGGATCCTTTCGATAGCCGCGTGAGAACCCTTGCGGCCTCGCACGGTGCCTTCGCGTAGTATTTGGTCCACCTGTTCCGGAGAGAAAAACCGGAACGAATCGCCATCCGTCGCATGTTCCCAACGGTCCCCCATGGAAGCAAATACCTTGGTCTATTCGGTCGAGAGGCGATAAGCACTCCGTAAGGGCTCACTCGATGTTTGTGCAGCGAGGCGGTGTACTGCCCAGAGTGGCCCACGTGCGTTCTATGGCTGATCCCAACATTCTCTCCCAGTGGGTTGCTCTTCATCCCTGCTCGGAAAAGCGGCCAGCGAGCGCGGGCCAGATAGTGCCTTTCAGCGGCGGAAATGCGGTGAAATACCTCGTTTCTGGTCGGAACATCGGCCAGCGAGCGGCGAGAATTCGGAATAGGCAGCAGAATTATGGTAGTGCAGCCTCTAGATCGCGCAAGACGGGTTTCACCGAGCCTGCGTTTTGGCAGGTATTGCGACCGCGGCGTAAGTCAGTTTTGCGAGACCGAGAATCCCGTGGATCGTAATACTGCCCGAAGGCGTGCGCCGTGGTGCTCTCTATGTAATTCATTCCTCGGAATGGTGTGGCCAGCCCGGCCATAATCGTTTCACCGGAAATCCCGCTTCACTCGATTACTTTCTGTTGCGAACATTCATCCGGCGATATAATCCCGTCCGCTCATCGCAATGAAGCAGCGCCATTCTGAGGAGGAATCATAGTTCATGCTCGCATCAGCAAGTTCCACGAGACTTTCCTGCCGCGCGGTTTTTGCAACCGCAACCGCCGCGCTGCTCCTCCCGCTGGCTTCCGTGCTTTTCGGTATGGCGCGCCACGCGCAGGAGAAGCCAAAAACGCGACCCGGCTACTGCCGTTTTCCTGCGATTCATGGCGACACTGTTATCTTCACCGCCGAAGGAGATCTCTGTACCGTCCGCGCAGAGGGCGGCGTGGCGCACCGGCTCACTTCCGATGCGGGCATGGAGGACGATGCGGCCATCTCTCCTGACGGCAAAATGGTAGCCTTCAGCGCGCAATACGAGGGCCCATGACAGAGCAAGCTTCATGGCCTGGGGCAAGGTGCTCTATCTCAAACCGAACTCTGGGATGGGAGTCGCCTTCGCGAACATCGAGCCGACCTGCCAAACAATCTTGGAGAAGTGGATTGCGAGCCTGAGAGCTGAATGAATTTCTCGCCTTTCCTGAAACCTGCCTGTGTCGGCTTAGATAATTGACGATTCCTGTCTCTCTGGCGTAACGTTCAGCCGTGCTGATCGGACAACGGTTGCGGGAAATCCGCGAAGCGAAGAATCTCACCCAAGCGGATATTGAGAGGCGCTCCGGTCTTCTGCGCTCCTACACCTCCACCGTCGAAAACGGCCATACGGTTCCTTCGTTGGAAACGATTGAGAAGTTTGCGCGAGGCTTGGGAATCCCGACGTACCAATTGTTCATCGGCGCCGACGAAGAGCCGAAGCCTGCGCTTCGGGCACTCCCGAAGAAACGGAAAGTGAACTCTTTCGGTGGTGGCCGCAAGGAAGGCCAATATCTTCTTCAGCTTCGCAGTTTCCTCGCCAAGATGAGCGAGCCAAATCGTGCTCTGCTGCTGTCCTTGGCTGTCGCAATGGCGAAACGCAAGAGATGAAAAGAGATGAATTCCCGGTCGCAAAATTGGGACTTCAGGAGACGGACACTCTTAGTTTGCGTCCTGCTATCCGCTTTCGCCGTTTACGGGAAATCTCAAGCACGAGTGCAAGACTTGCGAGAATTATCACGGCTGCGGAATGGAAGGAGACCCCGCAGCCAAGCGGTCCGCGTTCTGAATCACCAGAAGAATCGCTACACAGCTCCGACAGGGGCTGCCCGCGATTCGAGAAACGAAGGGACTCAGCCCAAACCGAGATTGAACGCCGCTCCGGCATCTCGCGGACTTACCCTTTCCCGCCCGCCGGTTTTGACGCGATGACTCTTCCCCGACGCCATTTTGAAAAGACCTGGGCCGCTCAACATCCCGAAATGGAAATTTCATAACGAGGCAACTCATAAAAACTCCGTAAATGGCTGTAGATTCTGGGCCACTCCTGCGCAAGCTAGCTTTAGTCGGCGGCAACGCGATTGCTTGTTCACTGGTCAGGCCTTCCGCGAAGGGTGGCTTGCTTCACCAATGTAAGCTCTCATCCATGGTCATTGGTCAAAGAATTCGGGAACTCCGCCAAGCCAATAATCTCAGCCAGGGCGACTTGGAGCAGCGCACCGGCTTGCTGCGCTGCTACACGTCCCGCGTCGAGAACGGTCACACCGTGCCCACAATCGAGACTCTGGAAAAGTACGCAAGGGCGTTGGAGGTCCCACTCTACAGGTTGTTCTACGAAGGTGAGGAGGTGCCAAAGAACCTGGAACTCCCTTCTGACGAGGGAGCGAAGCCGATGTGGGGCGCGAAGGGTCATGAGCGGGACGAGCTGCGCAAGTTTGCCAAGGCGCTCTCCCGAATGGATGACCACCACAGAACGCTTCTGCTCGGAATGGCGCAACGGATGGCAGGCCGCAAAAGACGCAAATAGGAAGTCATCGCCGAAACGAGAAATCGTCACCGCCCCCCCGAATCTCGTTCCCGTCTAATATGAAGTCCAGTTACCGCAAGCGGCGCTTTGGAGTTCGCCGAACGGAATAATGCTGTGTGCCTAGCTCGACGATTTTGGCGTTCTTGACGAGGGTTTGCCGCTAAACTTCGATGAGCGTTTGCTCGAAGGAAGATTTCATTTTGCTGGGTGGATTATATGCCCAACCAAGCGCACCCGTCCCAGGCGACTCTGCCACACTAGCGTGAGCTGCCATTACTATTATTCCCGCTCGGTCGCATCAATCGTGCAGCAGCACATTCAATAGCGAGCCGTGCACCTGCATGCCGCCGTTGTATTTGATGAATCCCAACTTGCGGAATTTGTTCATGAAGAAACTGATGCGCGAGCGCGTCGTCCCCACCATCGACGCCAGCGTTTCCTGGCTCACTTTCGGGATGGTCGACTCAGTCGCGCCCTCGCGCCCGTAGCGCGCCATCATCAGCAGCGTGCGCGCCAGCCGCTTTTCGCTCGAATTAAATAACTGGTCGACCAGGTCCGCTTCGACGCGCGCTTTCCGCGTCAACAGGTAGCTCATAAAGAAATCGGAGAAATCGCGATCTCCGTGGAGCACTTGAGCCATGCGCTTGTTATCGATTCGCACCAGGT
>DASYYR010000017.1:0-3748 GCA_035933575.1 Candidatus Acidiferrales bacterium | reverse complement strand
CGGGCCGCGTAAAGTTTTGTGCGTAGTGGTGGAAACAAAATCAGCGTGGGGCACGGGACTGGGATGAATTCCGGCGGCGACGAGTCCGGCGATGTGCGCCATGTCGACGAAAAATAATGCGTTGACGCCGCGCGCGATTTCCGCGAGGCGCGCGAAATCGATGATGCGCGCATAGGCGCTGGCGCCAGCGACAATCATTTTCGGATGATGCTCGCGGGCGAGGCGTTCCACTTCATCGTAGTCAATCGTTTCGGTATCTTTGGTGACGCCGTAAGGAACGAATTTGTACGTGCGGCCGGAAAAATTCAGCGGATGCCCATGCGTCAAATGGCCGCCATGCGCGAGATTCATTCCGAGGACCGTGTCGCCCGGCTGAAGCGCGGACATGTAAACAGAAATATTGGCCTGCGTGCCGGAATGCGCCTGCACGTTGGCGTGCTCGGCGCCGAACAACTTTTTCGCGCGCTCGATGGCGAGGCGTTCGACCTTGTCTACATTTTCGCAGCCGCCGTAATAGCGCTTGCCCGGGTAGCCTTCCGCATACTTATTGCTGAAGACAGAGCCCATCGCTTCCATCACCGCTTCGGAAATGAAATTCTCCGAGGCGATCAGCTCGAGCCCAGTGGCCTGGCGGCGAACTTCGTCGCGCAAGGCGTCAGCGACCTCGGGATCGACTTCGGCGAGAGGTCGCGACATTCTTTTCAGCTCGGGGCTTTCGAGCTGAGGGCGGCGAAGCTCTGGAGTTTCCGGTGTCATTGCGCTGTTACCTCTTTTGATGTTGCGTTCGTGAATTTTTTCTGGCCGACGAAAATGTTTTTTGTGGACGCGATTGTAGCGAAGGGAATTGCGCATTTCAATGCGCGGAAGCGGTCGCGAGAAAGTGCCTTTTTGTACCGATTAGAATGTAGGGCGAGCGTTTGTTTTGTGTAAGTTACGCCGAATTCTAATAATTTGTTGTACCGATTAGAAATGCACGAAATTGGCTTGCGATTTGAGCGGCGAATGTGGCGATTGGCCAGGATACCGTTGTGCTGCGCTGCTGCTCGCATAACTGCCCGCCTCTGATTGAGCCTAGCATAAAAGACGGAATTTTTCAGAGGCGGCGGCTGTAAGGAATGCAGTGACGAGTGGCTAGAGGCAGAGGCGAAAGTCAAAGCGAAAGGCGAAATCCCCACCCTTCACAAACTACGTTCAGGATGGGGCACCCGGAAAGGCGAAGGGCGAAATTCCCACCCTTCACAAACTACTTTCCCTTCCTTCGTCAGGGCAGGCAGGGTAAACAGGATGGGGCACCCGGCAAAACAATGCCGCATCCAAGGGGACACGCACCGCACGGAATATTCGCACCGTCGGATAGATCGTTCAGAGCGCCTGAAGCTGCTTACTCCACGACGTTCCAGACGTACAGAAAAGTGGCGTCGGAGGCGGTGGCGACTTTGCGCCCAGCTTTCCGCGTGGCGCGATTCAGAGCCGAGCGCACTTTTTCCTTGCCGTCGGCCAACTCAGCCAAAGGCACTTTGAGGGCAGAGCCGTCGTTAATGCGGTCGAGATCCTTAAGGATAATGGAGACGATCTCCTTGTGCCGGCCGTTTCGGCCTTGGGGAACATCCGCCTGCACCATGGTCTTGAAATGCATCGGTAGGGCTCTTCGAGAACTGGTTCCCATGCCAACCTCCCGCGCCAATAAATTACACTAACCTGACGTTACACTATCGTAACGAATCGTAGCAATATCGTCAAGCAAAAACAACGACCGCAGAGGCAAGCCGGGGGCAGCGTTGTTTTTCCGCTAAAACACGCAGCCGAGCCGCAGATTGACGGCAGATTGCGCTCTTAAAGATTCTTAAAGATATGACCCGTATGAAAACAAAGTTGGTAGCTTGTACGAGGTTACAAGGAGGGATTCGTGAAAGTTCCGAAAACACATTTTGAGCAAGTTCCCCTGGAGGCAATCAAGGAACTTGTCGAGCCCGAAATTATTGAGAAGGAAAAGACGGGCAAGGCCGTTGCGGACGAAGCACGGATCTTGAAGAAAGAAAAACGATGACTGCTACGTTCGACATTTTCGAGGTGGAACCGAGCGGCAGCGTGATGTGGCGAGGGACCGCCGCAGCGTTCGAAGAAGCCAAGGCGTTTGTCGAAAAGCTGGGTACGCCGCGGAGCAGGGACTAAATCATCTTCAGCCTCAAGACGGGGAAGAAGGTGGTGATCAGACCCGATGGTTCGACCACAGAACAAGACCTGGGCCGGATTTAGGCGCTGCGGATTTTGCAAGACGCGTCTGCTCCGGAGCCCCAATCTTTTGAGATAGCCTCCGCCTGCCTGCCGATCTCCGGTAAAAGCCAACGCCACGGCTCTTACGACGATGGAGCTAGAAGAGTTCAGCACTCCAGCGACGGCGTGATTAGGTCAGTTTGAATTTCGACTTTTTGTGTCACGATCAAGAAAATTCAAACTGACCCGCCACCCGTGATTACCTCAGGCTTGACTTTCCTTCGCCGTGCAGCCATCTTTATTGGCTTTACTCGACGCGAAGTTTTGGTCTGTCGGGCGAACGGCGAGGGCGATGAACGTTCGAGTCTGCTTCCACGACAAATGTTTTGACGGCGCTGCGTCAGCGGCGATTTTTTCGCGATTCTACCGTGAGCGCATCCATCCGGACGCGCAATTCCATTACACGGGGATGACGCACAAAGCTTCGCGGCCCTTTGAAGACGGGACGTTCGACGGCGACGAAAACGCGATCGTGGATTTCAAGTTTTCGAGTTCGCCGAAGCTGACCTGGTGGTTCGATCATCATCAAAGCGCTTTTCTTACGCCGGAAGACGCGGCGATTTTCCGCCGGGATCACTCCGGGAAGAAGTTTTACGATCCCACGTACAAATCCTGCACGAAATTCCTGGCCACGATAGCGAGCGAGAAATTCGGATTCGATGCGCGGCCGCTCGAGGAATTGATTCACTGGGGCGACATTATTGATGGAGCGCAGTTCGAGTCGTCGGACGTGGCGGTGGCGATGCGCGAGCCGGCGATGCAGCTGGCGCTGGTGATTGAGGCGGCTCCGGAAGCGGATCTGGTGCCGCGGCTGATTCCGGAGATGGCGACGCGTTCGCTTGCGGAAATGGTGAAGCTGCCGATGGTGGCGAAGCATTTGGGGCCGTTGCTCGAGCGGCACCGCAAGTCGATCGGGATTCTGAAGGAGCGCGCGGAGGCTCGCGACGGCGTTATTTACTTCGACGTGAGCGATTTGGACCTGGAAGGCTACAACAAATTTATTCCCTACTTTTTGTTTCCGGATTTTTTGTATACGGTGGGCGTGAGCGCTTCGCCAACGCGGGCCAAAGTGTCCGTGGGAACAAATCCATGGAAAGAGGCCGCGGCGGATGTGAATCTGGCTTCGCTGTGCGAAAAATATGGCGGCGGCGGACATGCGCGAGTGGCGGCGATTTCGCTGGCTCCGGAGGATTTGCCGCGGGCGCGCCAAGTGGCGCAGGAAATCGCGGAGACTCTGCGTCGGGCGAACCGCGCGGCAGGCGAAAAGAAATAGAGCTTCCGTGGTAGAATTTTAGTTCGCACCACGCTTGCGCAAGTGCCTGGCAGTTCTGCTGGGCGTTCCCTGTGGGCCGCTAGCTCAATGGTAGAGCAGCTGACTCTTAATCAGCGGGTTGGAGGTTCGAGTCCTCCGCGGCTCACCACTTATTCTCCGTAAGCAAAAGCAACACAATCAGTTGACCCTACCGGACTCTTT
>DASYYR010000096.1:0-22627 GCA_035933575.1 Candidatus Acidiferrales bacterium | reverse complement strand
GCTACTACATTTTGGACTGCAAGGACCTCGACGAAGCGATCAGTTGGGCCGCGAAAATCCCGACCGCTTGCAGAGGCGGCGACGGCTGCATCGAAATTCGTCCCCTCGTCCCCATTCCCCAACCCGCGCAAACGGGTGCGGCGTAAACGCGCGCGAAACAGGACGAGGTTTTTGCATTTTCCTTTTGTTGCATGTCGATTTTGCGCGTATCGCGCGTCGTACCCATAGGAGGAACAAAAAAATGGAATACCTGCTGCTAATCTACGAAAACGAGAAGCGTTTCAGCGAAGGTTATTCGCAGACCGAGTTGGCCGAGTGTCAGGCGTTCGGCAAGGCACACTCCACGTCGATCAAAGGTGGCCACGCGTTGCAGCCAACCCACACCGCCAAGACCGTGCGTGTGCGCAATGGCAAGCCGTTGAACACCGACGGACCGTTTGCCGAGACCAAGGAGCAACTCGGCGGCTTCTATCTGATCGAGGCGCGTGACCTCGATGAAGCTACCGCCATTGCCGCGAAAATTCCCGGGTCGCGTTTTGGCTCCATCGAGGTGCGGCCGATCATGAAGTTTTCGTGACCGATGCCAAGAGCGTAGCCGAGACAGTCTTTCGCGAGCAGGCGGGCCGGATCACAGCGTCGCTGATCCGGCTCTCCGGCTCGTTCGATTTGGCCGAAGAGGCCATGCAGGACGCGTTTGCCTCGGCACTGGCCAACTGGCCGACGCGCGGCGTTCCCGACAACCCCGGAGCGTGGATCACCGCCGTGGCGCACCGCAAGTTGATCGACTACGCACGCCGTCAAATCACGCGGATCGAGAAACAAGATGCCCTCCAACATGAAACCAAAGGCGCTGCACGCGATGAAGAAATATCCGCGGACGAGATGTCCGTGACCTATCCCGACGACCGCTTGCGCTTGATCTTCACCTGTTGCCATCCGGCCATCAATCGCGAAGCGCAAGTCGCCCTCACGTTGCGAACCCTCGGCGGATTAACCACCACGGAGATCGCTCGCGCCTTCCTGATCGCCGAACCCACCTTGGCGCAGCGCCTCGTGCGCGCGAAGCAAAAAATTCGCGACGCGAATATTCCTTACGAGGTTCCGCCCGCTCAAATGCTTCCTGAACGCCTCGAATCCGTTCAAGCCGTCATCTATCTCATTTTCAACGAAGGCTACGCCGCAACCGCCGGTGAGCACCTGGTCCGCGGAGACCTTTGCGCCGAAGCGATTCGCTTGGGGTGCATGCTCAGCGAACTTCTGCCTCGCGAGCCTGAAAATCTCGGCTTGCTCGCGCTGATGCTGCTTCACGATTCGCGCCGCACCGCGCGCGTCGATTCCGAGGGCGAGTTGATAACACTGGAAGATCAGGATCGCGCCCTCTGGAACCGCGAGCAAATCAGCGAGGGCGTTCGCCTCGTCGAAGAAGCGTTGCGCCTGCGCTTGGTCGGGCCGTATCAATTGCAAGCCGCCATTGCGGCCGTGCACAGCGAGGCCGAAAACGCCGACGACACGGACTGGGCGCAAATCGCGTCCCTCTATAACGAACTCGCGCGCCTGATGCCGACTCCAGTGGTCGCTCTCAATCACGCGGTAGCCGTCGCCATGAGCAAAGGCGAAGGGCAGGGCCTCGCGCAAGGCCTGTCGCTAATTGACATGCTTGGATCATCCGGCGAACTCGAGGGCTACTACCTGTTCCACGCCGCCCGCGCCGACGTTCTCCGCCGACTCGACCGCCAACGCGAGGCTGCCGGGGCCTACCGGCGCGCGCTGGCGCTGGCCACGAACCGCGTGGAGCAAAATTACCTGCGCCGCCGCCTCGCGCAATTGGAGAGCGACTAGTCAGGCGGGCCGCTTTTCGAGCGCATGAAGCAAATATCCGGTGAGAAAACAACTTGGCCGAAAATCGCACTGGATAAATCGAGGTAATGACCGGGGGCTATCTTCAAGTCCCCAGCGCGATCAGCGCTCAGAGCAATGTCACGTTCATAGCCTCGTTCTCCAAGCGGCAAGTCAGGTTTAACGCAAGCATTATCACAGACCTTTCAAACCAACCGCACAGACTCCCGGCACGCCCAGTCCCTCTCGACCACCATTGCGATTCACAACCCACGCTCAGTGCACACGCTCCTCACCGGCATCGCGCCAACAGATGATTCCAGGAAGTCACTGCCCCGCGGAAAACACCGCTAAAATCGAGAATAGTAAATACGTAAGGTCGGCTCACTCAATCACTAGCGACGCATTCAGGAAGGGGAATGGCGATTCAATATCGCGTCAAAGAAAGGCCAACAGAAGGCAAACGAACCATTCACCTTGAAATCGCCGCCGCCCCGGTACGCGTGGCAGCGGCATCGAGGGTCTCCCGAAATCGGAAGCAGCGGGTCGCTGAGCTACAAGAGACTGGCATGTCCAGAAGTTGCGTGTGCCAGTCCTTCACCAAACCAAAAAAAACATGACACTGGGTATTCCTGAAGAAGCTGGAGATGAATTGCAGCAAATCATAGTTGCAGACCAGGTACAGCACGTGGTTCACATGCGCTTCCCGACCGAGAGACGCCGCAACATCCCTGTAGTACTTGATTTTTTTCGGGCTCCTTTCGTATTCGAGCGCAAACCGCTGTTCACCCGTCTCGCTGCGGACCGTCACGACCGCGTCATAGTCCTTCGCGAAACCAAATCCGGTCAGCTCGTTCTGTGAACGCACTTCCATCGAGCCGATCCACCGGACAAGCAAGCCTGCACGGAGAACGCTGAGCTGAATCTCATTGAGTCCAATGGCATGAAAAACACTGCGCTCGGCTTCCTTCCCGTTGAACCTGCTGCGGCCGATCAAACAGTACTCTCCCCTCGCTTGGAGCAACATCGCGGCGCCGCTTGCGACGGAATACACAAACTCACCTGGGCAACCTGGCGTTGTCTGCCGCCGCACGAGCGCGCGGTCCACCATTCGTCGAAGCCGCCAGTCGAAAGATTTGCGACTCCGCTCGTAATGGTTCAGGCGCATAAAATCGAACAACTGCGAATGCGTGACGAATTCCGAGTACAGGATTTGGCGCAAAAGAGGGAGATCGCGCGATTGGCTGAGTTGAATGGAGTCTTTCGGATACCGCATCGCTCATCCTCACATGGACTGCAACTGGAGCCGCGCATTCCAGGGCCAAGAGACGAACGACCTAAGCTCGAACCTTCCAGCATCTGTTCGTAACCAGCTTCCTGCCGGCATCAACAGCATCGCTTCCTGTTGGTCACGCCATTCGCTAAAGGAAATCAGCAGCGTGCCTTCCGACCGCCATGCGGGTGAGCCCACATCGAGGTGACCGATATCAGCGGCTTTGACGACGACCAAGAAGTAGTCAGGTCGTTGCGGTGTGCCCAGCATGCGCTTGAACAACACTTTGTTCTGTCCGTTCCAGACACATGGCTCGGCGCATTCAAACACACCGTTGATCATGGCCAGCGTCCGGTTGGGATCGAAGCCTCCGACGCCGTTGAATCGCACATGACCCACGATCTTGGGGCGCGTGCGGATCTCGCCGTTCACTTGTACACCGGTAGTGTTGAAGTACGCCGCTCGAACGAACCGTTTCGGATCGTTCTCATCTTTCCCAAAGCGGCGGCGCCAAACACTCCCAAAGCCTGTGACCGTGACCAACATCTTTTTTGTTATGCGCCCTTCAACCGTCTGTTCTTCTGTCGTTCGGCATACAACTCTTCCTGCAGCCGATTGATCTGACCGACGAACCTCGCGCCGTCTCCATTTCCGTCGCCGGGGGCAGACGCGGATGCAGTGCTGTTGACGCCCCGAGACCCATTCACCTTTTTTGCAAGATTGTCGAGTCGTGTCGAAAGGTCACCGACAATCAGCGCTTTCTGCCGCAGCTCTTCGTGAAGCTTATTGCGGTCCTGCGTCGTAGCTTCGAGTTGCGCCACAACGCGTTGGAGTTCAGCCTTCAGGCTATCCATGGCCGTGTCGCCCCATCCGGGCCGGCCACTGCCCGACTCCGCGGCCTCGATCGCGCGGTTGCACTGTTCGATGTGCCGGTTATATTTCTCGATCGCTTCCTTGGCTGCTTGGCGAGAGTAAAGGTCGTGAGTGTAGATATCGGCCATCATCTCCGCCGTGACACGCATACTACGACGATGGTCGAGATGCAGTTTTGCGCAGGCAATCAGCATGAGCAACAGCCCCGTTGTTACCGACAGGCTGTACCAGAAGTGCGGATCCTTGACAGTTGCTTTGAGGAAGGCCTCCCGCCGCTTCTCAACCCAGGCGCCGTAATCCGTGTCGTGCGGATTGAATTGCTTCAGCAGGAATTCGTACCACGTGTCGCGGCCAAGAGAAGGCTGTCTCGGAGTTTGTGTCCGCACTGGCGCGGCGGAGAGAGGAAGTGTTGCCGCGAAAAGCAAGCAGCAGATGAGTGGGGTCACGCTACGCATTTTCAATGCCCCCGCCTGGCATAACGTGGCTCTGCGAACGCAGGACTCTTGAAGCGCAGATTCGCCCCTACCGATGCCGCGCGGGATTGCTTGAGCCGGGGATACAGCTCAGGCTGAAAATTAGGGATGGTGACGTTCGTGGGTGGGCGAACGTGCAGGTGAGCGTGGAGCGTGCCGCGCGAGTCGTCGGTCATCAGAATTTCCATTTGTCCCTTGGGGAGGTTCTTGATGTGTTCGTCAAGCGATCGGGTCTCGCGCGCCTCAACATCAACAGCCCGGCCTGTCTCTTCGTAGCTCTCGAATCCGAAGAACTTTCTCCTCTCCATGGACTTGTTGCGCCGTGTAACGCGATGCTCCGCCGAAGCCCTTAAAAAGTAGCTTGCGGTTTCCTCGTCTCGCGTCCTCATGGTCACCGTGGTGTTTGGTGCGGAGGCGATGTCCTCTTTGAACCCCCGGCCGACGTGCATGAGCTGGGAGAGACTCTGCATGGAAAAAAGGAAGGCCGTGTTCGTTCCGCGCGCGGTCTGCAGGATCTGCGGAAAGTTCCGGTAGCCGAACGGTGCAAACTCGTCCAGCACGACGCTCAATAGCGGCCGGTTAGCGCGGCCGCGGTGCGCTCCGCTTTCGTATCTCTTGCCAATGACGAGTTGAAGGTTTTGCAAAGACTCATCAAACTTGCCGATGGCCTTCTCCTCGGTGATTCCTTCGTAGCATTGCAGGCGCTCTACAGAGGTCTCTGCGGCAGCAGCGACGGCATAAGCCAGTTCAGTCTTCCCGCACCCAGGCGGACCCTCCACCAGGAGTGGCTTTTGCATCCTCGCCGCCAGGTACACCACCTGCAGCGTGACGCGGTCGATTACGTACTGTGCCTCACGCAGCCCGTCCGCTAGTTCTTCGGCCGACGCAAACACAGCTTCTGCCTCCTCGGTGCGGGCGGAACATAGCCCAGAAATGTCGGCCACGCACTTGAGCCACAGGTCGCGCCTTCACTAGCCATGTGGGAAACACGTCGCTTTCGAGTCGGTATGTGGACTTTGTGTTGCATTCCGGAACGGACCCAGGCCTTTGAAGAGGAAGCCGATGGGGCGTTAGAAAGAGTGCGCTAAGGGATTCTTCTAGTCATGGGAATGTCATCTCGAAAAAAGTTTTGCCCAATTGAATCATTCATAGCTAACTTTCCGCGGCTGTTCTTGGCCATGCACACAAACATCACTCGTGCGATGCCGGCTCCCTCTTGGCGTCTCACCTCTGCCTGTCGGCAAGAGTGGGAACGAAGAAATTTCGCCCATCAGGTCTTTCGTAGCTAACTTTGGCCTCAGCCTCTGCATATGCCCTTCGGGAACATCCTTCAGCACACGCACTCTTGCTGGCTGCCATCAATGAGTGGCGACGCAGGAGGGACGAGATAATTTCGCCAATCGAACACTTTATGGCTAACCTTTGCGAGGAACATTCCACTAAGAATCCATCGCCGCATCGCATCGCCTGTGGTGAAGTTCGCTTCCGTTTCTCCTCTAGTGGGCCGGGCCCGGAGGTTTTTTCGTCAATCGAATCTTTCATGGCTGCCTTTTGCCATGCTTCCTCTCGCCAGTCTCCGCGGGAATTTGACAATCACGCAGTTGTCGCCTAGAACCCGAGCCGTGCGGAGCGCGCAACAGGTCGGGTTCGCTTGTGTTCAGGCACTCGTCGAGCGCCAACTGCGCGAGGGCGGATGGGCATTCGCTTGGAATGCGAAACAGATGGCCGTCGAACCCACCGCCCTGGCTCTTCTGGCGTTGCCACCCACGCTCGCCCTCAAAAGACATGCGGCTGTCGCATCCCTACTCCACACGCAGAATCCCAATGGCAGCTGGTCGGCTTTCTCCGGCGATGACGAGAATGGATCGGGTTACACGGGATTAGCCGTCTATGCTCTCGGCCAGTGCAGCGAACACGGGATGCCAACCAGCCGAGCGGCCAACTGGCTTCTGTGCTCCCGAGGCTGCGAGTCCCATTGGCTATGGAAATGGAAGTTCCGCACCACCGACCGCCACGTGCGTTTCGATCCAGACAAGTTCGGCTGGCCGTGGATGCCGGAGACGGTCAGCTGGGTGTTTCCTACCGCATATTCACTCCTCGCCTTGAAACGCGCGCATGCAGCGTCACAACAGAGGTCGCTGGAGTTTCGCATCCGCCGCGGCGTGGAGATGTTGTACGACCGAATTTGTCCCGGCGGAGGCTGGAATGCAGGCAACGGCGTCGTTTACGGCTCCCCCCTCACTCCGCATCCCGATGCGACGGCTGTAGCCCTGCTCGCTCTTTTGGGAGAGCCTCCCAACGATTCCATAACTGCGAGCCTCGACTGGCTGGAGTGTCGCGCCGAAAGGCTATCCGCTCCTTGGAGCCTTGCCTGGACCATCCTCGCTCTCCACGCATTCCGGCACGCCACACAATCTTTGATCGACCGCCTCTGTGTTGTCGTCGAGCCTGCTGAAATCAGGGATTGTGCGACCCTGGCTGCCGTTTGCTTGGCCCTCGGTTGTGCCAGTGGTCGAAACGCATTCGGGACAGAGGCATGACAGTTGACCGGAGAACTTTTATCGCAGGTTCGCTCCGGCTCGCTTCCAGCGCGGCTAGAACCGCGCTGCTGAACAAACCCCGATACCGCGTCATCCGCAAACAACCTCGCTCGCGGGTCGCCATCCTTTGCGCTGAAACCTACTCACAGAACTTGGGTGAAGTTCTGCGCTACGGTGTCGACCTGTTTCACCTGGATGTCCGCGGAAAAACCGTTCTTCTGAAACCCAACTTGGTCGATTACATACCCGGAAACCACATCAATACGCATCCGCTGCTTGTCTCCGGCGCGATTGAATGTTTTCGGCAGCTGGGTGCAGCAGTCGTCGTAGGCGAAGGACCGGGACACCAGCGCGATACCGAACTGGTTCTCTTTGAGAGCGGCATGGCAGACGCTTTGCGCCAGCAAACAGTCCGCTTCGTCGATCTAAACCGAGACGAGCTCGTTGAGACACCGCTGCTCGCAGGCTATACGGGTCTGAAGCATCTCTGGTTGCCCCGCACGATTCTTGAAGCCGATTTCGTCGTCTCCATGCCTAAGGTAAAGGCTCATCACTGGTCTGGCGTCACTCTCAGCATGAAGAACATGTTCGGCATTGTGCCAGGGGCGAAGTATGGTTGGCCAAAGAACATCCTGCACTGGAAGGGAATCGATAGAAGCATCCTGGACATCTGCGCCACCGTTCCTGTTCATTTTGTGATTGCCGATGCCATTGTGGCAATGGAAGGAAACGGGCCTCTGAACGGAAAGCCGCGGCCGCTCCATCGAATCGTTCTTGCCGACGATCCTGTAGCCGCGGACGCTACGTGCGCGCGGCTGATGGGCCTCAACCCGGAGATGATTACCCACATTCGGGCCGGCGCACAATTTCTCGGCAATTCTTCATCCGAGCGAATCGACCAGATCGGAGAACCGGTTCGTGCCCCGGTACGCGCGTTTCAGCTGCTCCCTGAACTTGAGTACCTGCGCGAGACAAAGTTTCTCGAGCGAAAAGCCTGAAATTGATCGCCTCGTTGTATTTGACGGTCAGAGTCTGGCATGGCCCGAGGTTTGGACATTACTCGGATGGCGTCACCCCGGTCGCATCTACGTCTTTGTCGCGCTCGTTAGCAGCATTGTCCTCGTACGCATACGATATCTTTTAAGCGGCACAAACGCTCCGGCCTGAACAGTCGCCTTTTGACTCCTTTGCCTTGACTTCGACAGGTCTGAGTACAAAGCGAGTGAACGGCGGGTTCAGGCAGCCGTCACAAGCACGCGTAGCCTATCAGTGCTCGGATTTTGGAGCGTATCGACCGCGTGTCGAGCAACCGAGGTCACGTGCTGTTAAGAGAGGATTCGAGGATGTGCTTCTGGAGCCTTGGTTTCTTGGTAAGAAGGTTTTTGGCTCCATACGACATCTATTGCCACACAATTATTGGCGCAGGATGAGTTACTTTTTTGAAGATTATGGATGCCTGCGCTGCGGAAGAAAGGACCTACGTTACGGAGCAAACGGGATGTGCCATAAATGCGTATGGTGGGTCAGATATAGAGTTGCCAAGAGCATGCGGAAGCGAATGGAAAAACCCCCCTGAGATTCAACAAGAGCCCAAAGAAAAACTGTATGCGTTTAAGCGAAAGAAGGCGAATGCCCTTCTCGTTGGGCTTGTTCCGAGGAAACCGGGGCTTCAAAGGCTAGAAAGGCGCTGAAATCAAGATCTTGGCGAATAGAAAAAGTTCAGATGCCTTTCGGGACTGTCGAGTTTCTCTCGTGATGCTTCTTTGTAAGGGTGGTCAAACGACGTGTCGCGACAGAATAGCAATGTGGTTTGATGCCGCTCGCCTTCGGTCCTGCCAGCTTAATTATGAATTGGTTGAGCGGTGCAAGCGGTGAATTGCCGCTCTTCGGCATTCGGTCGACGTTCAGTGCCGTTACACCAGGATCTGTCGAGGATTTTGTGAATTTCTAGGCAACAAGGAAAGAGATTCCGAGACTCTCCAAAACAGTGCCAGTTTCAGGCGGCTCGCCCTCTCCAACTCATTCTTGAACGCCTTAATGAGTCTGCGATTCCCAGATTGGGAACACAACGAGGACCGTATTTCGCAAAATCGGGCCGGAATTTTTGGCAACAGGGGATTTCTTGTTTCAAAACTGCGCGGCCAGCTCTCGCCGGACGTCGTCCAGCGTCTGGAAACGGTTGTGGGTCTTGCCGTGCGTTTACGAGACGATCCGCCAAATCATTCCTGAGTTCGCGAAACTCCGCGTCGCGCACCTTGATTTGGCCCCCCCCAGTTAACGAATTGTTACTTGCTTTCGATAGATATTTATACTAGAAGGATGCTGGCTGGGGACGACGAGGGTGAACTCGGGGACAACCAGTACAGAGCCCTCCAAGCCGATGGAATGGTAACAGAGTTGCAAGATATATCACGAATCGGCGCGAGTGGGTTCCATTTTGGGACTTAGAGCGCCACAGGGTTCCGGCTGGGAATCTTGCCCGAAACATGCGAAGCAGGCTGATCCGCGTTCATTATCTTGGTGTTTCTCGATTGGCGCATGGTGGAAGTTAACGGATTATGAACATGTTCAATTTAGAACACTTGTAACTTGATTTATTTGATAGATTACGGAGCCTTGCAGTTAGTTACGAACTCGAGGACCTAGCGGCGTTCACGGGGTGAGTCGATGGACCGAAGTGCCAAGGTTTACATTCTCTCGGATAACCGGCTTTTCCGAGAGTCGCTTGCCCGGATTTGTTCGAAGAAGAGTGACATCGAGGTAATTTCTACCCGTCAACTTGGTCTGGATGCGCTCGACGAAGTTTCTAATTCGGATACAGACATATTGCTTCTGGATTCCGCGCCCTTTTTGGCCTGCGCAGCCAGTCATTTCGCCCGGCTGCGGGCTGGAGGTCGATGCATAAAGATTCTACTCGTTGGCATGGAAGATGACGGTATGCTATTTCTCCAGTCCGTACGTTCTGGCGCGTCGGGATACATCCCTAAAGAGGCATCGGCTATGGATGTGGTGGCCGCAGTGCGATCTGTGGCCCAGGGTGAGGCGGTGTGTTCGCCGCGTCTTTGCAAATTTCTATTCGACATTGTGGCGCGCCAACGTGCCGAGGCACCACGGCGCAGCATGACGCTCGATCTGGGGTTGACCCGGCGCGAACAAGAGCTGATTCCCTTGATTGAGAAAGGACTAACCAACAAGGAAATTGCTTCGCAACTTTACCTCTCTGAACAGACGATTAAGAATCACGTTCACCGGATTCTTCGCAAGGTCGGTGCGGAGAACCGCTTGAGCGTCTCGGAGCTTTGCCGTGCGCGCGAGCGTAGGCCTTCAGAGAGCCTGCTGCCTGCCTAGAGCATGGGTACTTTTGTGGTATTTGAATTTAGCTGCTTGGGACGCATGTGAATCTTGTGTAGTACCGGCTGTCGCCTCTCTGACCGTATCTAAATCCCCTCTCTATTGGACCTGTTCATTGCGGTAAATCTCGGCATAATTCGCACAAGCGGAGTGTCCGATGGGGAGTATTCGAGTGTTGGTTGCCAATCGGCCCAGACTCATGCGCGACCTTGTATTAGCTACGATTGCGGACCAACCCGACATTGAAATTGTGGGGGAGATTGAGGACGAAACAGAGATTGAAACGGCGGTCTCGCGAACGGCGCCAGATTTCCTGATTGTCGCGTTCGAAAAAAGGTCCAATCTTCGTCCCGATCCATGTAACGCGATACTGCGGAACCATCCCAGTCTCAGAATCATTGCGATTGCACCGGATCGAGACTGTTCGGTGTTTTATTGGACAACTCCGAACATTCGAACAAATCAAATCGAAACGTCGGAAGAAGGCGTTTTGAATGCTCTGCGCGGCAAGGCCCAGCTCGTCGGAGGTTAGCAATGAACGCGAAGGATCCAAGCCTTTTCCGGAGATTCGATCGACGATCGTGCCAGAGCGGGCTCTTTCGGCTCTTGGCGTCGGCCGGTCTATTCGTCTTCGCCACCCTGTGCGCCTATCCGCAAAGCAAGAATTCCACCCTGGTGCCTCCGTCTGATTTGGGGCGGGAAAACATGAACAGAGTCGCGGCCTCCGCCGCGCAGATTGAATCGATACTGCACGCGAACACTGGCCTGATGGTGGAATTGAAGAGCTGGATCGCGAAGGATGCGACCGACCACGGACAACTGATCAGCGACTCCGATCTGACGGATCAGGCGATCTTCGACCGGCTGGAAGTGGATATTCAGTTCCGCTCAGTAGCGACGCGCTTGCTGCAAAAGTACGGCTATCTGCTTCCCGCGCTGAATCCGGACTCGCCGCAGGGGAAAGAACAAGAGCTTTTGGTCCAAGAGCGGACGAAATGGCTGGCCCAAGATCAAGAAGAGGAGCTTGCTCAGGAGCGCAAGCAGCAAAGCAATGGAATGCAGCAGCCGCAAAACTGCGACTCGGCGACGGATTCGAATTGCAGCGTCCGGCGCGGGACATATCCCGCAAACGAGCAAGAACGAACGCCCGGGCTGCAAGGACCGTTGCAGAGAGCTGAACCACCAAACGGTCGTGCAGCCCCGCGTTTGCAGCCGCGCAGAGAATCCACCCTCGAAGAAGCGGAATTAATGCAAACGCGCAGCGGGATTCCGCTCGGGAGTTCCCAACTTCAATCGGGAAATCCTGGAGATGCGTTGCAATCTGGTTCGTCGGACTCTTATGACGGCGAACATGAGCCGCTGAACCGGCAATCGCCGCCTGGGTCTTCAGCACAGACATCGCGAGAATCTGGAAATGTCTCTTCGAATCTGAGCAGTGCCAATCTAAGCATCGACCAGCAGAGCATTTCGCCCATGAACGAAGGGTCGTATGGACGAACAAGCGAATATTTTGAACAACCGGGAATGCAGCCCCCGGCTGACGAGCGAGCGCTCTACAGTTTAGGGGGGACCAACGGGGTCGGCCGGAGAGCACCCGCCCTAAGTCCAAGCCAGAGGATGATTCGCCAGCCGAATCCGTATGAGGACATTCCTTCGCTGTATGACATGTACCTCCAAGCCGTGCCACAAGCGCCCGCGCCGGAGCGTTTTGGCATGGACGTATTCGAGAACGGCACGCGCGACCTGCAAATGATCCCCATGGATCTGCCCGTCGGCCCGGACTATGTGGTGGGTCCCGGTGACGGCTTGTCAATCGACTTGTGGGGAGGAGTGTCTCAGCGCCTTCTGCGCACTGTCGATAGCGAAGGGCGATTGAGTCTCCCAGAAGTGGGACCTGTGCTCGTCGCTGGAAAATCGATGGCGGACGTGCAACAAGCCGTGCAGCGAACGCTGCGCTCTCAGTTTCGCGATGTCTCCGCCGACGTTTCGCTTTCCCGGCTGCGCAACATTCGCGTCTACGTGGTGGGCGACGTCGCGCATCCCGGCGCTTACGACATCAGCTCGCTGTCAACTCCCCTCAATGCCATCTTCGCCGCGGGAGGACCCACCGAACGCGGATCGCTTCGCAACCTCGAACACTATCGCGGCAAGCAACTGGTTCAGGACGTCGACGTCTACGATCTGCTCTTGCATGGGGTGAGAACGGATATCCAGCGCCTGGAGAATGGCGACACGGTTTTAGTCCCGCCAATCGGCGGTCAGGTGACGGTCGAGGGAATGGTACGCCGGCCGTCAGTCTATGAATTGAAGGGCGAAAAATCGCTTGCCGACGTGCTGACGCTGGCGGGTGGACTCCTTCCGACGGCGACGCTACGCCACATCGAAGTGCAGCGCATCGTGGCGCATGACAAGCGAACCATGCTGAGCGTCGATGTTCCAGAAAATGCTGCGCAAGACGGCAACTCAGCGGCCATCGCGAAGCAACTCGATTCTTTCCAGGTCCAAGACGGAGACAAGATTCGAATATTCCCGATCGCTCCCTACAGCCAGGACGCGGTTTATCTGGAGGGTCATGCGCTTCGTCCCGGCCGCTATTCCTATCATGCAGGGATGCGCGTTACGGATTTGATTTCTTCGTACAAGGATTTGCTGCCGGAGCCGGCGGCGCAATACGCGGAGATTATCCGATTGCGCTCCCCGGATTACCGGCCCGTGGTTGAAAGCTTCAACCTGGCCGAAGCGCTCAGCCATCCTGCAAGCGCACCGCTCCTGGAGCCGTTGGACACGGTGCAGATCTTCGGGCGCTACGATTTCGAGAATCCGCCGACCGTTTCGGTCTGGGGAGATGTGCGCGATCCCGGCACGTACCGCTCCTCCGGCGAAATTCATCTGAGCGACGCCATACACATGGCCGGCGGTCTGGGACCGGACGCGGAGCGGGAAGACGCTCAGGTGTTCCGCTATCTGCCGAACGGCGAAATGAAGATATTCAGCGTGAAACTCAGCGGCGCCCTTGAAGGCAATCCTCTGGACAATATCGTGTTGGACTCCCGTGACCGCGTTCTGGTTCACAGCAATCCCGCCGAAGTGGATCCCGCGACTGTCTACATCCAAGGAGAAGTAGCCCGCCCAGGCCGTTACCCCCTAACCACGAATATGCGCGCCGCCGATTTGATTCGCACCGCCGGCGGGTTCAAGAGGAGCGCGGACACCGCCAGCGCCGATCTCACCAGATATATCGTTCATAACCAAAAACAACTCGTCGGCCAACACGAAGAAGTCCGTCTGTCGGCAGCATTGTCGGGAAACGCGAATCAAGACGTCCCGTTGGTTAACGGCGACGTTCTGACAATCCGACAGATTCCCGGGTGGAACGACATTGGCGCGTCGGTGGTTTTGAAAGGCGAGGTGAAGCATCCCGGTACGTATGGAATCCAGCCTGGCGAGCGGCTCAGCTCCGTCCTTGAGCGCGCCGGCGGGTTCCTGCCCACAGCCTATACCGCGGGAACGGTGATGCTACGAACTGACGTCCGGAAACTGCAGGAAGAAAGCCGTGAAAAACTGATCGAAGAAATCCGGCAGGATTCCGCCAGCACGAAAGCCGATATCAATGCGAGCGCACAAGAGCGCGCCGACTTGCAAAACGCATCCGTGCAGCAGCACCAAGAGGAGATCCAGGCTCTCGAACAAGCGCCGGTGACTGGCCGAGTCGTCACGCGAATTCCCGCCGGCCTGAAGCGCTTCCGCAATTCCGAGGATGATGTGGAGTTGCGCGATGGGGATTCGATTTTCATTCCGAAACGTCCCGATTTCGTCCTTGTCACCGGCCAAGTCTACAACTCCAACGCGATCACTTATGTTCCTGGACGGAATGCGCGTTGGTACCTGAATCAGGCCGGAGGGGCGACGAATCTGGCGGAGAAAGGCGCGATCTTCATCGTCCGGGCGGACGGAGGAGTCATTACAGGGCAGGGGCAAGGATGGTGGACAGGTAACGTTTTGTCCAAGACTATCGAGCCGGGTGACACGATTGTCGTTCCCGAAAAGCCAGTGGGCGGATCGACTACTTGGAAAAACTTGCTGAGCGTCGCACAAATCGCGCAAGCGGCGGCACTGTCAGCCTTCGTCTTCACGCACTAACGGAAAGACATGGCCTGCATAGCGCACAAATTATGGCAGCGGCGCTGGCCGATTGAGCGGCTGTCATTCCTATGCAGGCCCGGGGAAGTAAGCAGAGTTTTGAGCAGCAGCTTAATTGCAGTGAGCGCCTTTCTTGCAGCGAAGTATTGAGGACAAGTGCTAGCAAACGGACCTCTGAAAATGATTTACACAACAGCATTGTTGCTGGCGAGCACGGGGATGGCGGCGCGGTGTCAAACGGCTGCGCCCTCCACATCCAGCGACGCCCGCGCGCGAGATGCCAGAAAGAAACTGGGGGATCGGAAATCAGATACTCGGCGTTCCTTTAGTTTTGACAACCCGATTTCAACCGCTTCAGACGAAGCCTATGACAATTCGCTGGGGAGACCGTTGTTGAAACACCTGCTGCTGGACCAGAAAGCGATATGGATCAGTCCGAGCCGTCTACGCTTTGCCGACGCCGATTGGCTTTTGCCGCTTGGCGCGTTGACTGGGGGCTTTCTTGCGACAGACACAACGGCCAGCAGGAACTTGACAAATTCTCCGAGTTTTATTCAGCACAGTCGCGACTTCTCGAACTATGGACTTGCGTCATTGGTTGGCGTGGGTGGCGGCATATATCTGTGGGGAAAGATCAGTCACAACGACCACGCACGGGAGACAGGATTCCTGGCGGGCGAAGCCGCGATCGATAGTTTGGCGGCGGCCGAGACATTGAAGTATGCGGCTGGCCGCGAACGGCCCTTGCAGGACAACTATCAAGGCAGGTTTTGGTCCGGCGGCGATTCATTCCCGTCCGAACATGCGGCGGCGGCCTGGTCGATTGCCAGCGTGATTGCGCACGAATATCCGGGCCCGCTCACAAAGTTATTCGCGTATGGAGCTGCGGCGGCGGTGACGGCGTCGCGCGCCACGGGAAAGGAACATTTTCCGACCGACTTGCTGGTCGGTAGCGCCATTGGCTGGTTCGTTGGGCAATATGTCTACCGCACTCATCACAACCCGGATCTTCCCGGCGGGGACTGGAACACGTATACGGAATATCGCGACGAAGAATCGAACGGCGGCCCAGGCAGCGTCGGATCGCCCTACGTTCCGCTCGATAGCTGGGTCTACCCCGCGCTGGAGCGCCTGGCAGCCCTCGGATACATCGACACGGAGTTTCTTGGCATGCGCCCCTGGACGCGAATCGAATGCGCGCAGTTGACGCAAGAGGCCGAAGACAAAGTTGCCGCAGAGGGCGGCGACTCTTCGGCGGGATCTCCAGCGTATCAAGAGTTAGCTGACGAATTTCAGAGCGACCTCAGCGCTCTTGGCGGAGGAAGCAACCGCTCGGTGCGCCTCGAGTCCATTTACACGCGCGCGACAGGCATTTCCGGGAAGCCACTCAATGACAGCTATCACTTCGGGCAAACGATCATCAATGACTACGGCCGGCCGTTCGCCGAGGGTTTTAACAATGTTACGGGCATTTCCGGATGGGCGTCGGCGGGCCGCTACACGATTTACATTCGTGGCGAGTATCAGATGGCGCGATCGTCGCCGGCGTATTCGTTGCCAGTGCGGAACGCCATCGCCGTCATGGATGCCAATCCAGTGCAACCAGCCGCTCCTATCGCGTCAGTGAGTCAGTTTCGGCTGTTGGATACCTACGTTGCTGCGAATGTCGCGAATTGGGATTTAGCGTTTGGCAAGCAGAGTCTGTGGTGGGGACCGGGCAAAGGCAGCGCGTTCTTGTTCAGCGACAACGCCGCGCCAATTTACATGTTTCGCGCCAGCCGCATCGCTCCGTTCAAGCTGCCGTGGATATTCAGCCGTCTGGGACCCATGAAGTGGGACATTTTCTTCGGCAAGCTGTCGGGAAACGAGTTTCCGCCGCGCCCGTTGATTCATGGGGAAAAAATCAGTTTCAAACCGACGCCCAACTTGGAATTTGGCTTCACTCGCACGGTCGAATTCGGCGGCGTGGGACGCCCGTTCACCGTCGGGCGCGTTTGGAACAGCTACACGAGCCTAACTAGCATCGCCAATGAGACTCCCGCGAACGATCCTGGAAAACGTACTGGCGGTTTTGATTTTTCCTATCGCGTTCCGTTCGTGCGCGACTGGCTGACCGTGTATGCCGATTCGCTCGCGACCGATGACCCATCACCGCTTGCCGCTCCCCGGCGCGCGGCAATCAATCCGGGAATCTATATGCCGAAGCTGCCCGGTCTGCCGAAACTGGACTTCAGAGCCGAGGCTGTCTACACCGACCTGCCAACCGCGAATAGCTCTGCGGGGAAATTCGTTTATTTCGATAGTTTCTACCGCGACTTGTACACGAACAACAAGAACCTCATCGGAAGCTGGATTGGCCGGGAAGGCACGGGCTTCCAGGCGTGGAGCACTTACTGGGCGAGCCCGCGCAACTCGATCGAATTCGCGTATCGCCATTCGAAGACGGCGGCGGATTTCGTCCCCGGCGGAGGAACGCTGAACGACGGCTCAATTGCCGCGAGCTGGTGGCTGCACAACGAATGGAACATTTCCAGTTTTGTGCAGTACGAGAAGTGGAATGTCCCGCTATTGGCATCAACGCCGCAGTCGAACTGGACAGTGTCGTTGCAGATCGGTTTCTGGCCGCACTGGTGGCCAAAATAGTTTTTTAAGTGACTTAGTGCGACGGATCAAAGGATGTTCGTTTGACCAAGGAAGCGTATAACCCGGAGCCCGCAATCTTTGAGCATCTGACCGTTGAAAACGGTCCCGGGCAGGCAGAAGCGATCGAGCTCGCCGCCCACCAGCAAACGATTGTAGTGGTGCGTCTGCTGTGGACCGAGCGGCGTTTTCTGTCTCGGGCCGCCGTCGCAGGGCTGCTTGCCGCCACCTTGGTCGCGTTTCTCATACCTAACAGATACGCATCAACCGCGGAGCTCATGCCGCCGGACTCTCAATCCGGAAGCTCGTTGGCTATTGCGTCGGCGCTGGCGGGACAGGCCGGTTCCCTGGGCTCATTAGCCGGAGACTTCTTGGGGATCCAGAGCACGGGCGCGCTGTTTATCGGTGTCCTGCGCAGCCGCACGGTGGAAGAGCGCATTGTCAACCGGTTCGACCTGAAAAAGGTCTATGGCCTCCGTTTGGATGAGACTGCATGCCAGAAGCTCGCAGAGCAAACGTCAATCTCAGAGGACCGCAAGAGCGGCATCATCACTCTGTCGGTGACGGACAAAGACCCAAAGCGCGCCGCGGCAATTGCCTCGGCGTACGTCGATGAGCTCGACACATTGATGACCCAGTTGACCACGTCTTCCGCGCATCGTGAGCGCGTGTTTCTCGAAGAACGCCTGAACGCCGTGAAACAAGAGCTTGAGTCCGCCGAAAAGAACTTCAGTTTGTTCGCCAGCAAGAACGGTACGATTGACATCACCGAACAGGGCAAAGCCATGGTGGAAGCAGGAGCCACCCTGGAAGGCCAGCTGATTGCAGCGCAATCCGAACTCGAAGGACTGAAGCAAATCTATACCGCGAACAACGTTCGCGTTCGCGCCACCCAGGCGCGTGTTACCGAGCTGCATCACCAGCTTGAGAAGCTGAGCGGCACGGCCGGGCCGCCGCCGAGCGACAGCGCGTCAAACGCCACGACACTCTACACGCCGCTGCGCCAATTGCCGATCCTCGGTGTGCCTTACGCCGACCTGTTCCGCGAACTCAAGGTGGACGAGGCGGTTTACGAAACGCTGACGAAGGAATACGAAATAGCGAAGGTGCAGGAAGCGAAAGAGATCCCCACGGTCAAAGTGTTGGATCCAGCCCAGGTGCCGGAAAGAAAATCGTATCCTCCACGACTTCTGCTCATGATTCTGGGAACTTTTTTGACGACGGGTTTGGCCATGTTTTGGGTACTCGGGGAAGCGCGCTGGCATGCAACTCCTTCGGATCATCCGGGAAAGCAATTGGCGCAGGAAGTTTTTCACACGGTAAGGGCGCGAGCCCCGTGGGCGTCGTCAAATGGCTCGAGCGCCGGAGCGGCGCTGGCGAGTCTGGGACGCGATTCGAGCAAGCAAGACAGCCAGCCAAGAGAATGAACTTGAAATAAGTCTGTATGTATCTGTAAACAATAATGTTAAGTCACAAGCTGGCTGTAAGTCACAGGGCGAAGCTGTATCCGTCAAGCGTAACTTCCGGTTGATGACAGAACTCGAAGATCGCGTTGCGGTGGTCCCACCCCCCATCGAAAATGCCGATAAATGAACTAACAAACTATAGCTCTTCCGCGCCGCGCTGGTACGTCGCCCAGACCTGCGCCCGACACGAGAAACGCGTGGCCGAACAACTCGAGTCCAGAAACATCGAGAAGTTCCTGCCACTCTACGAGACAGTCAGCCGCTGGAAGGATCGGCGAGTGCGGCTGCAATTGCCTATTTTCGCCGGATACATCTTCGTGCATCTGCCTTTGCGCGAGCGCTTGCGCGTCCTGGAACTGCCAAGCGTCGTGAAGTTGGTAGCATTTGGACAATTGCCAATCGCATTGCCGGATGACGAAATGGACGCGCTGCGCAACGGCTTGACGAGCCAGTTGCGCGCCGAGCCGCATCCCTATTTGACCGCGGGACGCCGCGTGCGGATGAGATCCGGCCCGCTCGCCGGTTTGACGGGCATTATTCTGCGCAAAAAGGGATGTCTCCGGTTTGTGCTCTCGGTTGAACTCATCCAGCGTTCAGTGGTCGTCGATGCAGATGTGGCTGACATTGAGCCCGCGAACTAGCCAAATCCTTGTGCCCGTGATGCCCGTAACAACAACGCAGACCGAAATTGCGGCTATAGCAACACATGGTTCGCCAGCCGTCCGCCGAACCCTTCCGGGACCCCAACAAATAAAGGAATATGCTGGAACGTTTGCCGCGGAGTTCGGCGTCCTGGCCTGCCAAATAATTGTTTACAAACTGGCGGCAAGGTTTTTGGGCACGCTGGGTTTTTCCGAGTATGCCATTGCGCGACGAGCAACCTCGCTGCTTCAGCCTGTGATGATGCTCGGCATTGCCGTGGGATTGCCCCGGTATATTGCGATGGCCGAAGGCAATGGAGACGATCCGCAAGCGCGCAGATTTTTCGGCGCGGCGGCGCAGTGCGTAGGTCTTGCCGTGGCCGCGGCGATTGTTTCGTTGAGCATATGGCCGCAGTGGTTCGCCTATCTATTTTTTGGCCATCGTGATTACGGATTCCTGGTTCGACCGTTGGCGCTGATTCTCGTGGGGCTTTCCTCGCACGCGCTTGTTTACTCCTACCTTCGCGGACGAATGGCCATCTCGAAAGCGAACCTGCTGAATCTGGTGAACTTGGGTTTCGTCCCTGTGCTCGTTTTCATTTTCGTTCACCAAAGCGCTGCCAGAGTGTTGTGGACTCTGGGAGCCGGGTGGACGGGCGTCGCGCTTGCTGCGTTGTGTTTCACTCCGATCCTGAATGCGGCCCGCGACGTGCGCGCCGAATCCAAAGAGCTCCTGACTTATGGACTGCAGCGGGTCCCTGGCGACTTCGCGCTGATGGGTCTTCTGGCTTTTCCGGCGCTTGTCGCGGCGCACTCCGCGGGGATCGAACGCGCGGGTTTTGTGGCGTTCGGCATTTCCATCACGAACATGATTGCCGCAATATTCGCTCCTGTGGGCATCATTCTGCTGCCGAAAATGAGCCGGAACCTCGGGCTGCGCAATTTTGGCGAAATCCGCAAGGAAGTGAAACTGATTGGCTGGTCCACCGCGGGAGTGTCGCTCGCGCTGGTCGTGATTGGTGAAGCGTGCGCAGAGCCTGTTATCCGGAGTTACTTGGGCGCGAATTTCTTGTCCGCGATTGCTCCGGTGCGCATCGTGCTGCTGGCGGCTGTTCCGCTGGCGCTCTATTACGCGCTGCGCAGCGCCATCGACGCATTCCACAGAAAGGCAATCAACACCATAAATCTCGGGACAGCTCTTCTGTTTTTCGTCTTCTTGTGCGGAATATCCTTACTGTCTGCGGGAATTCGCGACGCCATTCTCTGGTCCTTCGTTCTTTCGGCGTCTCTTCTCGCCATCCTGACTTGCCTCGAAGTCCGCAGAATCCTGCGCAAAGGCGCCGCGCTTCCTTTAGAAGTCGAAACTCTGCCGGGCAATGTGGAGGCAATGTAAACCGTGTTCGGATTGGGTCTGAGCAACGACGACTGGCTGCTGCTTTCTCTCCTCTTCTTCATTCTCGTGACGGCTCTAACGATCTATTACGTCCGGAAATTGCGTAAGGCGCAATTCCTCGATCCCGTGATGATCTTTTTGCTTTTCTATTGTCTCTTTGTGCTGCCGCTTCCCATACGCGCCTACATCACAAAAGAAGTTGCCGGGGACGTGACGGAACATTTGGTGGAGTTGCTGCTTTATATGCCGTGGGCCGTCCTTCTCTCCGCGCTCGGCTTGCCATTTTTTGCGTGGGGCTATTATTCGGATTTTGCAAGGCGATTTGTGCGGCGACTGCCACTTCCCCGGACAGCGAGGTACCCGGGCAGAGCTTTCGTAATATTAGGCGGTCTTTCGCTTTTCCTGATCTTCCAACTGGCTCGCGATTTCGGTGGTTTCTCGGAACTCGTTTTGTGGGGTTATGGTGTCGGCGGACAAATGATCGGCAAGGGCTATTTGGCCATAGGATTTACGTGGCTATTCGTGGCCAGCATGTTCCTCCTCCTCCGCTACGTAGAAGATCGAAAGAAAAGCAGGCTGGTCCTGTTTTGGATCGTGTTTGTCATGATTTCGATCATGCTCACAATCATGGGGCGCCGCGGAGATATTGCCTACATGCTCCTGGCCCTAACGATCTTTTGGCACTATGCGGTCCGTCCACTCAGGATTCGGGTCTTGACGGCCTTGGCTTTGTTTTTTTTCATGAGCTTAAACTTGTTTGGACAACTGCGAGGATCCGGATACGGAAGCCTGGCGGACTTTTGGACGAAAACAACCGCAAATTACAGCGAAACGTCCGATTCGTCCAATCGGTGGTACTACACTTTATCCACGGGTGAGTTTGTTGTTCCTTTTGAAACCCTGCCTCAAATGATTCGAAGTGTAGGGACGGAGGTCTCGCCGGAATTCGGGTGGACATTTCTTCGTGCCCCTGTGTTTGCAGTACCTTCGGTTCTATATCCAAATCGCCCCGTTCCGTTGTCGAACTGGTACATGGACAGATTCTATGGAATTGACTCCAACCGCTACGTTGGACGCCAGTTTTTCTTTCTTTCGGAGGGTTACCTAAATTTCGGCCCGGTCGGGATTCCGCTATTGATGTATTTCTGGGGACTTTTCGCCGGGATCATTTGGCGATTCCGAGTCCGATCCGAGAAGAATGCCGGCGTGATTCTGATTTATTCCTTGACCGTTGCGTTTTTTTTCATCGCCATAGCCGGAGATTTCTCAACGCTTATCGTTAGCCTCCCCGCGCAGTATCTGGCGGCAGCGTTGATTGGGCTGTGGATCTCCTGCGGTTTCAAATCACCTTTCACATTCCGGAAGCCGAGAGCGAAAGAAGTTTGCCTAACACCGCAGCTGCGCCGTACATGGTGATGACGTTCGCTTGCCCCGTACACGGCTGTGTACTTCTGCAGACGCCCGACTCTTTGGCTTGCCCACAGGGAGATTTCTTCGCGATCCGGAATGGAATTCCGAGGTTTGTGGATGGTTCAACCTATGCCGATGCTTTTGGCGTCCAATGGAAAACGTATAGACTCACTCAACTTGATTCTTATTCTGGAGTTCCCGTAACACGGAATCGGGTTCGGCGGTGCCTAGGACAGGACCTCTGGAGAAATCTGGCAGGCAAACGCGTACTGGAGTGTGGGTGCGGTGCTGGTCGGTTCACAGAGGTTTTGCTTGACCGTGGGGCGTGTGTGATTTCGGTGGACCTTAGCGATGCGGTCGAAGCCAATCTACAAAATTTCCCTGAAACGTCCAGGCATCAGGTTGCGCAGGCGGATATACTGCGGCTTCCCTTGACCCAAAACCCGAAACCTGACCCAAAACCCGAAAACTGACACAGAGGAAATTAGAGGTAAGCTTGGGCGGAATTCCGGGAGAGGAGGCGAGGACGATGCCCAAGAAAGGTCACTCAGAGGAGCAGATCGTAGCGGTATTGCGACAAGTGGAAGCGGG
>DASYYR010000091.1:0-10550 GCA_035933575.1 Candidatus Acidiferrales bacterium | reverse complement strand
CTGGCGGCGAGAGAAGCGGAAACTTGAGCTTGTCGTTAGAGGCTCTAGAGTGCGTGAAAACCGCATGAAACGGGGCAAAATGAACTTCAACCGCTCAAAATCTCTAGTTTCCGTTGTGACAGAAAAGGGGAGCGGTTCAGTCCGAAGTAAATGGAGTTATCAGCGTGAATTTGTTTGGGTCAACATTCTGCGGCCAGCCAAATCGAGCTATTTGCGGGAGCATCATGAAATTGTTCGGTCGCGTCAGGGGTCCCTTTGCGAGGTTCTTTAATGCGTGATGTGGGGTGCTCAGCGTCAACTTCATCATCACCGGAAGATCGAACCATGCTGGCTTGGTGCGCGGCAGTCCGAGGACGCCGCGAATGATCCAGTCCCAAGCCTCGAAAATCCATTGAGGACTGTCGTGCTTCCAGTCGGGCGGCGAATCTTTCGGTGGATAAAAATATCCGAGCCCATGCGCTTTCGGTTCAACGATTTCAATATCACCGTTTGTTTTCGTATACAGCCCGTACCTCTTGGCAGCTATGCTGTAGCCGAATAGCTGACGGGGCCGTTTGTTTTGATCGAAATTCAGCTTGTGAATCTTGAGAATCGAACCCGGCACCAACTTGGGATTGTAGGGATTAAGCGATTCAAACTTGTCGACAATCGTTTGCACTTTCTCGCGGGAAATAGCTGTAATGGGTTTTGCGCCGTCCGGCATTTCGACTAGTTGTTCCTGATTCGCCGAAACTATGGCCGCGCTATCCGTATCGCAAAAAAGAAAAGTTCCGCCTTCGAGTTCAATGCACTTTTCGAGCATCGCCAGAAGCAGACGACCCCCAGACGTAATCAGAGAAGCGATGTGCGGTGCGAACCAATCTCCCGGTTCTTCTACCACGTCGGAAGTCGTCTCGAATGCCTGCTCACCTGAAAACACCTTTAGCTTTGTCGCATCCGAATCGTTCGGATTGAGTTCAACGAAAAGCCCGTACGAGCCACTATTCGCAAGAATCTTCAACCAATAGTGGAGTGCAGCATGTGACTCGTGTGCTGCTCGCTGTTCGATTACACGCGCAAAGAAACTATCCTTGTTGGCATCAACATCCACCATGCCGCGCAGAGAACTTGAGCCCAAATCTGCCTGTTTTCCGTGAGGCACAACACGTATGGCTTTTTCGATTCGCGGAACTTTGCCTGTGAGTAGAATCGAAGCGATAATGTCTGGCCCAGAAAACCAGATTGGTTCTTTGCACGAGAGATAATTGATTCCGATATTTTGCGTCGTCTCATTGTAAACGGTGCGCACCGGAAGGATGTCGCTGTCCGGTCGAACGAGCCCGAAAAACTTGAAGCGTCGCCACCGTTCGCGATCAAAACAACGGTCCAGTGTTATCTCGGAAAGCAGTTGCCGCACTTCTTCTGTTGCGTCAGGGAACGTCACGCGTTCAGCTGTGAGAACCGGCCAATTGTCCAAGAGCTCGTTCACGGTCGGATATTGCGACATGAAATCCACAGGACAGACCGGCACTTCCCACTTGCGGATGCGGCATTCCGCTCGACCCCCAAAGTAGCTTTGCATGAAAATGCCATAAGCCCTGTCCGCATCCTCAACTTTCTCGTTTGGGTGCATAATATTTAGTTTTTCCAGGTAGCTTTTCGCCACGCTAGCGGGACTGAACATCCGGTCGGGACCGGGAGCAATAGGGTGCAGATCGAATTCCTGCTTCGCCGCGTTTAATACGTCGACCGTGCACGGAACGTCGTTTCGCGCATACTCGATTTCCTCAAGCGTGACTTTGCCGGTTGGAGTGTGATTGATTTTCTGATGTTGCGTTTTCAGTTCCTTGCAAGCTGTTTTTAGTGAATAAGACTTATTGCGAAGCGCCCAGAGTAGAGTTCGCACATCAAGGAATCTCGCAGCTGGCCAAAGTTTGACCCGTTTGGGTTTCTTTCCGGGCTTCGACATAGGGGCGCGGGTGGAATGAATTATTGCTGTCTTGCTATTCAGCGCCTTGATGACAATGCGGGGAAAGAATATGTTTGCCTTGAGCTTGCCCGTTTTGGAGTCGGGCCACTGTGTGAAGATGAACGACCATCCGCCATTTTCAGCCGTTTCCCAATCCACAGCGAGCCTGCTCAAATCGAATCCAACGTTAAGGCCAACGATGAGAGCATTTGCTTGGATGGCGATTCCTAATGTCTCGTGAATGAATTTCGAGCGGGAATACAGCCGCAGCCGGTCGCTCCCACCCTCTGTAGTATCGGGCATATGGGTTCGCGTATATTCGCGAAGCTGATCGAATTCTGTCGCGCTCAGGCCTTCATCGTGGAATATCCCTTCTTCTGTGCATACATATTTGTCGCCCCTCAGTTCGCAGAAACGCCAAAAGCCGAATGTCAGAGTCAGGTCCGCCGTGGTTCGAGTTTCGCAATCGAAAACGAGCGCATAATCCGGCCACTTCGGATCATTCCTTTTGCGCGTGTCTTTCCGTGGCTTCTTTTCGAGTTGCACTGTATGCGCCCGGACATAAATGTCATGATTTTTGTCGTTCATCTTCACCGGCCTCCTTCTCAATCAGCAAATCCGCCAATCGCTCCATCGCATCAGCTTCAGCCCGCCTGTAGACAGCCATTGCTCGCAGTGCCATCTCTACCCTTCGCTTTGGCTTCGGCTCGAACCGCAGTGATACTTCCTTGCGCAGCATTTGTTCGTGTATTTCAAGATGGTGCTTTTGGCAGAGAGGCGCTGTTAGATACTGATCGTGTTTTTCTCCAGCCGTGTGATGGTCTTGGATACACATCACGCAAGGCGTTGTTGCCAGTCCCAGGCGCTCGCGTTCAGCGCGCCTCGCGCTGCGCCGTGCTGTGCGGACTGGCTGGCAATCCTTCATGCCATTCCGCCATTGAAGGAGCGATACAAAGCAAAATCAGACAGCGCAGGCTCCATCGCTATGATGGCGCGCTCATCAGTGACAAGTTCGATTCCTGCGATCTTCTTCCCCTGCCATCGTAAGAGTGCATCGCGATCACCCCGCAAATAGCGTCCCAAGTCACAAAGATACTGGCCAAGTGCTTCACGATCCCTCGATGATCGAGTTTTGATTGCCACAGAACCGCCGGAGGCGTCGGGAACATGAAGCGTCGTGGCATAGCGGTCACTCTTCGTTGTGCGAAACTTTCCTTTCGTCTTTTCCAAGGCGGATGGAAAGTATTTCTTGAGTGTCTCGGGTTTGACACCTTCCAGCTTGGCGGCATGAGTTAGCGAAAGTTTGGGATCATGGCGCATGGAGGCAAGAACATGTAGACCGCGATCACGAGCGGCGAGACTGCGCTGCGGAAGCTGCGATAGAGGAATCGTGCGATGCTTGTTTTTTCGCCTCATTGCAGTATGAGGCTACCGAGGTCGTAGCAATCGCACAATTTGCAATGAAAGGGGCAGGTTTCCTGCAATTGCAGAAAAAGACGGCGATTTACTTCACTTGCAGAGAAATCGGTGGTTTTTCTTCACCCCCATCCGAAGAGCTATCAGCTTCCTCTCGGGGAGGCGGAAGGGGTTTCCCCATGCGTTTCGCGTAGGTAGTGACGCCTTGCCGGACGCGGTTGCGTACCTTTTCACGCTCCAGGGAATCTAGCGCGTCCCATCCGCGCCCGTCGTATTCAGCGCGTAGTTCTGGGTTTTCATCTAATGCCTGCCTCGTTACTTCACTCCAGGACTTTTTGAAAAGAACCCTGTTGTCGTACTCCCGCGAATAGTCTGATGGTGGACGCCCCGGCGCCGATGTTACTGGGACCTCAAATATCCTCAGCAATTTCGCGACTAAGTTTAGTGAAACACCTTTGCCGCTTGTCATCTGTTCGATCAAACCAGGCAATTCCGAATGGATTTTTGGTAGTTCGTTATTCGCGACAAGATTCTGCTTTGATTGTTCTCTCGGCAGGAATATGGCAAGGCGGCCTAGGACTTTTACAAGCCGCCGAATATTCTTAAGCTCGGTTTGCGAGCAGGTTCCGCCCAAAACATCAGTCCAGAACTGCAACAGCCCCTTTTCATCATTGAAAAACAACCTCACGCAATCATCGACCGCTAAGCTAGCGCTGCGAAAAGATTTGAAAAAGGTGCCGTAACCGCCGACTGTGGCCGAATATCGTTGGAGTACATCGTTTGCTTCTGTGGCAATCCGTTTCGCAAGTTCCTTATCCTCTTGTGTTGCGCTATCTGCCGTTTCCTTAATCTGCACCAATATTTCGCGAACATCGCTCTCGAATAAGAGATGCTCCAAAAACTGAGGTATTCTGACCCACCGTTCTATACCCTCTATCGCCTGCTCGTGGCCGCGCTCGCTCCCAGCGCTCGTCCTTTTGGCGCAGAGGACGCTCTGATATGCGTCGGCAGATCGGGACAGGAAATAAGGTGGAAGCTTGTGGACACGATAGACTGAATCCTCGTCCGATAACAAACAAATCTTGATCTCGCCGGACTTGGTCAAGCGTTCAAGGTACTCACGGTGGATGGGCTTCTCTAGGTCGAAAGGGTAATAGCAGTAATCAGGTATCGGACGAATCGCAGAGACCTCGAGTGCCAAAAACACGATGCTGTTGTCATCTAGCCGACCAACACATGCAACGATCTCAGCTCTCGAAGCCGCAGCGAGGTTCCTGCTGCGCCAATCGATGATGATCGTTCCTGTCTTTGTATCAAGTGCGCAGCCGAAACGTTGAAGATTTGCATCATGTTGAGAGGTAAGGCGAATGGCCGTGCCGCGTCTTTTTAGCATAGTTTTCTATGTAACCTAAACCGTTTACAAAACAAAGAAATGTCACATCCTCACGGAATCTAACCGTAGCACGCGTTTACATTGAAATGCTAAAATAGGTCGTAAGTAAGCGTGACGCGCACCCACTGGAATGGGCACGCGCCACTAACCACCAATGGAGGCGTGCTCCAATGGCAGCTACGCAGACCGTACCTCAAGAATTTCCAAACTGCAATTCCACTGAAATTATCCCGCGTCGCGGCGTCATAACCCTCATCGGCTACGGGATAAAAGTTCACGTTGACCGAGGACATTTAACGCTTCAGGACGGCATTGGCACCTTCCGGCGCAAGTCGCGGTTGCCGCGTGTGGGGCATGGATTGCGCCGTCTCGTTGTCATCGGTTCAGATGGATTCGTTTCCCTTTCCGCACTGCGCTGGCTCGCTGACCAGGACGCCGGGTTTGCAATGCTGGACCGCGACGGTTCCGTGCTCGCCACAACTGGCCCTGTTCGCTCGTCCGATGCTCGCTTGCGACGCGCCCAAGCTCTTGCCCACCAATCAGGCGTCGCGTTGCAGATTGCGAAAGACTTGATCGATAAGAAGCTGCTCGCGCAAGAACAATTGGTGCGCGACAAGCTTCGCGATTCGGTTGCCGGAGATCGGATAGCGGAAATACGCCGGGGACTGCCGATTTGTCAGTCGATAGAGGCTCTGCGTCCGCTCGAAGCACTTGCTGCCAAATCGTATTGGTCGGCATGGCGAAATGTGCCGGTAAATTTTCCGACTAAGGACGTTCCGCGAGTGCCGGAGCATTGGCGAACCTTTGGAAACCGCGTATCTCCTCTCACTGGTTCACCGCGTCTCGCAGTCAGTCCGCCAAACGCAATGTTGAACTATGCTTATTCTCTGCTTGAGTCCGAAGCTCGGCTAGCTGTAGCCGCGCTCGGACTTGATCCGGGCATGGGTGTAATGCACTTCGATAGCCCTTCGCGTGATAGCTTGGCTTCTGATCTTATGGAACCGATTCGACCGCGCGTCGATGCGTACGTACTCGATTGGGTCACGCGCGGACCGCTGCGCCGCGAGTGGTTTTTCGAGCAACGCGACGGCAACTGCCGCTTGATGGCTTCGTTTGCGCAGCGACTCTCCGAGACGGCTCCGACTTGGGCCAGCGCGGTCGCCCCGCTTGCAGAGCAAATCTCGCGGGCATTCTCCGCGTCAGTACCGAAGCGAAGTAAACGAATCTTCCCAAGCACCCGACTAACGCAAAACAGCCGCCGGGAAGGAAGAGGAAACTCACCCGATCTATCCGTTGAAGCTCTGCCTCGGCTACAAAGGCTCTGTCAGAGCTGTGGAAAACCGACTCGCGGTGCCGAATACTGCGGAGCTTGTTCTCCAATCGCACGGCGAGACAACCTCATCAACGCGGCAAAGTTGGGGCGCATCGCAACCCATAGTCCAAAGGCGGAAGCTCTCCGCGCTGCGACGATGCGGATACAAGAGGCCGCCAAGCGCGCGTGGAAACCATCTGATTTGCCCGAGTGGTTGAACGAGAAGGTTTACCGGAAGAAGATTCAGCCGAGGCTGGCGACGTTCACAGTTTCGGCCATTGCGTCGGCGCTCGGGGTCTCGAAACCTTACGCGACGGATATTCGCGCGGGGAAGCGCGTGCCGCATCCGAGGCATTGGCAAACGCTGGCAGGCCTCGCGACCGACACATAGCGATATGTCATAGCGAGACTGGCCCGTTCATTCTGCCGCTCAGTTCGCATAGATGCCGCCGGAGAGTCCGGTGTATGAATCGAAAACGTGCTGGTACACTTGCTCGCACTTCTGCTCATAAATTTGCGGCGTGTAGACCCTTGGCAAATGATCTAGCACCGTCTCGACCGTGTACCGCACCGCCGCTCTGGTCGTTTGCCGCTTCTTCCAGTCCAAGACCAACTTTTCTTTCTTCAGCGTTTCTAGTAGCTCCTTGGCGACCTTCTTCACCTCAATTTCCTCGGCCTTGCTAAGCTTCATGTCTGGTTTCGTTAGCAGGTCGAAGATCACCAACTCCTCCTCAGTCAACTGTTGGGCGATCCCCCGTTTTTCTTCCTCGGAGAGTTTCTTGGTGAACGCCATCAAGCGAGCAAACAGCATTTCGAGGTTCGAAGCGCCTGAATTGTATTCATCAATCATCTTCTGGAACTCTTCTAGGAAGTTCATCCGTGTCCGATTCAGCCTGACCATCTGAACCAGCTTTTGCGCGACCTGTGCTCGGAGCTTCTGAACCTCTATGGGCTTTCTGCCCTTTTCGAACTTCTCTTTCAGTGCCTCGAAATCGATCTTGCTCAAGTCAATGTAGTCCTGCGCAGTCGCCGAAGGCCGGATGACATAACCTTCGGTCGAGACAGATTTGTCCAGAAGTTCGTCTACCTGCTCCATTACTTCCGCTATGTCGGCAGGAGGAATCTCCGAACGAATCTTTTCTGCGATAACCACAATGACTTTCCGAATCGTTCCAAACTCATTGGCAGCAGGATCAGGCAGCAGCGATTTGAAGAGTTTCTCAACGTGTCCCGCCGATTCCATGAACCGTCGTCTCGTCTTGTCATCAATCACAAACGTCGCTACGGCGTCTTCCTTCAGTTTTTCTCGCTGAAATCCCGAGGCATCCCTGATCGCTTCTAGGTCAACGCCCCGATCTCGGCAAAACACAGTTGTCTCTTGTACTGCTTGCCGGAGGAGCTTGACCAATTCGAGCTTGTCCTTGATTGGCAGTTCGCCCTGCTTCGCTCCACCTTGCGTGGTTCCGTAGATCGCCAAAGCCTTTTGAAGATTACGGAAGATTCCGACGTAATCCACAATCAGTCCGTTCTGTTTCGCTTTCCACACTCGATTTGCCCGTGCGATGGTCTGCATCAGCGTGTGATTCTTCATCGGCTTGTCGAGATAGATGGTGGAGCAAGAGGGCACGTCGAATCCGGTAATCCACATCGCACAAACAAAAACAATTCGCAGCGGGTCATCTGACTTCTTGAATCTCTTCTCTAGGTCTTCCTTGACCATCCTCTTCCGGTGCGCTGCGATGTCCAGACCCTTTTTCTTGAATTCCTCGATTTCGTTCTGAGACTGAGAGACGACCACAGCCATGTCAGTTTGCTGAAAGAATTGGAGACGTTTTTCTAACTCGGGTTTGTCCGCCGGGTCAGCGGCAGCCAGTTCCTTCTGCAACCGAACCATTGCATCTTTCCAATGCTTTTGAACCTTGTCATACATTCTGACCGTAGTGGCTTTATCAATCGAGATGACCATCGCCTTAGCTAGTTCACCCCGCCCCATAAAGTGGGCAACGATGTCCTCCGCTATTCGCTCCAAACGGTCTTCCCTCGTGATGAGTTGATACTCTTTGGCGAATTCTCGCTCCAACTTGCGCTGCTGGTCTTCATCGAGTTCGGCATTATCGACAATCTCTGCCATGTCCTCGGTGAGATTCGGGTTCGTAAGTTGAAGCTCGGGGATGCGGTTTTCGTAATAAAGGGGAACGGTATTCCCGTCATCAATGGATTGCTTGAAGTTGTAGATCGAGACGTAATCGCCGAACACCTGCTTCGTCCGCTCTTCCCCCGCCATCAGCGGGGTTCCCGTAAAGCCGATGAACGCTGCTTTGGGTAGGGCGTTCCGCATGTTCAGAGCTAATTGGTCGTACTGGCTGCGGTGCGCCTCATCTGTGATCACGATGATGTCCGATCTGTCAGACAGCTTCGGATAGGTCTCACCCTCTTCGGTACGGAACTTTTGGATCAGCGTGAAGAGGTAGCGGTGATCCTCTTTGTTCAGGAGTACCTTCAGGTGCTCCGCGTTCTGCGCCCGGACGCTCTTTTCGTCTTCAAGAACTGCGCCTGTCGAAGCAAAGTTCCGGTAGATTTGCCCGTCGAGATCATCTCTGTCCGTGACGATTAGGAACGTCCAGTTGCCGGGGAGCTTTCGCAAGACTTTCTGCGAGAAGAAGACCATCGAAAAGCTCTTGCCCGAACCCTGCGTGTGCCAGAACACGCCGAGCTTGCCTTGGTTTTTCTTGATCTGCTCAGTCGCTTCAATCGCCCGGTTAACGCCTAGGACCTGATGGTTCTTCGCCAAGAGTTTCGCGGTCTCGCCTTCCGCTTCGCTGTAAAGGGTGAAATTCTCGACCAGATCGAGCAGTCGGGAAGGCTCGCAGACTCCTCGAATCATCGTGTCTAGGCTGACGATTCCTTCCTCGCCCTCATCGTTGATCTTCTTCCACTCGGAAAAGTGTTCCCAACCTGCCGTCATGCTTCCGACTCTGCTTTTCGAGCCATTCGACAGAATAATCAAGGCGTTGTGCCAGAAAATTTGCGGGATCGTCATGCGGTAATCCGAGAGGTTGTACTTGTAGGCGTTCTCCAGCGATTTGTGGGAAGCCTTGAGTTCGATGAAGACCAGCGGCAGACCATTAACGAAGCCAACGAGGTCAGCCCGTTTCCGTCCGTAGTCGCCGGAAATCCAGAACTGCGAAGCAAGGAAGAAGTCATTGTTCTTCGACTCGTCCCAGTCCACAACTCGGACAATCTCCACACTTTCTGGGTCGTCGTCATGCCGAATGGGAACTCTTACGCCGTCTCTCAAGAGCCTGTAGAGTTCCTGATTGGCTCGGACAGGACTCAGAACACTCCGATCCTTGCCCAGTTCTTCGACCGCCAGATCGACAGCTAACGGGGAGATGCCGGGGTTGAGTTTCAGCAGTGCCGCACGGAGCCGCCGTTCGAGAACTACTTGCTCGGAGGTCTCTCGCCCCAGCAGCGAATCATGCCCAAAGGTTTCGTGGTAGCAATCCCCAGCTTCCCATCCAAGCTCTTCGAAGAGACCGATGGTATTAGCTTCAAGAGTGCCTTCGGAGTCTGCGTCGAGGTAAGTCATGAAGTTTGGCTGACGGATCGCTCAAGGTGGTTCACAGTGATCTCGCCAGAGATCAGTTTAGGAAGCAGAAAATCGCGGGTCTTTCTCAACGTGGCATTCTTGAAGAACAGTGAAGCGATAAGATCAAAAATGGGAACGACAATTTCGTTAAACCGATTCATGACAGCCATCGGAGGAACAACAATTTTTGTTTCATTGACGATTTCTTTGTTGATATGTTGCTGTGCGCCGCCGCTCGCATGCTTGATGATGGCTTCAATTATGGCGGTGAAGGTCAAGTACAGATATTGAGCATAGTTGCCTTCATGATCATAAATTCCCACAACTGATTGGTTCGCACTTGATTCAATCTCCAGAAGACTAACCTGACCTAAGGTTGCACCTGTGATTGCCACAACTGTTGCCCTCTTTGGCATGAGCTTCGCGGAGGACTTACTTAGTGCATCTGAAGTGATGAACTCGCACGGTTCTATCACTCGAAGCTTGTTAACCTCGCCAGAATTAATCCAAGGAATGGTGCCACCCTCCCAAAACTCAGGTTTGCTTCTTGACGGAGTGCCTCCAAGCACGGTTATAAAACGATTCCCCACTTTTTCGATGGCCCAACCATCCGGTATTGGACCCAACGGCGAATCGACCATCTCTATTTTCTCGTGCCTGGGGAAGTGGAAATTGACGAACCACTCCCGGTAGAGCATCTGCGCCATCTGCTCCAGAATCTTGATGCGCCGGGTGTTGTTTTCGATCAAGTCGTGAACCGCTCCCCTTTTCTGTCACAACGGAAACTAGAGATTTTGAGCGGTTGAAGTTCATTTTGCCCCGTTTCATGCGGTTTTCACGCACTCTAGAGCCTCTAACGACAAGCTCAAGTTTCCGCTTCTCTCGCCGCCAG
>DASYYR010000088.1:0-57790 GCA_035933575.1 Candidatus Acidiferrales bacterium | reverse complement strand
CTGGCGGCGAGAGAAGCGGAAACTTGAGCTTGTCGTTAGAGGCTCTAGAGTGCGTGAAAACCGCATGAAACGGGGCAAAATGAACTTCAACCGCTCAAAATCTCTAGTTTCCGTTGTGACAGAAAAGGGGAGCGGTTCAGTGCCGCAGAAAAACTAAAGGAGTTGCGCGTGCGCCTGGGGCTGACGACGCGCGATGTCGAGGCGAAGAGTCAGCAAATCGCAGAGGACAGGCGCAACCGAGAATATTATCTTTCCCACGCGTGGGTGACGGATATCGAGAACGGCCAATTCAAGCCTAGCATCTTCAAGATCTACAGCTTGAGTGCCATCTATCACGTCGGGTATACGGAGGTGCTTTCCTGTTTCGGTTTGCCGATCAGCGAACTGGGTCGTTATCGTGCCTCGATTGGTGTTCCGAGGACTCACCTATTGGGTGCCGAAACCGATCTTGAAACCGAGAAAGTATCATTGCCGGTCCGATTTAAGCCGGAGTTTCAATTAGAGAAGACGAATCTGCTGGCGCAAGTGGTAGAGAAGTGGGACCAAATCCCCGTGGGTTTCTTGCAGCATCTCGACTTGCACAAATCCGTCTATGGCTATATCGGTCTCGAGGACTATACGCTCTATCCCCTGATCCGTCCCGGCTCGCTTGTACAGATCGATGCAAGGCAGAGGAAGATCAGCACCGAGAAATGGAAAACCGAGTTCGACCGACCGATCTACTTCGTGGAACTCCGACTCGGCTACGTTTGCAGTTGGTGCCAGGTGGACAGCGGACAGTTAATCATTATTCCTCATCCGCATTCTCGCCAGGATGTTCGTCGTTTTGACTATCCGTCTCAGGCCGAAATCGTGGGCAGGGTGACCGGCGTAGTTATGCGCATTGTCGAAGAACAAACGGCAGGGATCAGAGAGACTGTCTGAAGTATCCGAGGGTAGGCCACGGCTGCTCTGGGCAAGATGAGCCTAACGGAATTGGAGGACTTGGCTGCGAAGTGCGCCACACGATTGCGCGCAATCCCAAGAATTGAGCAGGTTGAGTTCGAGAACGTGAAGCAGTGGATCGCGGTTCGTCAGAACAGGGATTCCGAGTCTGAGCCCTAGGTTGTTTTAGCCTCTAAGTTGCGAGACGGATCACGGGCGGAGCAAAGGCGTTCTCAAATTCCACCGAAGTCTGGTCACCCTTGCGAACGTTATTCACGAGTGCTGGACGAAAGCACGAAATACAGGTTCCTCCCCTGTGCCGAACGCTCGGATAGACAACACCAGCAGATCCCGTCTCCAAAAGTTCGTGCGCTAATTTCTGCGAGGCCATGTAGCTGTTCGGATCCAGGCATTTGGCAAAACGGGAATCGTCGCGAATGTCGTGAAATTCTCCTCGGAAATCTGCCAAGAAATCAGAGTAAAGAAACGTTTCCTTCTCTTGCCAGTCGATTTCCCGTAGCTCTTCCGACTTATGAAACGCGACCTCGGCTCCAGCGGTCTCCAGCGAAAATCCCGCATACCACGCTCCTCGCTCTGGCCCGTTGAAACGGCTTCCCAACGGTTTGGCATGAGTGAACGCCGCATTCACGATGTGGGAGTATGAAACGCCGAATACGAGTTCCCGGACCGTGATCCCAGGCAAAAGCCCCGTCTCGCCGAGAAGCCGCTCGTTGGTCGCGCCCTCGAGTTCGAAGAGAGCATTCAGCTCATCGGAATCTGTGGCCAGCCTGTTGAGGACAGTTTCTTTGTCGTAGGCAGAGGGGATCAGCCGATGAGTGTCGTCCTGGAGGAGACGCAAAACATGCGGAAGCACCTACATTCCACCGCGACGGGCGTCGAGGAGTTGTCTCACTCTCAGCATGGCAGGCATCCCGCCTTTGATCATGTAGGCGAGCGGCGTCTCTCCGCCAAACATTGGATTCGTATTGGGCAGTTGAACCCAGCGATCAGCCAGTTTCTTGCGGTAAAGAATGTTGAGGGCCTTAAAAATGCCCGTGAGTAGGGAGATCCGCGTCAATCGATCCTGATCAAGTGATCTCGAACTTGCTTTTTTCAGCTCGTAAAAAGCACCATTCGACATGCCGCCGAGTAATTGTCTGGCATCTTCGTCGCGCAGGTCCCAAAGCATCGCCATTCTCAGAAACGCCTTGACGGCCGATGGACTCAGACGCTTTACGACCTCCTTATTAGAGAGGTCAGTCGGTTGGTCCCACCCGATTCCCGCCAGAGGTCGATTGAGGGTTGCCATTTTCGCTCCCGAGATTGGACTCCAACTATGGAGCATTATACATACAATACTGGATAGACGCAACGTTGTGTTGCGCGCTGTTTACTGGATTCGGGCTGGGGAGCCTTCTTTTTGGCGGATTGCTGGGTCTGGGATTTTCGCGGGCGTGGAACTCCGACTCGGCTACGTTTGCAGTTGGTGCCAGGTGGACAGCGGACAGTTAATCATTATTCCTCATCCGGAGGGATCGGCCGGGGACGGTGAAGGACAACTAGCAGCCTGGAAGCCGCAGTAATTGCGATACAGAAAATCGCATCCGTGAAATAAGGCCCCACCTGCACTGTGTGAGATGAATTCCCGGGCAGGTGCGGAAACAGGACGCTAAAGCGCAAAGTTGGGATCTTTGAAACCATTGGGAATCCAATTTCTTGACCGGCGCGTACTATCACCGTAAGATTAAAAGAGCTAATGAGAAAGAAACTACTTTTCGTGTTAGCGGCAGGGGCCCTTTTGGCTCTCCAGTTTGGAGATTGCGTCTCAGCAATGACCCCAGACACGCAGAGCATGAAGTGCTGCGCTTCGATGCCATGCACGCCAGCGAATCATAGTGATAGCTGCTGCAAGAACATGACTTCTGCGGGAGCGCCGAGCATGCTGCCCACGGCACATGCATCACTTTACGTGCCCCCAGCTGCGGCACTCGACCACACACGAACGTTTGATGCCGCGCGCTCCGTCGTACCGCTTGCGTTAGTCGAAGCCGCGCAACATTCGCCCCCAGAACTTTACACGCTTCACGCCTCCCTGCTGATTTAGACCCGCCTATTGGTGTGCGTCCTGCACACCCTGTCTCTATTTGTGTCTCTTATGGGATTCTGCGCCGCTGCGTTAGCAATCACCGCGCGGATCACAATTCCACTTCCAATCGCTGATTTTTCAGGTCTTTTCAGGAGGCAATAAAATGTCGGCATTATGCGGCGAAACACCGCAACATAAATTCTTTCAAGCACGCATACGCTGTTGGTCTGTTGTATTCCTCGTTTTTTTTGCATGCGCGTCTGGAGCTTTTGGTCAAGCAAAGACGGCGGGATCGGTTCAAACTACCGCCGAGACCGAGGGACAGGCACCTTCTCAAACGGTTACTCCGTTACGGGATTTGTTGGCTGAGGCGGAGCGGAACAATCCGCAGATTCAAGCGGCGCGGCAGGGCTGGCAGGCTGCCAAACAGGTTCCGTCGCAAGTCTCAACACTTCCCGATCCGCTATTCTCGGTGCAACAGGTCAACGTTGGAAGCCCAAGACCTTTCGCAGGGTATACAAACAGCGACTTCGCTTACTTAGGCCTGGGCGTTTCTCAAGATATTCCTTATCCAGGAAAACTGCGGCTGAAAGGAGAAATAGCGACGCAAGATGCAGGTGTTGCGGAGCAGCAGTATGAGTCAGTGCGGCGCGCAGTTCTCGCCGGAGTGAAATCCGCGTACTTCCAGCTTGCTTATCTTGCCGAAACGCTCGGAATTCTTGAGAGCGACGGTCAACTGCTCCAGCAGGTCGAGAAAGCCGCCGACGCACGCTATCGCTCCGGGATGGGGAATCAACAAGACCTGCTTCAAGCGCAACTTGAGCAAACCAGACTGCTTCGAGAAATCACCATGCATCATCTTGAAGTCGCAAAATTACAAGCGCAGGTCAAACAGCTTCTCAACCGCTCGCAATCGTCCCCCGATATAGAACCCGCCCGACTGCCGGACACCCCTCTGCCCTACACCTATGACGAACTCTTAACCGCTGCGAAAGCCCAAAATCCCGAGATCGCGGGCGCGCGGAAGATGGTTGAGAAGGAAAAACTGCAAGTCGATCTTGCCCACAAGGATTTCTACCCGGACTTCAATGTGCAATACATGTGGCAGCGCACCGACCCGACACAATATCGAGCTTATTACATGCTGACCTTCGGTGTTCGGGTGCCCATCTATCGCAGTCGGAAACAGCGCCCTGAGTTGGCGGAGGCGGAGGCAAACCTGAGCCGTTCTCGCAGCGAGGCTGACGCGCAATACCAGCAAGTGGCGTATGACCTTCGGGTCGAATACGACACGGCGCAGAAGAGCGCTGAATTGTTGAAGATTTACCGTGAGGGACTCCTCCCTCAGGCGCGCGGCGAATTCCAGGCTGGTCTCGCCGCGTACCAGAACAATCGCCAGGATTTTCAGGCCCTACTGACCTCGTTTCTCGATGTTCTGCAATTGGATGAAGAATACTGGCAAAGCTCCGCTGAACGAGAGACAGCATTGGCGCAGATCGAAGAATTCACAGGATTGTCATTGCGCGAGGAAGGAGCCACAAGATGAACACCTATCGCATAAGGTTCGCGCTGGCACTGATTGGAAACGTCCTGCTTGCGATCGTCGTCGCTGGGTTGTGGCTGCACTATCGCCGCGCGAAACCGGCATCGGAGGCGGAATCTCAGAATGCAGCGAGTCCCGCTTCGCAAATCCCCACGCCAAGCTCTTCTCCTTCAGCACCCGTATCGATGGAGACACCCTTAGTTCCGGTGCAAATCTCCGCGCAGCGATTGCAAAGCATTGGCGTCAAGACTGGCGAGGTCCAGCGGAAGTTCGTCGAAGACGAAATTCGCACCACTGGAAATGTCGCAGTGGACGAAACCAAGTTGGCATACGTTCAAGTGCGCTTTTCGGGGTACATCGACAAAGTTTTTGCCGATGCCACTTACCAATACGTTCGCAAAGGGCAGCCTTTGTTCACGATTTACAGTCCAGACCTCGTGGCAACGGAACGCGAATACTTGGTTGCGAAGCAGGACCAGCAACAGATGGCACGGAGCACGGTACCGGGAGTTGCCTCCGGCGCAGCCTCGCTCCTCGACGCGACTGCGCAGCGGCTGACGCAATGGGGTGTTCCGCAGCACGAAATCGCCAGATTGGAATCAACCAGCAAGGTTCAGCAGGAACTAGAAGTTGATTCGCCCGTCTCGGGCTACATAACCGAACGCAATGCCTTGCCCAGTGTAGCTGTTCAACCCGAAATGCGCCTTTACACAATCGCTAATCTCTCGACCGTTTGGGTCCAGGCGCAGGTATTTCAGAACGACCTCGGGCGCATCAAGATTGGCGATCCCGCCACGCTCACCGTGGACTCGTACCCAGGCCGTGTTTTCAATGGCCGTGTGGACTTCATTTATCCGCAAGTGGACATGAATACGCGAGCAGCGAATGTGCGCATCGTGTTTTCAAATCCGGGGTTGGTGCTCAAACCGGGCATGTTCGTGAACGTGGACCTTAAGATTCCAATGGGCCATCAACTCATAATCCCTGCGACTGGCGTTCTTCAGTCCGGCACTCGACAGATCGTCTTTGTGGATCGCGGCGACGGCTACCTGGAGCCGCGCGACGTTCAATTGGGCGCTCGCGTGGAAGAGAACTTTGTGGTCCTGAAAGGACTGAAGGCGGGGGAACGCATCGTTACATCGGCCAATTTTCTTATCGATTCAGAAAGCCAGCTTCAAGCCGCTCTCGGCTCCTTTGTTCCGCCTCCACCCGGTGCTGGCGCGGCGTCAGCGATCAATGCTCCGCAATCGAATGTCGCATTCAGCTCGGAACCGAACCCTCCTCATAAAGGCGCAAATACATTTCGCGTCAAGCTCACTGACGCGAATGGGTCGCCCGTTTCGGGTGCAGAAGTCACAGTGACCTTCTTCATGCCAGCCATGCCAGCCATGGGAATGGCAGCGATGCGTACTCCTGTCACTCTCAGCGATAAAGGAAACGGCGTTTACGAAGGGTCAGGCCAGCTTGGAAGCGGCGGAACGTGGCAAGTGACCATCCTCGCGCGAAAGAGCGGGCAAACCGTCGCCAGCAAACAACTCAGCGTGAACGCCACAGGAGGGATGTGACGTGATCTCCCGATGGATTGACTTGTGTGCGCGAAATCGTTTTCTCGTTTTCACGGGAACATTCCTGCTTGTGCTCGCGGGTATTTGGGCATTGCGCCGCGTTCCGCTTGATGCGTTGCCGGACATTTCCGACGTGGAAGTAATCATCCACACGCCGTGGGCAGGGCAGCCACCGAATCTAATCGAAGATCAAGTCACCTATCCCATCGTCACGGCTCTTCTCGCTGCTCCACACGTTAAGGCGGTAAGAGCGCAAACGATGTTCGGCGATTCCTATGTCTTCGTCGTCTTCGAGGATGGAACCGATCTTTATTGGGCGCGCTCGCGCGTCCTGGAATATCTGCAACAGATACAAGGGCGCTTGCCAGAAAATGTTCATCCCGTCATTGGACCGGACGCGACCGGCGCAGGGTGGGTCTACGAATACGCCCTAGTTGACCACAGTCACAAACACAGCTTGGCCGAATTGCGCAGCCTTCAAGACTGGTATCTCCGCTATCAGCTCGAAACTGTTTCAGGGGTCGCTGAAGTAGCCACGATTGGAGGATTCGTTCGGCAGTATCAGGTCAATCTCGACCCAGAAAAACTCCGAGCCTACGGAATTCCTCTCTCGACCGTAATCGAAAGAGTCAGAAAGAGCACGAATGAAGTCGGCGGGCGCTTGCTTGATTTGGGCGGCGCTGAATACATGATTCGCGGGCTGGGCTATCTACGCTCGTTGAACGATCTCGCAGATGTGCCTGTCGCGACGAAGAACGGCACACCGGTGTTGATTCGCGATTTGGGAACCGTCTCGTTTGGGCCGGACATTCGGGAAGGAGTTGCGGAATGGCAGGGCGAAGGAGAGACCGTCGGCGGAATCGTGGTTATGCGGTATGGCATGAATGCCCTGACTGTCATCAACGGCGTCAAACAAAAGCTGGCGGAGATCAAACCATCTTTGCCGCCCGGTGTTGAGATTGTTTCGGGCTACGACCGTTCCGGCCTCATTCGCGAATCCATCGGCACGTTGCAACGTGAGTTGCTCGAAGAGGCGATCATCGTGAGTATCGTCATTATCCTCTTCCTGTTCCATTTCCGTTCGGCCTTTATTCCCATCCTTACGCTGCCCGTCGCAGTGATCGCTTCGTTCATCCCGATGTATTACCTACATGTCAGCTCGAATATCATGTCGCTCGGCGGTTTGGCCCTCGCCATTGGCGTGATGGTTGACGCGGCAATCGTCATGGTCGAAAACGGGTACCGTCATCTCTCCGAGCGACAATCCGAACACTCTGACAGAATTCATGAGACTGAAAGACGTACGATCCTGATCAGCGCAGCTAAACAAGTCGGACCTGCCATCTTCTTTTCGCTGCTCATCATTGTGGTGTCTTTCCTGCCCGTCTTCATGCTGGAAGCCCAGGAAGGGCGCATGTTCCGCCCGCTGGCATGGACAAAGACGCTGGCCGTCGGTTTCTCTTCGCTCCTGGCGATCACACTTGTACCAGTGTTGATGATTCTTTTCATTCGCGGGCGCCTCCGGCCAGAATCACAAAATCCAATTTCTCGCATCACGCAAGCAGTGTACCTGCCGGTGTTGCGCCTTTGCTTGCGCTATCGCAAGACAACCCTGTTACTCAACCTGATCTTTTTGCTTGTGACGCTGCCGCTTGCTCTTCACATGGGAAGCCAATTCATGCCGCCGCTCTTTGAAGGGTCTGCCCTCTATATGCCGACAGCCTTGCCCGGCATTTCCATCGGACAAGCATCGCAGTTGCTCCAAGAACAGGACCGAATCATTCGCACGTTCCCTGAAGTCGAAACTGTTTTTGGAACGGTAGGGCGCTCTGACAGCGCGACCGACAATGCGCCGCTGGATATGTACGACACAACGATCATGCTCAAACCACGCAGCCAATGGCCAGTCGCTATGACCTACGAGAAGCTCATTCAGGAGATGGATGCGAAACTGCAATTCCCAGGCTTGTCGAACACCTGGACCATGCCGGTCGAAAACCGCCTCGACATGGAACTCACGGGAATCAAAACGCCCTTGGGTATGAAAATTCAAGGACCGACTCTTGAAGGAATTCAGCAGGTGGGAGAGCGGATTCAGCAAGTGCTATCCGCGCTTCCACAGACCCGCTCGATATTTGCCGAGCGTGTCTCACAAGGCTTCTACATCAACATTGCAGTGAATCGAGAGGAAGCCGCTCGCTACGGCCTTACGGTGGCGGATGTGCAGCAGGCGGTCGAATCGGGAATTGGCGGTGAGAACATCGCCGAAAATATCGAAGGCCGGGAGCGTTATCCCATCAATGTCCGTTACAACCGGGATTTTCGGGACAACATCGATGAACTGCGGCAGGTTTTGATCGCCACTCCTTCTGGCGCGCAAATCCCCATTGCCGAAATTGCCACGATTTCGTTCTCGCGCGGGCCAGCCATGATTCGCGACGAGGATGGAGCGCTCACCGGGTACATTTACATTGACCTGAATACCAGGAACTACGGCGGATTCGTTCAAAGCGCTGACAAATTGCTTCAACAAAAGCTCGTTCTGCCAGCGGGCTATACCTACAAGTGGTCCGGCGAGTACGAATTTGAATTGCGAGCGAAAAAACGACTTCAACTCATCTTGCCGGTCGTGTTCTTCGTTATTTTCCTACTGCTTTATATGGTGTTTCACTCTGTCACGGAGGCCGTTGTCCTCATCTTTCCCACGATCTATGCGTTGACCGGCGGCCTCATCCTCCAACGGATTCTCGGCTACAACTTCAGCGTGGCCGTATGGGTAGGCTACATAGCACTCTTCGGAATCGCAGTCGAAACGGGCGTGGTTATGGTCGTCTATCTCCACGAAGCCCTAAACCGTCGTCTCGCCACTGGCGTACCGCTCAAGCGCGAAGATATCGAGGCAGCGGTAATCGAAGGCGCGGTACAGCGCTTGCGACCAAAGCTAATGACCGTCTGTGTTGTTCTTGCGAGTTTGATTCCCATACTGTGGGAAACGGGAGTAGGTTCGGACGTTATGAAGCCAATTGCCGCCCCCATCGTAGGCGGCATGATCACTTCCACGATTCATGTCCTGATTCTCGTGCCCGTCCTTTTCGCTTTGATCAAGGAGCGCGCTCTTCGTCGCGACACTCTGGGAACCGCCACGACCGCGACGATGGAGTAGAATTCGGCGGCAGGATTTCTTAACTTCCATTTGCCCCTTCTTAGCTGCATTAATTACAATTACAGTTCAATTCATGGTGCGGCTGAAGTTTTAAGCATCGCGAACCACGGCTTGATGCGCCAATCGCAATATCTGACAAGGTTCGCTAATGATCCGGTACTATTCCCTTGGAACATGTCCTGTGAAAATATGGACTAGAACAGCAATTTTCCTGGCGGCTTTACTCTGCGGCTGTCGCGGAAACCAACACGTGGCGTTCAGCTCGTCGGGCCCGCTAAGGATCGAGTCTCCGGCCAACGCATCGGTCGCGCGACAAGCGCCGAAACAGCGCAGGGCAAACCTTTTCGTCGCTGGCGATACGGCGGAGAGCGACGATGCCACCGCCCAGGACGAGTTGATTGCGAATCTCCGTGCACACATCCGCCACGTCTTTGTGATCTACCAGGAGAATCGATCATTCGATTCCTACTTTGGCACCTTCCCGGGAGCCGACAACCTCGCTACCGCCGAAGCGCGACACCATGGGTTCCGGCAATATGATCCGCTCGGACACGTATGGGTCACGCCATTTGCCTTGAAGGCGGCCGATGTTGCCAGCCCAAACCACTCGCGCGTCGGATTGCTGAAGAAATCGGACCACGGCCGCATGGACCAATTCATTGCGGAAGAAGAACGGATCGAGACGGATAAACGTGAAAGTCAGAGTTATAGCCGGCAGATGGGCCTTCTCACCATGGCGCATGAAGATTGCGATACCATACCTTTCCTTTGGCTTTACGCTCACCGTTTTGCCCTCTACGATCACATTTTTGAGGGGATGTATGGACCTTCCACTCCTGGCAATATCGATCTGATTGCCGCACAGACCGGGCAGACACAATGGGCGCGAAGCCCCGGGCAGGCCGTCCAGCCAAACGATCAAGGTCCGGGAGAACCGGTGGTCAATTCGATTGATCCGCCTTTTGGTCCTTACGCGCATGGATTGCCTCGCCTCCGTCAACTGGACCAAACGTATGCAACATTGCTTCTCACCCTTCTTGGCCGCAACGCGATAGAAGCGAAGCTCGACAACGCCGGCGTGAAGCAGGACGTTAACTTGCTCGGTAAGCTGCATCACCAGGCCGTGCCCTGGGCTTGGTATCAAGAAGGATTTGGCGATGGACAAGGCAACGTTCATCCCGCTTACATCCCGCACCACAATTCTCCTCAATACTTCGGATACGTCCGCAAGAATCAGGCTCTATGGAGCGGCGTGCACGACCTGACTGATTTCTTCACAGTGATGACCCAGCATCGCCTACCCTCGTCCAGTGTGGTTTTCATCAAGGGCGGCCACTTGAATCTGTTCGGCTGGAAGCCTGCGAACCCTGATTCTCGCGTTCAGGCTCATTTCCTCGGAGACGACGATCATCCCGGCAATTCTGATTCGCAAATAGCCGAATCTCTGGCTGCCAAGGTCATCAACACAGTGGCGCGCAGTTCGTACTGGCAAGATTCCGCCATTATCATCATTTGGGACGATCCCGGCGGCTTCTATGATCATGTTCCCCCTCCGAGATTCGAACGCTGCCCAGATAGACATCCTTGTGGCGACGGGCCGAGGATACCGCTCATCCTTATCTCACCCTACGCCAAGATGGGAGCAATCGTCTCCGACGCCGGCGACCATGCTTCCTTCGCAAAATTTCTAGATGTGCTGTTTCAGCTTCCGTCGCTGGCATCGCTGCCTGACGAGAAGCCGTATCTGCCCGAGGGACCGCGAGACGCAAATCCGCGTTTAACGAATCTGCTCGGAGGATTTGATCCAGCCCGACTAGCGGGGAAGATACCGCCGATTCCGGCGGCTGAGGCAGAAATTTCTGACACCATCGTAAAGACGTTCCCACCAGCCATGTCCTGCAGCACGCTTGGCTTGACGCCTATTTCTATTCCCGGAGCCTCTTTGGCGCCGCCTACCGGTTTCGATCCCCTTCCACAGAAGCGGCGCTCTCATTAGACCTGGGCTGACTTTGAACTCCGCGACGAAACAGCCATCGGTGCAGAAACTGGCGTTTGAGTATCGCTTCAACCAGAAACCGCCGCCAAGATGCGATCGAGAAATTCAGGGATCTCGAATACCGCGCGATTCCGTACACAGTTCGCGGCGAGCAGCAGATTTACGTAAGGAGGTAGAGGAAGCGATTTCGGCGAAGTGTGTCTCGATCGCAAAGTGCCCGGTGTCCAAGAATTGAATGTCGGCATTGGGAATATCGCGTCGATAGGCTTGCACTCCGGCAGGGACAAAGAACGGGTCGTTCTTTCCCCATACCGCAAGCAGCGGCGGGCGACTCGTGCGGAAATATTCCTGGAACTTAGGATAGAGCGCGACGTTGCTGGCGTAGTCCAGAAACAGATCGAGTTGAATCTCTTCATTGCCAGGACGCGTCAAGAGAGTGGAGTCCAGTTGGTATGCTTCCGGGGCAATCAGCGATTCGTCCGGTGCGCCATACACGTATTGAGACTTCGTGGCCTCGGGTGTGAGAAACGCGCGCAACGCCAGGCGATTCTGCTCCGTCGGCTCCTTCCAGTATTTCTGGATCGGGTTCCAACCCTCGCTGAGACCTTCTTCATACGCGTTGCCGTTCTGCGAGACGATCGCCGCGATTCGCTCGGGGTGCGCAAGAGCCAGGCGAAAGCCAATAGGAGCGCCATAATCGAAGACGTATATGGCGAAGTGATTAATGCCTATGGTTAGGGGTGAAAGTCGCAATTGTCTTCGCAATCTGCTCGAAGGTGTAGCGGTAGTTCTTGCGATCCGGAGCGTCTGAGAAGCCGAAGCCGGGAGACCCGATCGTGCCATTACTGTTGTGGAGGGATGTCCGCTGAGACAACCCGCTTCGAAGAAAAGGCCTTCAACTGTGACCCAAGCCTTGACTACGAACGCCAACTGGCGATAGCGTGTGACCGATTCGCAATTGGTAACTGTGCGCGACTGCGACAGGAACTCCGATTTTATTGAGGTTCTTTGAGGTCGTAGACAATCCCGTTTAGAAGTGAGCCCGGGTCGCGTGTTGGATCTGGGGCGTGGAGGTTCGTGATGACGACAAACGTAACTCCATTGCAAAATGGGACAATCAGACTCACCGGCCAACCGCACGCGGCAAACGGTCTGGCGTTGGTGCGCGTGACAGTTGGAGCAATGCTCGTCTCGGTCTTTTTTGAAAATCTGGGGAAGGGCGCATACACCCCAGCGGGCTATGCGGGCGTAATTAATTTCTACATTAAGTCGGGCCACTCCCCGGCCATTTGGAAGTCAATTATGGGGTTGGTGGCAAGCCATGCTGCAATGGCTGCTCCGATGCAGGCTGCGACGGAGATCTCGCTTGGAATCCTACTGGTCATTGGCCTGCTTACGCGACCCGCCGCAATCGTAGCCTTTCTGTATCTTGGCAGCCTTTGGATGTCGGAGTGGGGCACTGCGTGGATCTGGGAACTTTTGGTTCCAGTGCTTGCATCGCTCGGGCTCGCTATCGGAAGTGCCGGCAGGAGATGGGGCGTTGACGCGTTGCTGGCACGGCGGCATCCTTCATCCCTGTGGTGGTGACGGGCGAATCTGTGTGCGAGTGTCGGTCATTATTCCTACGCATAACGAAGTGCAGGCTATTGGCCGTGTACTTGCCGATCTACCGTCCAATCTCGTCACTGAGGTCATTGTTGTCGACAGCAATTCGACTGACGGCACACCCGATCTCGCCCGGGAAATGGGAGCGCAAGTTATCCACGAGCCTCGTAGAGGATACGGGCGCGCTTGTTTGACAGGGCTGGCGAATGCCGACAATCCCGATGTGGTCGTTTTCCTCGACGGAGACTACAGCGACCGCCCTTCGGAGTTGCCGATCATCCTGGCTCCGATCATTGAGGGGCGCGCTGACATCACCCTCGGTTCGCGACTCACCAGCAAAAGCAACTCCGGTGCGCTACCTTGGCACCAATCATTCGGCAATCGGCTCTCTGCGGGCCTCATCAGGCTTTTGTACGGTGTGGAGATCAGGGACCTGGGTCCGTTTCGCGCCGGTCGTGCCGATGTGCTGCGCACTCTCGCTCTTGAAGAGGTAACCTACGGCTGGGCGGTGGAAATGATCTTGAAAGGAGCCATCGCTGGATTTCGTATCGTGGAAGTCTCGGTGAGCTACTACCCGCGCATCGGAAAGTCCAAAATTAGCGGGACAGTGAAGGGCACGGTAGGAGCGGCGTGGTTCACGCTGAGCCGGATCGTGCGCTATTATTTTCGACGTCGGGCGGGCCCGCCGCGACCGGCGTAAGTTGCGATGAGACATGTCTCATGGAATCCCCTAGCCAAGCCACTATGTGTCTTTCTCGCCCAAATCGCACCTTGGTCGTTATGGCGAAAGCGCCAAGGCCGGGCATGGTCAAGACTCGCCTGATTGAAAGCCTTCCTTCTCCCGCTGTAACAGCGCTGTGTCGCTGCCTGTTAGAGGACACGCTCGTGCTAGCGAAATCATTAGCAGACGTGGATGTCGCGGTGATGTGCCCGGAGTCGGATCAGGACGAATTAACTCACCTATTCGATAATACGGTACAGGTTGTGGCGCAACAAGGCGCCGGTCTCGCGGCAGGACTCACCTCCGTCTTCCAACACTTCACTGCCGCCTGTCCGCGGCACGTCATCGCATTCAATGGCGACAGTCCACACCTCGCACCGTCGGTTCTGGAGAGCGCGTTCGAAATGCTAACCACGCATGACGTGGTTGTCGGGCCAACCTTCGATGGAGGCTACTATCTGGTTGGTGCGAAGACCGCCTACCCGTCGCTGTTCGAGGGCGACGGCATGGGAACAAGGAGCGCGCTCGACAGACTGCTGGTGCGCGCGAAGGCTCTCGAACTCTCAACTGGTTTCACGGAGCCCTTTTACGACATCGACGTCGCAAACGATTTAATTCGGCTGGCTCAGGAACTGCGCTCCGCTCCCGCTAGGGCGCCAAGGACCGCACGCTGGTTTGGCGAATGGAAGCAAGAGGTTGCGCAACTGCGTCACCGTTTGGGAGAGCTGTGAAACCCACACCGTCGCAGAGGCTGTACGGACTCGGCACCATCTTGCTTGTGGCGCTAACGATCTGCTCCCGCAACTTCGGCGATAGGGGCGGGCCGTACTTCATCGCCTCTTTGGCGCTTGCGGGCATCGCGTACCTCCTGGCGATCCGTGAGTTCTTCTCTACGCCAAGATTTCCCAGGCACGTTGTGGTCATCGGACTCGTCCTGGCTGCTGTGTGGCACGTTGAATTTCTTCGGGTGCCTCCTGGCGCCGATGATGACATTCATCGATATGTTTGGGACGGTCGTGTGCAGCGGCTCGGCTACAACCCCTATATAGTCGTCCCTGACGACCCCGCCGCTAAATGGCTGCATACCCCCGAAACCCGCAACTTGAACAACCCGGAGGTGCCCAGCCCATATCCAGCGGGAGCAGAACTATTCTTTCGAGCCGTAACCGCGATTCGCGAGTCTACATTTGCGCTGAAAGTAGCATTTGTAATTTGCGATTTTGCGATTGTGATTGTGTTGCTCGATGTCTTGCGCCGTACGAGGCAGGGAGAGCACTGGGTTCTGGCTTTTGCGTGGCATCCACTGCTGGCAACCGAAGTGGCGGGGAGTGGTCACATCGATATCGTCGGCGTGCTACTACTGTTGGTGTCCGCGGCTGCGCTTGTGAGACGCTGGCGTACCGTTGCAGCCGTCGCATTTGGGCTCGCCGTGGCGGTGAAATTTCTCCCAATCGTGCTTTTGCCACTCTACTGGAAGCGCGTTCGCCTTCGCGACGCTGCGCTAGCGGCAGCCACTGTAGGACTTTTGTACGTGCCGTTTCTCAACCACGGCCGCATTCCTTTCGGCTCGCTCGGCACCTTTGTGCAGAGGTTCCGCTTTAACGATCCCGTGTTCGCGACACTCGAGCGAGTGACGGCTCCACGGATTGTCGCCGGCCTCGCAGTGCTGGTCGGTTTTCTTACTGCGATCTGGATGAGAAGAAGGTCTGCGGAATGGTCCGCGGACTCGTTTGCTTGGCCGATGACAGCATCTCTTTTGTGTGCGCCGGTTGTATATCCGTGGTACCTGCTCTGGCTGCTGCCGTTTATACGGTCGACCTCGGCAGTGCCCGTCATGATCTGGACAGTGAGCATCATTCCTACTTATTATGTCTGGCATTCGCGAACACTTGGAAGGCCGTGGCTGGTTCCTGATTGGATTATGTTTTTGGAATATGGATCGGTGGCAATCGCGGCCGTCGTTGTCGTCTTATTCAGGATCAGACGACCGGCCGTGCTGCCATGTTCGGTGGACGAAACAGATTGAAGCGCAGCAAATATAATTCCTGCTTCTAACGATCTTTTGGCATCATCCAACGAGCGACTCTCGTTTACTTCACTAGAGGAGGGCCTTCAATGGCAAAGTTGAGACGTTTCACCACGATCCTTTTCCCGTTTTTTGCGGTGATGATCCTGGCGGCAACCGCTCGAGCGCAGCAGCGCCCGCCGCTTCTTGAGAAGGTTGCCAAGACCTATGGTCTCGATTCGTGGGGTCAAATCGAAGGATTGCGCTACACGTGGAATCTACAACTGGGGAAAATTAGTCTTTCCCGATCGTGGGAGTGGGAACCCAAAACGGGCAAAGTGACGTATACGGCGAAGGACAAGGACGGCAAGCCGGTCAACGTCACTTACGTGCGCTCCGAACTCAGCAGCCAGCCAGATTCTGTGAAAAACGGCATCGAGCCGGCTTTCGTCAACGATAACTACACATTTCTATTCCCTTTCAGGGCTTACTGGGACACCACCCCTGCGGTGATCGACGAAGGAATGATTAACCTGCCGATCGGAAGCGGCTCGGCCGAATTGCTCGCTGTGAAGTACCCCTCTGGAGCGGGCGGTTACACTCCCGGCGACACCTGGGAGCTTTTCGTCGGCAAGGATAGCCGCGTGGAATTCCTTGAGTACCACCGCGGCGGCGACAAGAGGCCGAGTATGCTCTTCGTGACGTGGGGACGACAGAAAAAAGTAGGCCCGCTGCTCGTCGCAACTGATGATCGCGGGACGGCCGACGGACAGCCGTTACGACTCTTTTTCACAAATGTGGCTGTGAAGCTGACCGGATCAGACAAATGGATAAACGCGCGGTAGACTAGCTGCGGCGCAGCGATTCGGGGATGTAAAATGCACGCATTGTGATGAAAGCGGACATCAATCTGGATATTGGGCAAAGGACATTTGCATCTGGCCTGCTACCAGAGTTGATCGCATTGCTGCGCCGCGGCCGCCCGGGCGATCTAGTCGCGATTGTCGGTGACGAAGAGAGAATCGGCCCTGAATTGGAAGCCTGGTGCCGATTCACCGGGAATCCCGTGGTCGAAGCCGCACTCGAAGGAGGCCGGCCGCGGTGGGTCTTTCGGTGCGGGGCAGTTACGAGATCCGGCGAAGACAAACGCCCTGTCGGCTCGCGGCTTTGGCTCTACACGAATTTCGACTGCAACCTCCATTGTGACTACTGTTGTGTGCGTTCTTCTCCCACGACGCCGCGACGAGAACTCGGACTCGGGCGGGTGCAACGGATCGCTCGCGAAGCGGCAGAACTTGGCGTGAAAGAGATATTCGTCACTGGAGGCGAGCCATTTCTGCTGGAAGATATCGGCGAGATTCTCGTTGGTTGCGCTGCGGCCGCTCCGACCACGGTGCTGACCAATGGAATGTTGTTTACCGGACGGCGCGCGGAAAGCTTGCGAGCGTTGCCCCGCGATCGAATTGTCCTGCAAATCAGCTTAGACAGCGCGACGCCAGAGCGGCACGACCTCCATCGCGGACGCGGAACATGGGCACGAACACGCGAAGGTATTCAGCGCGCTCGTGCGCTGGGTTTTCGAGTGCGATTGGCGGCAACCGTTTCGACCGATGCAGAGGAAGAGGAATTCCGTCAGTTCCTCGATGGGGAGAAGATCTCTGCCGAAGATCGAGTTATACGCCGGATAGCACTGCGTGGTTCTGCGACCGAAGGTGTCGCCCTAAGTCGGACCGATTTAGTGCCCGAAGTCACGATTACCGCTGAGGGTGTGTACTGGCATCCCGTCGGAGCGGAAGATGCCGACCTGCTTGTTACCCACGACATTTTTCCTCTTTCAGAATCCTTCGCCGCAGTCCGCCGCGCGTTCGAGCACGAAGGCGAACACGCGAATAGGCTGGCAAGAATTTTTAACTGCGCATGAATGTGGTCGAAGCTGCCGGCGAAGCTCGTTTGCACCGAAGCGAGATCAGCTCAGACTCTCACGCTGATTTGGCAAAGGCCTGCTTGAAGAATCCCTGTTGTGCCGCTGCTTGCCGCAGCGCGGCATAGCCATCGAGGTGAGGTGTTAACCAACGCTGCAGCCCTTCGGCGTCGAGTATCGCGCGGTGAACCGGGTTGTCGTAGCTCATGGCTGAGAGCGCTTCGGCAAACCGGCGTTCCTGTTCGAGTTCGAGGCCGGGCCTCGCCGTGAACATGCAGTGATTGTACGCCGGAGAGGACCATATCTCACGAAGCGCGCCTTCGGGGACCAGGCGCTCGTTGCGCACCGTATTCCAGAAGGGGCTGCCGATAGCCCCAGCGTCGGATCGTCCGTCTAGGACGGCCCGCACCACCTCTACTTCGCTGGTCCCAGTATCACCATGTTTGCCGATATCGCTATCGAAGCGCAGCGTCCGATAATCGCTTCCCTCGCGCATGCCTTGCTGCTCCAAGAAGTGAACGGGAAGAATCGCTGCGTGCCCGCTGTCTCGGCTGCCAAGCGCGAGCGTCCGATTCTTCAAATCCGCGAGGATAGAAATGGGGCCTCCGGTGACCGCGACTATCTTGGTCATCCAACCGAGATCGGTGTCGCGCATGGCAATAGCACGACAGGTGTGGCCGCTCCATTCATCCGCCTGCAGGTAGGCAAGGTTTGTGTTCCACGCAATATCGATACGCGGCACGGCGTCGCCCAGCTTGGCGAGGAGCGCTAGGTTCTGTGCCTCGTAGCTCTGAAACAGTGCGACCTCAATGGGAAGATGGGCTTCCTCGTGAAAATAGCGTCGCATCCCCTCCCAAATCGTAACGACTTTCGGATTGTACGCAACAGCTCCCACCCAGATTGTTTTGCTCATAGATCTCCACGGCTCCTGTCAGCGCCGTTTCATAGAAAATACTCTCTGCGTTTCGCAGTCGCCTGCTCTCAGAACAGCGGCATTCCCAACAGTGACTTCCCGATGAACTCGCGCAGAACGTCACCGGTTGGCGCCATGACCGCGCCCGCATGTGCATCGCGGAACAGGCGCTCGATGCTCAAATGCTTTGAGAACGCCGCACCGCCGCAAACGCGCATTGCTGCAGAGGTAACGCTGATAGCAATCTCGCCCGCGGCGGCTTTGGTCTCAAGCACGCACAGCATCGTCGTCTCGCGCGGCTTTTCAAGATGCTCGACCAAATCGTCGATGCGCGCCGCGAGTCCGTCGGTGTCAATCTGCATCGACGCAAGCTGCGCGCGCAGTGTGGGTAGGCTCTCGCCGAGGCTCTTGCCGAGATGTTCGAATTTCGCAGTCTTGAGGTGCGAGGCAGTTTCAGTCACTGCCGCTCGGCACAATCCCAAGGCCACGGCTGCCGTTCCCAAATTAAACAGAGGAAGCACGACGTTCAGCATGGCCGGAAAGCCCGCACCGTCATCTGTAAGCTGAAAATGGGATGAGATCTGGCAGTCGTCCAGTGTAATCGGCGCAGAAGCATTGGCGCGCAGCCCCAAACCGTCCCAAGACCCGGCAACTGAGAGGCCGCGCGTGTCCGCTGCGAGAAGATAGAGGGTCGTATCGGTAGGTCCTGCCCCCTCAGGGGCGAGCGCAGAAACGACGTAGCTCTGGGCATGACCCGCGCTGGTCACAAACGATTTCTTGGCGGTTATGAGCACGCCATCACCATTCCGATGCGCGCGCGATATAGGCGCCCAGAAATGACTGCGCGAGCCAGCTTCACTGAATGCGAGAGTGGATAAATGCCGGCCCGCGCCAATCTCTCGGAGTATCGGTGTGAGTGCGGGAGCCGCGCTGGGACGCGCCACTGAGATCGTCGCGGCGCCGAGGATGTGCATGATGTAGACCATGGCGACAGAAGCGTCTGCCTCGGCCAATGCCGACGTCACGGCGGCGAACGTGCGGGGGCCTAACCCTGAACCGCCAAAATCCACAGGTAGCAACAGACCAAGCAGTCCAGACTCGCCGAGCGATCTCACAGCTTCAGTAGAGAATCGCCCAGCCTTGTCGTTTTGACCTGCAGATGGCGCCAGCACGCGACTTGCGCTCTCGCGGGCTTTCAGAATGGCCGCGTCATGAGTCATGATCGCACCCATCAATCACGAATTCACTGAATCGAGCTAGGATTGTCGCTGAGAATGCGCGGAGGCGTCAAACAGATTCTGGCGAGATACTGTTGTTCCATGGGATCGACTCGCACGATTTGTCACAACTACTATCACGTTTTTATGACGGCAGCTTTCCCCCATTTCGATTTGGCCCACCGGAACGTCCCCCTGCTTGCAAAGCGCGAGAGTCGCTTCCAACAAACGCCTCGTTCATTTTAACTGCTAGCGTTTACAACAAATCGGGGAATCTGCTTTCGCTCAAAAGCTAACCCCAATGGGTTGAAAACGATGGGTTCGTGCACAGTTGGTGCACAGTCCGTCCTACAGCAGCAACTGACTTCTGAATACGCCTGTCGGCAGTCTGCGGCATCAGGCAGGAACTAACATGCGCAGTTCTACGCGCAGAGTCAGTTCGCGGGACTGGCTGGGACAGTTATGGGGTGAGCGAGGGACTTCTCCAGAAATTCCTGTAGGCTTTTGCCGTTTGCTTCGTCATATGGACCGGTCGCGCGCCACAAAACAGTTCCCGAACGGTCCACAACCACGGCATAGATCTTCTTTTCATCGGTGATCTGAAGCGATTTCTTGAATGGCTCCTTATCAATATACAGAGTAATGGTGCGTTCGCGGGCCTTCTTGTCCGGGATGCCGTGGCGCATGCCGGTGTTAATGAACCAACGCATGAAACCGTTCATCCTCTCGATGGTGGGAATCTCGTATCTTCGTACCGCTTCATCTGCATCAACCAAGTGTCAATGTCCTTTTGCTGCTCTCGTTTGAACGCGATAAGCAGCAGATTGCGTTCGCCCTGAAAGTCCTGAGGAAGCCTTACCGCCTTCTTCTCTAGCGTCTCCGAATCCAGAGCGGGAAACTTTCCGATGGATGCCACGCCTACCTGCTGCGCCTGCCCAGCTATCACAAACATGCTTGCCAGAAGTAGACCGATTACGACAAACAAGCTCTGCAATGTGCGAACCACGACATCTCCTTTCTCTAGCTGTGCTTCGACAGAACAGGTTTCAGACACGGCAGCATGGAAAAACTTCCCCTCAGGCCCGTCCCCTACCAGAATCGTCCAATGCCATGAGCTCTTGTGGGAAGGGACTAAAGAAAGTCTGCCTGTGCAAATATCTTTGTCTGGTTGTAAGCCATCAAGAGCAGCTTATTCTCAGCATGAAAGCGCACAAGAGCGCTCATGGACGGTGATTGTTGCAGCCTGCGAAAACTAGCAAACGCAAACACTCGCGTTAGAAAATGCTCGCGGATGCTTAGATTCTTAAGGCGGCCTTCGTCTTCTATTGCTCGGTCGCCAAACTGTTCCAGGACGGCGCCTCCAAAGAAACCGGCCGTCTTGCCGATCACAGGCCCCTTTTCGGGGCCGGAATAAACCTTCACATCCGTGAAGCCGCAAGAGGGAGACCGGTTTTTCAGAATGAACCCGTCCACTTCTTTCAAGCCGTCGAAGAAGTCCCGACTAAATCGCCGCATTCTTTCGGAAACGTCCAAACCCGAGGAAGGCTGGATCAGCTTGAAGGTATCTCCTGAGGAGACGATCCGCACGGGTGCACGGGGAGTCCCTAAGCCAATCTCAACTTCAGGACAAACACATACGAACTCGACATGTGGCTCAAGGCGTGTGACGAATTTGTCCTGTACGATCTCTCCGTTGTAACGGCACGGATCAAAGCCAATGCACTTGCTGATTACAATTTTTGGTTTCGGGAACGCGGTCAAGACAATTCCCCCATTGCACGCACAATTCCTCTCAGCATGCCGGCAAAAACAACTTGGTGCATCGGATATAAGAGGTACCAGTAGAGTTGCCCCAGCACTCCCACAGGATCGAAGATAGCCGTCTGACGAACGACCGATCCCGACCCATTCGCTTCTATTTCAAATTGCAGCCACGCTCTCCCGGGCAATAGCATTTCTGCCGCCAATCGGAGCAAGTGATTGCGTTGGATTGCCTCGACACGCCAGAAGTCGAGCGTATCACCCGCCAACAACCCCTCAGGATCACGTCTCCCTCGGCGCATACCCGCACCGCCAAATAGCAAATCTAGCAGCCCGCGAATTCGCCAGAGCCAATTCCCGTAGTACCAACCAGTCTTGCCTCCCAGCCGCTCGATGGGTCGAAAGGCTATGGCCGGAGGGAATGGTACGTGCACCGACCGCGAATCCACGATGCGGCGGCCAAATTTGGTTCCACCCCAGTGACGTGTTGTACCGACAGACGAGAATGCGTCGGACCAACGTGTTTCCGCAAATTCCCGGTCTTCATTGGCGAGTGCTCGTTTCAGAGCTTCACGGTAACCAAGGGGGCGAATCGAGAACAGAGCGTCTGCTGATCTGTCCCTCACAATCGTCTCGTTGCGCAAGCTGTCCACTAGCTCGCGGCCCACACGCGCATAGACCGGTGTCACAAGACCCAGCCAAAGGCTCGACAGCCGGGGAGATAGCACCGGTACAGGAATCATCCATCGCTTGAGCCCACGCCGATGGGCGTACTCCTTCATTAGATCCAAGTAGGTAACTTGGTCTGCTCCCCCGATCTCAACAATCCTGCTCACATTGATGTCCAGATCGACCACCCTCTTTAGGTAGGCAATCACATCCTCGATGGCAATTGGTTGTGTGCCAGTGGTGACCCAACGTGGAGTGACCATTACCGGCAATTTCTCAACCAGGGCGCGGATCATTTCGAAGGAAGCGCTGCCCGATCCGATGACGATCGCAGCCCTAAATTCAATGGTCGGCACCCCAGACTCCTTCAGGATCTCCCCGACCTCCTGGCGGCTTCTCAAATGCGCCGACAGATTGCCGCCACTGCCGAGTCCACCCAGGTAGATGATGCGATTTACGCCTGCATCCCGCGCCGCAACCGCAAACGCATTCGCCGCGAGACGGTCTTCCGCTTCAAAAGAGTTTGCCGAAGCCATCGAATGCACCAGGTAATAGGCGGTGTGCACGCCGACCATGGCGCGGGCAAGAGACTCCGGATCGAGAACATCACCCTTCACAACTTCCGTTGTTTGTGCCACACGCTGACTCAGAGCTTCAGGATGGCGGGATAGGCAGCGCACACGGTACCCAGCCGCTTCGAGCGCATGAAGCAATCGCCCACCGACATAGCCCGTCGCGCCTGTAAGGAGAATCAGTTTGGAATTACTTTCCAAAGGTCACGCCTTCGTCCACGACTCGAAAGGAGAACTGTATTTCCGGATGTAGTCACGGACATTGAACTTCCGCGTAGTATTTTCTGAACTCATGTAACGAACCGTGCCGAAAACAGGCCGCTCCGGGCCCCAAGGACGGTCATAGCGCCCCAGGCACCAGAAGATTCCGCTGTAAGAATTGGGATCGCGACCATCGAGTGCATACTTGTTGTTCAGCTCCACCATGATTTCGAGAGCCTTTTCGGGAGTGCGACTCCACTCCATGATTTTCTTTCCCCACAGCATACGAAGGTAATTGTGGATTCGTCCCTCTTGTAGCAACTGTCTCTGCGCGGCATTCCACAGTGGGTCGTACGTTTTGGCACGCTCAAACTTCTCAAGAGAGTAGACGTAGGACCTCTCATCACGTGCATGTCGTCGAAGGGTCTTGAGAGCCCACGCCGGCAGTGATTCGAATTGGTCATAGTCTTTTCGCATCTGGCAACAATTGAAGCCGAGCTCTCGCCAAGTAATGACTTGGTCCAGGAACGTTTCGATGTCCTGGCTGGCACCCCACCAACCGGAGCGGCTACCCGTTGCGCGCAAGGCGAGATGGCTGGAAGACCAGCCTTCGTGTGTTGTGAGTTCCGAGAAAATCTGGTGCACGGAGATATGCCCAAAATGAAGATACGGAGAGAGTTCACTCGTGGCCTGTTGCGCTGGTTCATTTCGCGCACGGGTATAGGTCGGCAGCTTATTCTGCAGAAACGTTCGCAGCAGTGCTTGAGCCGCTGTGCTGCCGCCTCGGGTCTCCACCGGGGAAACCTCGTGATTCAGGGGAATTCCTGCTAGCACTTTCTCTCCCAAATTCAACAGTCCAGCCGAAGCTTTTGGCCAGCGCTTGGCGATCTCCCTAGGAAGAGCTTTTGCTTTCGGAAACTTTGCATTCAAGAGTGCATTCGGTTTCGGAAATTCCATCAAATGTCGCGGGAGCTCCTTTTGCAGGAACCGGCGAAAAGCATATGCGGTTGGATAGGCTTTCTCCGTTTGCCGCATTGGAAGTAGGCCATTCGAGTCCACCGCCTCTAGGAGCACGGGGACCTGCCGAGCCGCGGAGGCGACCATCCGCGGGAGGAAAAAGCAGGGGAAGTCGTCCGTCACTACAACGCAGGCACGAGATGCCAGAGCGGTCAGCAATCCTTTGCCTGCATTTGGCACGAGTTCGAGGTACGGATAATAGAGAACGTCGGTTCCCTCAAGCCAACAGGCATTCTCGGCCATTCCATCGAGGACAAAACTGTGTATGCGATCGCTTGCCCACGGGTAGTCGCACCGCAAGGCTTCCAGAACAACCAAGGGCTTCTGTAACCTCTCGGCCCACTCGACGGCGCGATCCAAAGTGAAATTCCAGGTAGCCCTGCGGAATGCAATCATCCAATAAAGAACGAATCGTCCATCCTGGCGCACTGGTGCGGAGTTGCACTGCCTGACGCGGATCTCGGGAACTGAAATCAAGCTCATCGTGCTCAGGCCATCGTTGTTTGGGTCAGAAGTTCAATCGCCATATCGCGAAATTCAACGCTGTGGCATAGCTGACCCACACCAAGTACGGAATCATCAGCCAGCCCGCTACTGGAGCAGTCCTACCGAAGGCAATCGCGGTGAGAAGAATGGCGCACCACAACGCGACAATTTCAAGGAAGGCCCATCCGGGCGCGCGGAACCGGAAGAAGACTGCCGACCACGCGACGTTCAGGAGTAATTGCAGCAGGAACAGCTGCATAGGAACTGCCGCCAAGCCGCTTCGCCGCCAAACCAGCCAACCGGCGACCGCCATCGCCACGTACAAGATTGTCCAAACAGGAGCAAACAACCAGTTCGGGGGCGTCCAGTTGGGTTTAGACAACCCTTCATACCAGGTCATCAGGGCAGGCCGCGTCAGCAAGGAACCAAGCCAGCCGGCTCCAAGACATACGACAATGCAGAGTGTCAGTCGCATAGGTCTTTGTTCGGACTCGAAGAACTCACGCCTTCAATCTGTTTTACTTCACGCGCTAGCGTATGCGCAAACGATCTCCGCAAACAATGCCTTTACACGAGGATGCTCGCCAATCGGAGGCAAGAGCTCGATTTGCAATTGCGGAAAAAACCTTTTCGCCTCGGTGACTTGTGCAGGGATATCTTCGGCAAGATGAGCTCCTGCGGCTAGGAACAATGGAACAACAAGGAGCTCCCGCTTGCCATCCCTTACCGCCTCCTTGGCCACATCCGAAAGCGCGGGAGCAATGAATTCCATGTAAGCCAAAGGTGTCACACTTGCGCGAAACTGCCATCCACGAACAGTCAAGACGGCCTGCGGCGTCACCGTCCCAAGCGGCCGTTCTTTATCGCCGGGTCACCCGCTCCGATTTATGCTCCTGCCGCGGCCTTGTGAACCGTTTTGGCCGCGGTGCGAATCACATCGAGGACGCGTTCCGGTTTCGAGAGCATCGGCACGTGGCTGCTGTCAAGCTCATAGGTGGTTGCGTTCATGCGCTTCGCGAAGAAACGCTCCAGATCGGGATGCACGCCAGCGTTTTGGCGCGCATGTCGGGATAGCGGCTGGGCCGCAAAGTGAGAAAGGAAAACATGTCAATAATCCGGAACATTCTGTTTCCTGTTGATTTCTCGCCCTCCTGCGTTGCCATGGCTCATTTCATCAGACGAGCTGCGCTGTTAAGAAGTGCATGAGGCGCTCGGTAGAGAGACCGGAAAGCTGACCAGGTAAGAGCCGCGAGATTTTCGGCTGATCGATCTCTATCCGAGCCGCACGAGCTTGCGTGAGACGTCGGCCTCGAATAGCCGCGATGCGAATTGCAAGGTCGGCTTTGCCGAGACGTTCTTCCGGGTTGGGAAGACCGACATCAGCGAAGACATTGCCACTGCCTTCTTCGACCTCGATTGTTCTAGCCATGTCCTATTTCCGTGAACTCTTTGATAGCGATGATGTGCGCTCCTGCTTGCCTTCGACCAGATAAAGCGAAGTCGCTACAATGGGTTCGCTTTGGGCGCAGGCCCAGATGAAGTTCGCTTTCATCCCATTTTTCGTAGGCCGCGCATTGCGCTATCCCGCCGCTGACACAAGAACTTGATCGGCTTTCTTCTCCTCGCTGAGGCCGAGGAACTTCACGCCCTGCGGAACGAGCGGAGGAGGACCTCCCTCACCAGTCGCAAGAACGACGGCTTGGTCGAGCTGGCTGTCCATCAGCAGGCTCGTCAGCATCTTCCGTCTCTCGTTGTCCAGCAAGTCGGCCCTATCAATCACAACGAACCGCAAGCGTGCCGCTGTTGCCAGAGCAATCTGGAAGGCGATGCTGAATCGAAAGCGTTCAGATTCGGAAAGCTGCTTCAACATCAGGCCGGAACCCTCGTGGGCCGATGAGGTGATGCGGATTTCAAATGGCTCAAGGGTGAAATTGCATCTGTAACCGAAAGCCGCGAGCTGACGGTTAAGGCTTTCAATGAACGATCCTATCCGGCTCTTGGCCTGCTCCATCATCGCGCCGTTCGGCCCGAGGAATTCGACGAGCCTGTCCAATTGCTCGATTCTTGCCTCCAGGCTCGACTTCTCTGTGATACGCGCTTTCCACCTTTCTTGGCTGCTGTGAATCTGTTGCGTTTGCTCCAGCACCCGTTCTCCCCTATTGATTCTTTCCGAGAGGATAGTCATACGACTGTCAAGATCTGCTGTGTTTGGTTTCTGCACTGCCTGAATCCTCGACTGTTCTTCTAGCAGCTTCCCGCGCCGCGCGCGGGCCTGACGATGCGATTCGAGACGTGACGCTGTTATTCGGAGGTCTGCGTAGTCGTTCAGTTCTCCCCGCGTTTCCTGAACCAGACCCTCAAGGTCAGCGATCCGCTCGCCCAAGATCTCTGTTTCCTTCGCTTTTGCTGCTGCCGAGATCGGCTGTCCGCACATGGGGCACTCGTCTTTGAATCCCCGGACGGCCGTCAACGCTTTCTCAGCAGTCCTCTGTTCGGCAATCAGTTCCGTCAACTCCTGACCGAGTTTCTCTGTCTGGTCTCGCTGAGCCTCAAGTTGGTGCAATTCTTGCTCTTGGGCGGGGCTCAGGATTTCGGCCGAGGCTTCCTCGATTTCCGCTTGCACCTGCTTCAGTCGAGCCTGCGCATTCTGCCAACAAGTATCTGCCTCCGCCTTCTGTGCAATGAGTCGCTCCTTCTGTTGCCGCAAGTCTTCGAGCTTCTTCTTTACCTCTTGCACAGACGGGAGGTCTGATGGGAAGTCGGGCTTCTCCATTTGTCCCAGTGCCTTGAAAGTGCGGCTGGTCTCCGTCCGCAAGTCATAGAACCGTTTGTGGGCAGCCTCGATGTCAGCGACGCACGTCAGTCTTGGCTGCTCTTCATTCACGGCCCTCAGCGCGTTGCCAATTTCTTCAGGAATGTCTACTTTCCCCGCCTCGACCACCTGGGCCAAGAGCCTCTTCTGCTCGACCTCCGACATTTCGATGAATCGGCCCGCGTTCAGCACAGCGGACAAAACGTCAGCTGAGCCAAAGCGTTTCGCCAGGGCGGCCTCCGCAGCGTCCACGGGGACGCGATTTCCGTTCAACTCAACAATGTGCGATTTCGGCGTTCTCCGTCGGCATATCGTTTCACCGTTTTCAAGAGTCACGGCGACCTCAAGCTCCTTTGCCCCTGCCCGAATCAAAGCCTCAGCTCCTCGGCCAGCGGCATCCGTCATTGCACATCGCCCAGTGAACAGATACTCCAAGGCCATTTGGATGGAGCTCTTGCCACAGCCGTTTGGCCCTCGGACGAAGTTAAATCTACCGAGTTCAAGCTTTGTCTCGACGTGGGAACGAAAATGCTTCAAGGTCAGAGTTGTGATTCGCATGGGACGCCTCACTCAGGAATGAGCAGGAATATGTGTCGGAAGGTCGGTCTGAATTCGCAATGGGCGGCTTGTCGTGAAGCAGAGCTAAGGGCTAATCCGCGTCGGTCAAGCTTTACTTACCAGATCGTGTGAAGCACTTTGGATCGGCGGATCTCACGGTCCGCAGTCAGCAGAGATAGTCCCTCGACCAGTGCGGTAGCTCCGATAATGCGATCTGCTGGGTCTTTGGGATAAGCCGCTGGAAGTCCAATAGCGCGCACGCACGCCCGGCCACTGATCGGTAGGACGACGAACCGGGCCTCGACCTCGCCCAGAAAGGATTCGAGGCTGATATCGAGGTGGATGCGCCCCTTACTCGCGAGTGTCGCCAACTCCAAAAGAGTGATATCGGAGATGGCCAAGCCGTCTCCATTCTTACGCGCATCGTCGATTGCGGCCCTTGCCTTCCGGGAGAGGCGGTCTGGATCAAACGCCAACCAGGCCACGATATGCGTGTCGACGATAATCACGTTAGCTCATCCCAGTCTTCGGAGGAAATTGCGGGCGAAACGACATCGCCCGTTATGGCACCCTTGTCAGCGAGGAAGTTGTAGATCTCGTCGGTGGCTTTGTTGACCGGGACAAGCTTCGCCACAGGCTTGCCGTGTTTAGTGATCACGACGGTCTCGTGCTTGGCCTGAACTTCGTCCATGACCGCAAGACAATTTGCCTTGAAGGAACCTGCTGCCATCTTCTTCACTTCGACGCTCCTGAACAGCTATGGTCATTATACCATGGTCATATTTGTCGCACCTAATCGGCGTATTCGCTATGGCCAAGATAACGCAATTTCGTGTCCCTACCGTTCGCCTTTCGTTTCCCGCCCGATTCTGAGTTCGGTTTCAACGCGCACGTCTACGACGCCTGCCAGATTCTCGGCAAGCTTGGCGCGTTTCTCTGCTTTGAGCGGCGAAGAAAGCCCCGAAATCGTCAGTTTTTCTCGTAGATCCCGCTCCTCAGCGTGTACCCTGAACCAACTGTCAAGGATCGGAACGGCATCGCGATACGGATAGAACCTTTTCTCTACAGCCACAAAATCAGCCAAGTATTCACCTTGGTTCCCGTCTCGGTAACGGATGGGCCCGCGTTCTACCATGAGATCCTTGAGAACCTTTGTGTTTTGCTTTTCTGCCTCTTGGAGCCAGAGAGCAAAGCGGAGTCGCTCTTCAACCGTCATTTGGCCGTACGGATTTGTCTCTGCCACTGGACACCCGTTCAAAAGGAGGGGGCACCAAGTGCAGTGCCTGCCTGGGGAGACCCTCAAGTCCCGCTCGCCAGAGGAAACCAATTCATGGAGCTTCCTTTGACGTGCCCTCGTCCGCTGTGCCAATTCCTTGAGCCATGGCATATCCTTCCGTGTGTATTCGATACAGCGCGAAACTCCATATCGCACGAATTCCGGGACGAACCTCACCCGTTCCAGCGAGGGGTTCAGGCACATCAGGAGGAGAGGATAGAGCTTCGATTGAAATGTATCCGCGTCGATGACCTGGTAGTAGCTTTTCCAGTCCTCGATCTCGGCTTCGGTGATGGAATGGAGCATCACTAGGTCAAGTGTCCCCTCGTAGTCGGCGATTTGTCCGTCATCGCCGGTATGCTCGATCGGAACGAAGTTTTCGTCGAGCGCAATATGGAGTTCAGTTGCAAGGATCTTTTCGGAGTCGAAGGCGTGGTTATCGCGAAACTTCTCCAGGACTTCCCGTGCCTCGGTGCCAGCTTGCTTCATCAACGTGTCGAACGCTTCGAGGTCAATCGACCGCTTGGTACTGACCAGATGGTTGATGTAGCTCGCTAAGATCTGGTGAATTTCTGTCCCTCGCGCTGCAGGCGCAGAGTCGGCGACTTTCACGCGCTGAACGTGCTTGCGAACGTAGAGGGTTTCGCAGGCCATATCGCGGTACCGCGATTGGCTCAGCGATGGGACGTCTTTCAGCGAGTCAGACATTACACACCCCATACGGAGCCTGTGGATTTGCAGGTGAAGTAGTTCACGGGCCCGTGTTTTCAGCGAGATACGACTGTTATTCACGAGGAACTCGTGGGCGAAGCACTCGCGCCGTTCCGTGAGCAGGTCGTGATCGCTACAAAACACGGGTTCAAGATCGAGAACAGTAAGCAGGCTGCCCTTAATAGTCGGCCGGGGCACATCAGGGAAGTCGCGGAGGCTTCACTCAAGCGGCTCAGGATTGACTCGATCGATCTCTTCTATCAACACCGCGTCGATCCCAACGTGCCAATCGAGGATGTTGCGGGAGCTGTTAAAGATTTAATGCAGCACATAGATGTCTTTCGTGACCGCGCCCGCTTTTGATCTCTCGCATCGCTTCCGCCTTTTCATGACGCTTACGATTCCCAGCAATCCGAGTCCCAGCAGTGATAGAGTCGCCGGTTCGGGTGTAGGACTGGCCGAGACGCCGAGACCTGCATCAAACGTTTCTCGGTCCGCGTACAAAAGCGTTAGCGAATGCGTCCCCGCATCGAGCGCATCCGTCCCCGAAACTGTTGCGAAGTGCTTGACGCCTGCGTTGTCGACGACGATGTTGCCGTCGATGTACAAGAGGGAATCGTCATCCGAAGTTGTGCTAAACGATATCCGGGACGCGCTCGGAAGCGTGAAACTGCCCTGGAACTCGGCGGTTAGAAAGCCGTTGAAGTCGTTTCCGCTCGGCGGGAACTCCTTGCTGAAAAATGGTATGGATGCCGTTCCCGTTCCGAGAAAAGTCACGTCGGAGTTGAACGTTGGACTCCACCACGTAATCTCCCCGTTGCTATTTACGTCCTTGACGTAACCGTTGGCGATGTACTCTGGGTTGGCCACTGGCAGGCCATCCGGTCCGAGTTGAGACAGGACTAGGTTTGTAACCGTGTTGCAGCAATCGCGGTTTGTGTCTTGGTCGTTTTCAGCCATTATCCAGTATGTGGCGGTCAAGTTGATTGATAGTCCGTCGCCATGCGCGAAGCGTGGAAGGGCAAGAGAAATCAGAAGGGCGACAACGGCAGATAGCAGCATTCTTTTCGTCAGCATAGTTCATTCCTCCTGCTGTTTCGGCACCGCTACTCTTATCCGTCTGTCGTGAATCAAGTCGGACAAGCGACCACGCGACGCACGTGACAGCTTCGGTACGCAGGATTCGAGCCAGTCGGAAGGAGGGTGACTGTATCGGTCTACAGCACTAACGCATTTCTGAGGCCAATTGATGTTGGAATTTACTTGGAAGTTAGATGTTCAGTGTAGACAAGTTAGCAGCTCGGAACAGTTCGAGCCTGCCATTTTCGCAGATTGAGCTTTTCGTTTCGGGAGACCGAGCGGTACTGGAATTCCAAAACGGGTCACGGGTTGCCTAGACAACCTGGCTCGGCAATGGGCCGGTCGGCGTAGACGCCAAGCGTATCAGGAGCACCCCCGCCAGAACCAAGAAGCAAGACAATAGAACGCCCCACCAGCGTGACACCCCGATTACGGGCAGCATCCACCACCACAGCGGCACAATCTTGAAAAACCTCGCCTCGTTGAATGTCGTCGCCGTTGCCCGATAAATCCTCATCGGGCGTACGTCCGTCTTGCTCGCGGTTTTGATTTGAGCAACGGCACTCGGCCACGCTCCGAGCAGCGGAGATTTGACGGGACTCCAGATGAGCTCCGTCTGGCTCACGCCCCTGTCAAAGCTCAATTCCAGGTACCGCTCCGGCGTGGCGAAAATGGTCGGCAGTTGGATTACCAACCCCAGGAGTGCAAGACCGATGACAACACGGCGTCGCGACCTCAAGACCGCGATGGCGCACAGGGCGGGTATTACGGGAAGCAGAAAGCGCGGTCCCCAGGGCGAAGCATACCATCGGTCCCAGAACGAATAGAGACAAACGAACATCAGCGCCAGTCCCAGAATCAAACCCTGCTGACGGCGGATTTGCTCGATCCGGCGCAGGGCCATGAGCAACACTGGACAGTAAACGAACAGACCAACCCCCGGACTCAAAAGCAGACCGAAAAAAGCTGTCGGTACATGCGAGAGTGTCCAGAAATTCGGCTGACCGACTTTAAGCGGATCTCCAAAGCATAGATAATTCCAGAGCAGAAAAACGGCTCCGCCCATGGCCCCACCTAGAATAATCCGCCAAACTCCCTTCTTATGGAACACCAAAAAATATGAGATGAGCGCGACAGCCAGCAAGAAACCAGTCGGCTTGGCGAGTATCGCGAGCAGGCAGCAAAATCCAGCTCCCCAGTTTTCGCTATTTCCGAATGCAAAAAACAGCCCGAGCGTCACAAACAATGCGAGCAAAGGGTCCGCATAGAAATTCCGAGCATACGTGAAGGCGACTGTACAGAATGCATATATAACTCCCGCCAGCACCGCTCTAGGCAACGATGCACCAAGGCGCAAAGCAAGGAGGGCGGTCGCCACAGCCGTCCCGGTTGCGATGACTGTGGAAAGCACCACCGCGCAGAGCGACATCATGTACGGTTCAGGCAAGCGAAATGAGCGACTCAAAAATAAAGCGATGCGGACAAAAGGAACAGCCAAAAACGACAGCAACGGATACCACATCGAATAAAACTTCCCGTTCCGACCGGGAACACCAAAGTTGGCGGGGACGGAAATACTGTGCCGCTGCACGAGCGAGAGCGCTACGTGCAACATTCCTTGACCATCCTGAGAGTAAAAGGAAGGCGCGAGAAAGGCCAAATAGACAAGCCACACGCCCAGCCCAACCAAAGCCATTCTTCGCGTCACGAGAGGACGGTAGCATTGCATAAGCTCTTGGGTCAATTCGTCAAGGAGTTACTTTGTAGTTTTCACCTGGATTTTGTGGTTGATTCTCCTGAGTTCCTTCAGCGGGACGGGGGTCACCCGCGTGCTGCCGACCGACGCGACCTTCGGCTTATTCTTTTCTGTCATCGACGCTTCCGATTCGCTCGACCATGAAAACGAAACGGCACTGCACTGTTTGGGGAAAAACGGATGGCGGAGGAAAAGAAATTGGACCTGCCGCAGTTGCGAAAAACCGAACGGTGGAAGGTAAGGTCTACAACTGCGTCGAACGCATCATCGCTTTCATGAAATCCTTCCTAGATTGCGATCACGACACCAGCGGTGCCAGCAACGCCTGAGTGGAACCAAGCTTCCACGCAAGATCAGCAAGGTAACATTGATCGCGCGAATCTTGTCCGCGCCAGAGCCTCCACGCTGAGTTTGTCTGTGAGTCCAGACAAGTCACGATATCTTTTTAATCTAGCGAGTGGCTAGAACGCATTCCAATACGGAACAAACTAGCTATCTTATCCCGCTATGAAACTCACAGTTTAAGTGGCAAGAAGTTACACTTTCTTTCAAACTCTTTTTCACCTTAGACTTAGTGTCAAATTAGTTAATCGTACATTGGCCCCTCAATTGCCGAGCATCCTCGGGGTCTCTCGGGTTCGCGGTTCTCTAGGCACATCCCCTTCCAAAGCCGAGCGTCAGTTTGTGCGAAGGGGCTGCCATGAAATGGCTTATCGTTGTGCTAGTGCTGTTCCCGATCGCTGCCTGGGGGCAGGCCCCTGCAGACGGAACGACGAATCGAACGGTGAAGGCCGACTCTGTGCGAGAAAGTCCGCGCGGCGGACGAACCGAGAGCGCACTGACAATTGCTTCTGCGGGACGAACCGTCGTTCCCATCACCAAGCTCCATAACTACGGGCTGTTTGGAAGCATCCAGTTCGGCTCTGGGTTCTGCCTCGACCCGGAATGCCGATTCATCGTGACTAACTACCATGTCGCTAGGGCTATGGGAAAGCGTTTTTCCATTCAACACGAGCCTGTCGTAGAACGATGGCTAGCTTCGGGTCCGAATGACGAGGGGGCTACCAAACAGGGCTACAACCCACTGCACGACCTGGCGGTGGCAGAGCTGAAGCGCAGCCTGAACCGCATCGGATTCCACGGCTTGCCGTACAACATGGAGGATGTGCGAGACCTGGTCGTCGGCCAAGACGTTAACATCTACGCGTTTCCACTAGAACTCAATCCCAAGCGCAAACTTCAGCAGTTCCGCGGCGAGTACATCGGTTTGAATCATGACGGTCTGCTTGCCTTCTCCTACGAGCCCAACCCGCAGGTTCTGCGTGCCGGGGTTAGCGGCGGTCTGGTCGTTGACGAGAATGGGCGCGTGATGGCCGTCCTTAATGAAATTGTTGTCAACCGGAAGGACGTCGTCCTCGGCGTGCCGGTCGAAGTGCTGTCTGCCTTCGTGAGTAAGATCCAGCCGTATTTGGCGGCCAGGTTGTTCCCCGAGACCGCGTTCATTCCGCCAGTCGAGCCGGACATCTATCCGGAATGGGTTCCTCATCGGCCGGACGGCGGCTTGGAACGTCGCCCCGTCGAGCCGCCGGATGTCCAGCTGCTACGTCTGAAGGCACAGGACGTGGTCGATGGTATGCGCGCCGTGCTCTCGGTAGAGTCGTTCGAGTGGGGCAAGGGTAGCGCTGCGAACGACCCGCAGGCGATCGGGTATTACGAAGTCAGGACGTTCGATGGTTACCAACATTTTCGGACGTACCCTGACGGCAAGAAGGAGATGGCCGAGGTGCCTTGGCCGCCGCTGAACTGCGTCATCGAGCCGGGCGGCGCGTGGTCATACATGGCCAAGCTAGTCGCCAAAGAATATGACCTGCGGATTCGCCGGGCCCCCGACATCGTCTGGAAGGGACAGACGCTCCGCGTTTTCCAATACCACGGCGCAAAGGAGGACAAGGTCTGCACGTTCGACGACCAGATCGATTTCTTCCTCATGGTTCACCACCACCTAGAGTCATACAACTGCTCTGGGGAGGCCTGGACTGACCAGAGCGAAAACATCATGCGCGTTTCGGAGAACTATTACATGGAAGGCGCGCGGACAAACGTGAGGATGATAGTCACCTTCGGATGGACGGACATAGACGGCAATCGGCTCCTTGTCCCGATCACGATATCGATGGAGACAGAGGATGGGTCCCACATCAACTGGTGTCGTGGGCAGTTCACGGACTACCGGCAGTTTAGGGCGACGGTGCGGCTGCTTGTCCCGCCGCCAACCTCAAAGTAGCCACAGCTTAACAGTCCAACCAATGGAGAACGAATATTCCTTCGGAGTCCTCAAACTCAAGCCCGGCCCACATGTGCCGCAACCTCGCGGCAGATATGTTAGGGAAGCGAATCGTCGCGGCGAGCGCGGACGACCCCCCCACACGTAATTGATTCTTTCCTGGCCGATCAAAACGATTCTTCGACTACCGCTAACCCTCGGTTATGTTTACTTGCTAATCGAATATTTATTTGTGGTAGCACCGACTGCCGCCGCCCGCCAAGGCGGCGTACAGAACACGGGCGGAAGAACTGACCTAAGACACCACTCCTGAATCCAAACTGCAATCACTCGCCAAAAACCCGGCTCACTCGGTTGCCGCTTAGAGCGATCTGCGCCGTTGATCCTTTTCTGCCGAAAGGCCTCGCACTTATCCTCGATTTGCGGCGGTTAGACCGCCGCGCTGCTCGCCGCGCCCTTCAGGAACGCCAGCAGGTCGGCGTTAATCGTATCGGCCTCCGTCGTGGGCATGCCGTGCGGAAAGCCCTTATAGCTTTTGAACGTGCTATTCCGCAGCAACTTTGCCGACAGCGGTCCAGCGGCGACATAAGGCACGATTTGGTCGTCCTCGCTATGCATCACCAGGACCGGCACGGTGATCTTCTTCAGGTCTTCGGTGAAGTCCGTCTGGGAAAACGCAACGATGCCGTCATAATGCGCCTTGGTGCCTCCCATCATGCCTTGACGCCACCAATTCCAGATCACTCCCTGAGAGGGTTTCGCACCGGGCCGGTTGTAACCATAGAACGGCCCAGCGGGCACATCGTAATAGAACTGAGCCCGGTTGGCGGCGAGTTGGGCCTGCAATCCGTCAAACACCTCCTTGGGCTGCCCAGTCGGATTCGCCGCCGTCTTCAGCATCAGGGGCGGTACCGCGCTGATGATGGCCGCTTTTGCTACCCGGCTTTCGCCGTGACGAGCCAGGTAGTGCACCACTTCGCCGCCGCCGGTCGAGTGGCCGACATGAATCGCATCCTTGAGGTCGAGATGTGAGGTTAGCGCCGCCAGATCGTCGGCGTAATGATCCATGTCGTGGCCGTCCCAGGTCTGGCTGGAACGCCCGTGCCCCCGCCGGTCGTGAGCGATCACGCGATAGCCACGTTGGCCGAAGAACAACATCTGTGTGTCCCAATCGTCAGCCGAGAGCGGCCAGCCGTGGCTAAAGACGATGGGCTGACCTTTGCCCCAGTCCTTGTAGTAAATCTCGATTCCGTCTTTCGTTGTGATCGTAGGCATGAGCTACTCTCCTTTTCACATCAAGCGTTAATCAAAGGTCTTTGGTTATCTCCGACAGGAACCACGAGCGCCGCTCCGCTTCGTCCACCCAATTCTCGATCAAGCTGGCAGTCGCAATATCGTTGTGTTTTTCGCAAGTCTCGTGCGTTAAGCGCAAAAACCCTGTCAGCTCTCGGTTGTCCACATAAATCTCGGTCATCATGTCCCGTGGAGTGAGGGCTTCCTTTTCATTGTCTTTGAGGCGTTGATGCCGCGAGATCTCGCCAATGGAGCGAAGCGTCGTTCCACCAATCTTGCGGGCTCTCTCCGCGATCTCGTCCGTCATCGCGAAGAGCTGATCCGCCTGCTCATCTAAGAGCAGGTGATAATCGCGAAAGTGGCGCCCCGTCATGTGCCAGTGAAAACTCTTAGTTTTTAAGTAGAAAGCGAATACGTCTGCAAGTAAGCGTCGCAGGCCAACTGAAATCTCCGCGATACCCTCGCGGCTAATCTCTGGCATGGGCTCAGATTGCGCTAATGGTCTTTCGAGCTGCGTTGCGTTATTGTTTTCCATCTCTCAGGCTCGCGTCGTCGCTCTGGGGTTGTGGTGCCGTTGATAGCCCAGTGGGACTTCCCTTCGCCGCCGGAGGTCGGGGCCAGTGTGTTAGCGAACAGAAACTCCTCCCCGCACCACCATGTGGCCCGTTATTGCCGAGTGCCCTGTATTAGGCGCTCAACGGAGGATTTTGGCAATGGGCGCAACTGACAAAATTCGGGTCAAAAGTGACAAAGATCGTCTGCCAAACGTGACCGAAATTGGGATCTTGCTCTACCCTGGAGCGCAGGCTTCCGCTGTAGCTGGCCTGACGGATCTATTCGTGGTTGCAAATCGCCTGAGCGCGGAACGTGGCGGCACCTACGCGCGAGAGCTGCGGACGAGTCATTGGCGCGCGGAAGGAAACAGAAAACACTTCAAACGAGTCTTCGACACGCATAAGCAGCTCGCGAAGCACGGACTTCTGGTCGCCTTGATCCTCCCTCCAAGCCTGAACACCGAACCGTGTGGCAAATCGTTTCGATCACACGCCCGGTGGATTGCAGCGCGGCACGTCGAGGGAACCATCCTCTGCTCAATCTGTGCGGGAGCATTTCTACTCGCCGAAACCGGACTTCTGAACGGGCGCTCAGCCACAACTCACTGGATTCACACGGAACGGTTGGCGCAGCTTTTTCCAGCGATCCACGGCAACACGGACAAGCTAATGATCGACGACGGAGACATCGTCACGGCAGGCGGGATTATGGCGTGGGTCGATCTCGGACTCCGATTGATTCATAGGTGGGTTGGCCCGACCATTATGATGGCGACCGCTCGTTACTTTCTCGTGGACGCGGCTGGCCGGGAACAACGTTTCTACTCGCCCTTCGCCCCGCGATTAGAGCACGGCGACTCAGGGACTCTAGAGGTTCAACACTGGGTGCAGCTGCACTATGCCGAGCGAGTGACGGTTGATAGGATGGCTTTGCGCGCAAAACTGGGCGAGAGGACATTTCTGCGCCGTTTCCGCAAGGCAACCGGGTTGAAACCGAAAGAATATCTACAGCACGTGAGGATAGCCAAGGCGCGCGAGGCACTTGAGTTTTCGATGCAGTCAATCAACGAGATTGCCTGGCAGGTCGGCTACGAGGATCATGGCGCTTTTCGAAAAGTCTTCAATCGCATTGTGGGCCTCTCACCGGGACAGTATCGCGAGCGCTTCGGAATTGCTGACCGCCCGCGTGTCGATTAACATCCCGACGTAACCAGATCTTGCTGCGAAACCGCCTCATAGGGTGCTGTCGAAGGTTTGCAACTCGAAGACTCTTCTGGTCATGGGACATTGTTTCAGCACGCTGGTGCATTCACCGTTCATGTGTCCGAGTTCCTCAATCGCAACCTCGGACCTAGAACGACTTGCCGAAAGATGATATAGAATAACCAGGGTATGCGTTTTTGGCCGGGCTCTCCATTCTTTCACTGGCTGTTCGAAGATACTTCCCCGCCGCCGTCGTGCGACGGTCGTAATCGATTCTGCATGGACCGGCGGTCTGCTCTGTCTTCTTTGTTTTCCATGTTCGCCCTGCCTGCTGTGGGCTACCAATTGCAATCCGAGAATTTTGCGCATCGCGTAGCCGCCAGGTTAGTGGAACAGTTGAAACCAGTTCCTGCCAAGTTCACGGACGTGGCGTCTACGCGTGGCGTGAATTTTCGCTACATCTCCTCGCACACTTCGAAAAAATATTTGATCGAAACCATGGGCGCGGGAGTCGCGCTACTTGACTACGACAATGACGGCCGCCTGGACATCTTTCTCGTGAACGGCACGCGCCTCGACGATCCCACGCCGAAGGGGACCATTCCGCAGAAGACGGGGCCTCAAGATTGGAATCGGCTTTACCACCAAAGATCGGACGGCACATTCGAAGACGTGACGGAAAAAGCCGGCCTGCAGGGCGCCGGGTACGGCATGGGCGTTGCCGTCGGCGATTATGATAATGATGGTTACGAAGATCTATTTGTTACGGCTTACGGCGGCAACAAGCTCTATCACAACAACGGTGACGGCACGTTTGCGGACGTGACCGATGAAGCCGGGGTTGGCGGCAGCGGCTGGTCGACGAGTGCAGCATGGGTCGATCTTGACAATGACGGACACCTCGATCTGATCGTCCTCAGATATGTCCAATGGGATTTCGACGACATCTGGTGTGGAGAACACAAGCCTGCCTACCGGGCTTATTGCCACCCCGACTATTTCAAGCCGATTACGCCGCTCGTTTATCACAACGATGGCAAAGGCCATTTCACCGAAGTCTCGCAAAAAATCGGTATCTCGAAGCCGGGTAAGGGACTGGGAATCGCTGTGGCGGACTATGATCGCGACGGCCGCATCGATATTTTTGTGGCGAACGACTCAATGTTCGAATTCCTGTATCACAATAAAGGCGATGGAACATTTGAAGAAGTGGGACTCGCTTCCGGGATCGCAGTAGACGGAGACGGCAACACGTACGCGGGCATGGGCGTCGATTTCGCAGATTACAACAATGATGGACTGCCGGACCTGGTGGTTACGGATCTTTCTAATCAGATGTACGCGCTTTACCAGAACAATGGCGACGGTACCTTCACGTATGCGAGCTTTTCATCCGGTCTGGGACTTATAAGTAAGCTATATTCCGGCTGGGGTGTCCGGTTCATGGATTACGATAATGACGGATGGAAGGACCTGCTGATCGCGCAGGGTCACGACATAGATACGATTGAGACTCAGTATCCCAATCTGCACTATCGCGAACCGATGCTGCTTGTGCGGAACACGGGCAAGCGTTTTGTGGACGTCTCGGCCGAATCTGGCAGCGTGTTTCACGAATCTTGGGTAGGTCGCGGGATGGCGATCGGTGACATCGACAACGACGGGCGGTTGGACGCTGTTGTGACGACTAACGATGGTCTTGTTCACGTTTTGCACAACGAGATGGAAACAAAGAATCATTGGCTGATTTTGAAACTCGTGGGTCATACAAGCAACCGCGATGCGCTTGGCGCTGCAATCAAGCTCACTACTTCGACGCACTCACAATTCGCAACCGTAACTACGGCGAGCAGCTATCTTTCCGCCAGCGATAAACGCGTGCATTTCGGATTAGGAGCGGAGGCAATCGCTGAAACGATTGAGATTCGCTGGCCAAGCGGTATTGTCCAAACGCTCAGGGATGTGCGCGCCAACCAGGTTTTGCAGGTGGAAGAACCGATGCACGACACGCATGAAAAATGAAGGAGCAGCCAGGAACTGCGGACCAAAATCAGATCCAATGCTCCGAGCAAGGCTGCAATTCCTGACAAGCTTCTTTCGGAGTTTCTCTGAATGAAATTGTTGCCACCACATTTCGATCTTTCATTTCTGTCCCGGATCCTTGCTCGTTCATTCGGCCATTCTTCGACGCAGGGAGCTGCGCCCAGCGTCGAAGGCCTCCCGCGCATTGACCGCCGTTCCGCAATTTTTTCCTTGCTATCAATGATCGCAGCGGTAGGGCCCGCTCTGGCCCGGGAACAGCAACCGCCTGCGCAAAAGCCCTCAGGCGTCGCGACCGGCGGTGTGTATGCGCCCGTCTATGACGCCCATAACCGTCCGATCACCGCAGGCGGCTTTGTCGATGGAGCTCCAGTTGTTTTTGAAGACGCCACGCAAAAGTCTGGCCTCGGCGTGTTTCACCATCTTGCCGGAACGCCCGAGAAGTCGACGATTGTCGAGGTCGACGGCTCCGGCGTAGCACTGCTCGACTACGACAACGATGGCTGGCTCGATATCTATCTGCTTAATGGTTCGACATTCGCCGCACTGAAAGGAAACGAACCACCTCCGCGCGCCATGTTGTTCCACAACGATCGCGACGGCACATTTACTGACGTCACCGCACGAGCGGGCGTGGCCAATGAACGCTGGGGATTCGGGGTGGCCGTCGGCGACTACGACAATGACGGTTGGCCCGATCTTTACATCGCGAATTACGGCAAGAATCGCCTCTACCATAACAATCACGACGGCACGTTCACGGATGTGGCAGAAAAAGCTGGTCTGGCCGTCGGGGGATGGTCCACGGGCCCGACATGGGGCGATTATGACCATGATGGCCTACTGGATTTGTTTGTCCCTGGCTATGTGAAGTTCGATCCAGCCCACCCGACATTCGCTGGCAAGAATGGAGTTCCACCGAACTCCTGCCAATTTCGGGGCGTCAACGTGTTTTGCGGACCTCTGGGTCTAGTTGGCGAGCCGGATCATCTCTTCCACAACAACGGCGATGGCACGTTCACAGAGGTGAGCGTCAAAGCAGGCGTTTCGGATTCGGCCGGAGCATATGGCTGGTCTTCAGTTTTCGTCGATGTTGATGACGATGGTTGGCTAGATTTGGTAGTCGCCAACGATTCAGTACCCAATTATCTTTATCGCAACAAACGGAACGGCACGTTCGAAGATGTCAGCTACATGTCCGGGCTGGCATTGAATGCGGACGGCCGGGCACAAGCGTCGATGGGCATCGGGGTGGGCGACTACAATCGGGACGGCAAGGTCGATTTTTTCATCACAACTTTTTCCGATGATTACAAGACGCTTTACCAAAATGATGGCGCCGGCAACTTCACTGACGTCACCTCCCAAGCAGGATTGCTCCTGCCCATGATTCCTTTTCTCGGCTGGGGAACCGGCTTCTTAGACTTCGATAACGACGGGCTTCTCGACATTTTGACTGTCAATGGGCACGTTTATTCGCTTGTGGACAAGGAGAATTGGGGTACTACCTGGGCGCAACGGCCTCTTTTATTCCGCAATCTCGACGGAGCCAAATTCCAGGAAGTACCTCCTGCAACTGGGAGCGGCTTGGCCGTGGTTATTCCTGCGCGTGGCGCGGCCTTTGGCGATCTCTTCAACGATGGCCGCATCAGTGCGGTGATCAACAACCTTGATTCGCAGCCCACTCTGCTTCGAAACGTCGTCAAGAACCAAAATCATTGGCTTGGACTGAAATTGATTGGCGGCCCGAGAAGCCCGCGCGACGCAATCGGCGCGAAGGTTTTTCTCAGTGCTGGAGGTATATGGCAACGTGCCGATGTCTTCAGCGGGGCCAGCTTTTGTTCAAGCTCTGACCAGCGGGCGCACTTTGGCCTGGGCAGGACAGCAAAAATCGATAAGGTCGAAATTCACTGGCCGAGTGGTGTGAGGGAAGAGGTTTCCATTCCGGAAGTTGATCGCATCCTGACCGTCGTCGAAGGTCGAGGCGTCCTCGAAGAGCAATCGAAGTAGGAGTCCTGGCAGGCCCTCAGAATCTTCCAAATTCCTCGACTACCTCTCGAGGCTGTAGGGAATAAAATCGTCTAATCATATGATTTATCAATTGGTTGGACGGGAGCATAGAGATGACATTTCGGTGCATTGACATCCTTCCCAGTCTCATGTGAATAGTCGGCTCGTAGGCGTAATGGTTTCGCACTATTCGGTAAGCTTTTTGTCCGTCGTTATGTCTGTTTTCATGCGGTCAGAAACAGTCGGTTTGCATGATTCAGACCGGAATAGCGAAGGGGGGCAGAAAATGATAGCCCGCGTCAAGCTCCGCATGAACCTCTGCGTTTTGCGCTCTACGTGCTTCAGCGAAATCCTTGCAGACGCGCTAACGGCGCTCCTGGTCGCTAGCTTGATGCTCTTGTATTGTCCTGTCGGTGCACAGGCGCAAGGTCTCAGCGGAATCCGCGGGACCGTGACGGATTCGAGCGGCGCCGTGGTTCCGGGCGCAAGTGTCACGGTGACGAACAATGCCACGAACGTTGTGCATACGGCAGTGACATCTTCAGCCGGCACATACATCATCACGGACCTGATTCCTGGAACTTACACGGTGAAAATTGAGAAGTCCGGTTTCGAAAGTACCGTTTCAGCGCAAGTCAACGTTTATGCCAGCCAGACTGCCACGTCAGATGCACTATTGAAGACGGGGAATATATCCCAGACAGTGGAGGTTACGGCCCCCGCGATCACGCTACAAACGGCGACCACGGACCTAAACACGACGATCACGACGAAAATCCTCCAAGAAGTGCCAACGCTGATCGGCGGCGGCCCGGGTAATGTGGGCGCGCGCGACCGCCAAATTGATGATTTTCTTTTCCTGGCGCCCGGTGTGTCGGGCGGCGAATTCGAGCACCGCATCAATGGAGGCATCGGCTACCAGAACGAAGTGATGTTTAACGGTGTCGTCGCTGTTCAGTCGGAGACGCAGGGCTTTCAATCGAACATCAATCCTCCTTTCGAGATGGTGACAGAAGCCAACGTCATAACTTCGAACTTGTCCGCCCAGTATGGGCTGTCGCAGGGCGTCGCGTCTTACCGCTTTGCGTCGGGGACAAATCAGCTACATGGCGACGCCTTCGAGGTGGTCCGTAACGACTTTTTTGACGCCGCCGGCGCTAACCCTTCGGGCAGCTTCTATGATTCGAATGGCGCCTTTCACAAAGCGCCAACTCCGCGAATTAATCAGAACAACTTCGGGTTTTCTGTCGGCGGGCCTGTGTGGATCCCGAAGATCTACGACGGCAAGAACAAGACGTTCTTCTATGTCAGCCTGGACTGGTTTCGCCTGAATAGCACTGGCGGCGGCACAATCACGGTTCCCACGCAAGCAATGGTCGGAGGCGATTTTAGCGCGCTACTTCCATCAGGTGACAAAATCTTCGTTCCGCCGGGTTTTGTCGCGCCGTCTGGTTGTGTTGCGCCCGCCGTTGGTAATCCCTGGCCCGGCAACGTAATTCCCACGGCTTGTTTCAGCACAACTTCGCAGAGCCTTTTGCACTTAATACCCACCCCTGTCGGCACCGCTTTGGTCAACAACTTGCCGCCGCAGATCGGCGTACTCCCCACTCGCCAGGTCAATGGCGGGTTCAATATTGACCAAAACTTGGGCGAAAAGCAGGCTTTCCACCTCGCCTACTGGCGGGATAGTTACAATCTTACCTCCTGCTGCAATGTCGGCGGAGCCTTCAACAACGAACTCTCAGGCGGCGAAACTGAGCCTCGGCTTGGAACAGGTGTATTCCTGACTTATTCGAACAGTTTTTCGAGCAACCTGGTGATGACCGCGGGATTCGGCTGGATGGGCGAAATCAACAATGAACTGAATCTGTTCGAGGGAGTAAGTTTCCCGGGCGTTACCGGCAGCATCACTCTTCCCACGATCCACTTTAACGGGAATGCCGGCCAATCGTATACGCCGAGCTCTTGGGGACTAAACGGGCAGGGCGAAACCTACTCGCACAATCGTAAACTTGGTCTAAGTTTCGACAACAACTTTCTCTATACTCACGGACGAAATACTTACAACATTGGGTGGGAAATTCGCCGCTCCTATCAGGACGACCAGGAGTGCCAGGCTTGCGGCGGGCAATTCAGCTTCAGCAGCCAAACTACCGCGGACCCCGCGAACATCACCGGTAATTCGGGCGCTGCATTTGCCAGTTTCCTCTTGGGATATGCGGACAATGCATTCCGCAAGTTTGTTGCGGAAAACAGGCTGCGAAACCTTTACTTCGCGCCGTACATTCAAGATAACTTCAAGATCACTTCGAAGTTGGCTATCAACGGGGGACTTCGCTGGGATATTATGCGGCCGTTCCTGGAAAATAACGATAATGTCACTTTCTTCGATGCAACGGTGCCCAATCCGGGAGCGATCAATCCGGCCTCAGGTCAACCTTTACTCGGCGCTGCCGCGAAGCTTGGTACAGGCTCGGGTCTCGTGGGGTACCGCAGGGCCAACATCCACTGGAAGGACTTCAGTCCGCGCGTAGGCTTCACATACGAGCTGAACAATAAGACTGTGATTCTAGGTGGTTACGCGATCAATTTCCTGGACCAAGGCCCCTATGAATACGGAAATAACAAAATTTCGGTGGATTATGGCAGCCTCTCGAACGGTCAGATTCAAGTGAATTCTAACGGGAGCAACGTTCCTGGCTACGGCGAGTGGGACAATAACCCGCTGGGAGTTCCCACCGCCACTCCGTTCAGCCCTACCCTCTTCAATGCGTCAGGCCTGTTCCAGTTTTCTAAGGATCCGGGTCCTAACTCGTATGTGCAGATGTGGAACGTCGGTGTGCAGCGTGAGGTGACGGGTAACGTGCTTGTCTCGGCGGCGTATGTGGGGAACAGGGCCGTTCATCTCTTGAGCATGCTGAACCCGATCAATCAGACGAATCCAAAATATCTCACGCAATTCTGTCCCAGTGGTATCGCTAACGACCCAACCTGCTTGATGTCGCCGAGCAGCCCCAATTTTGCTTGGACGTCGACGGCTTCGCAGGCAGCTCTGGCGTCTCTGAATTTTGGCAAAACGACTAGCCCATGCGGCACCACTCCTCTCTTTACGCCGTATGTCAACTTTGAGTGCGATTACGGGGACAGCGCCGGCCTGTCGCAGGCGCTGCTCCCGTATCCGATGTATAACGCGAGTGAGTCGGCCGGCGGCCTTACGAACCAGTTCAATATGGCTGGCTCGGCGTTCTACAACGCTCTCCAAGTCGAAGCCCAAAAGCGTTTCACAAACGGCCTGACCTTCCTGGTGAATTACACCCTATCTCGCTACCTGTCGAATACCGACAGCGGTTTTTCCACATTCAACTTCGGCTCGCTGAACGGCTTCGACCAGAAGTCGGAGTGGACGGTGGCCTCCACCGACCAAACTCACGTAGTGAATATCAGCGGCGTTTACGAGCTGCCGATCGGTCCCGGTAAGCAATTCCTGAATCACGGCGGCACAGCCATGAAGAATCTGGTGGGAGGCTGGCAGCTGAGCGGCGTCTTTACGTACGCGTCCGGTTTTCCAGTGGGCGGCGGCGGCGGAGACGGCGGCGAGGGTCTTACTGCCAATACAAACCCATTCCTAAATGGTTTCAATCGCCCGAATTACAATTCCAGCGTTCCCCTAAATGTTAATTGGAACAACTATTACAAGAACCTGCCTGTGTTCAATACGGCGGCCTTTTCGGATCCGGGGTTTAGAGGCGGCAATGCGCCGCGCTTCATCAGCGCACTTCGTGGCCCGGCCGTCGATAACGAAAACCTGGGGGTGGCTAAGCAGTTCTTCTTCGGTGAACACGTGAGAGCCGAGCTGAGGATGGAGTATTTTAATGTTCTCAATCGCATGCAGATCTGCGGCCCAGACAACGGAGTAAACGACGGAGCCAATTTTGGAATCGTGAATCCTGGGGTTAACAACACCGGGCAGGTATTCAGTCAAGCATGCCAAGCCAACACACCACGGCAGGGACAAGTGTTTTTCAAGGTCAGCTTCTGAGCAGCGCCGGCCCTTTCTTGGGCTCGGGACTTTCGAAAATCAAGCGGGCCGGAGGCGCGAACCCCGGCTATTTTGCGGTCGGGGCATCGCGGCCTATAATAGTTCTCTTGGCACGTGGATGCGCCAGTTAACCGAGACGATTGCCATGCAGGTGAGGCGGTTTCGCATTGGGCCAGGCCGAGGCTCGTGTGCTGTTTTTGCTTTTGCCTTGCTCATTCGTTTGTGTCTCGCGTTGTCGACGTATGGAAAGGCCCCCACTGCAAGTCCAGCCGTCCAGAACCAAGGATCCAAGGCCCAAGCCTCAAAGGCCGAAGACAACCGACCCACTGCTGCTGCCACATCCCTCACAGAAGATCCAGCGCTCGGCGCGGCAAGATCTTTTCTAGACAAAGGAATGCCGGCCGAGGCCGACCATGCCGTCCGTCAGTATCTCAAGACACATCCGCAGTCCGCCGACGGTCATTTTCTCCTCGGGTATATCCTGTTCCGGGAAATACAGGTCAAGGCTCTTCTTGATGCGCACTCCGAAAGTGCCGTCTACCAAACGCTGAGTCCGGCCGAGCTGCAGTTTAGGAACGCAAACGCCAAGGCATCCCTTGCCGAGTTTACGGTTGGCGCCAGGTATCAGCGTCCGAGCGCATTTGATTTAAAGGTTGTCGCGCTCGATTATGTTTTGCTCGGCGATTTTATGGATGCCGATAAGTGGCTGACGCGATCGCTTCAATGGGATCCCAAGGATTCAGAGGGTTGGTATTATCTCGGTCGGGCAAAATACAACGAAAATAGGTTCGCCGAAGCCGTCAGCGCGTTCGATCAATGCTTAAAGCTCGACGGCCACAACGCGAAGGCTGAAGACAATCTAGGGTTGTCCTACGCGGGGCTTGGGCGCAACGAAGACGCCCTAGCCGCGTACCACATTGCAATCGCTTGGCAATTACAAACACTCAAGCAAGATCCGGAGCCGTTCATCGATCTTGGTAATCTTTACCTGGACCTGAATCAGCCAGAAAAGGCGATCTCCGCGCTCCTACAGTCGATCCGAATCTCATCTCAGATTTCCAGAGCGCACGAACAATTGGGAAGAGCATACTTGCTCGTCGGCCAACTTCCGACGGCTCAAGGCGAATTGGAGAAGGCTGTCATCCTGTCTCCGCAGACGGCACGCCTGCACTATATCCTCGGCCAGATTTATCGGAAGGAAGGATTGGCAGATAAGGCGAAATTGGAATTTGACCGCTGCGTTGAGTTGCAGCGAGCTCATCCATCATCCGAATCTTCTACAATGTAAACAGGGAATTTTTGGCTTTCGCAGTCAGCGTCTCAAACAGTCGCCGCTAATTATCCGGCGGCTTGCCTTTATTTTGGAGTTGAAGAATCTGCTGAGCTCTGTCAGCCATCGTCGCCCGCGCTTTCTGGTCAAGCTTGGCAAAAATCCGCATTTCAGACTGGGCTTCCTTCGCCCGTCCGAGCCCGCGGTAAGCCTGGGCCAGCATAAAATGGTTCTGCGGATCTTCCGGCCTCGCTTTCTCGGCAGCTTGTAAATCAGGTATGGCGTCCGCGAAGCGCCGCAGTCTGAGGAAAGCAATCGCATGATCGACCCGCGCGTCGGTCAGATTGGGACACGAAGCAAGCGCTTCAGTCGTATCAGACAGCGCGCCTTCCGGATGGACATGCTGTCTGAGGAGGATGTTCCCGAGCTTCCACTGCGCCATGCAGTTGTGTGGGTCGTTGACGAGTTCTGCTTGAAATTGTTTGGTGGCGTTCGCCCAGTCAGCAATTTTCCAGTAGGCATCGCCAAGCTTGTAATGTGTTCCTGGCTGCCCGGGAGCCATGGCCACTGCTTTCTGATACTCAACCAGCGCTCCGGGATAATTGTTCATGGACGACATGATGTCGCCGCGCACTTCATGTGACAGCACCGAGTCGGGTTGGATCGCGTCGAGCTGCGCGAACGCATTTTCCGAAAGATGCAGGTAGACATTCCCGAGGAGATACCACAGCTCTTGATTCTTCGGTTGGCGCCGCAATAGCCGGTGCAGATGGCTCTCCGCGGCGTCGTTTTCGCCCACGTTTATTAGGTCCTTCGCTAGGTACAGTTCCGCGTTTTCGTCCGCCGGATTGGCCCGGAGCGCAACTTCGAGCGGGGGCTTTGCCGCCGCGTATTCGGCCATCTGGTACAGTGAAATCCCCAAAAGAGCCGAAGCCGACGGCATTTTCGGATCGACTTTCAGCCCCTTCTCGAGTACATCGACCGCCTTCGGATACTCGCGCATGCGTAGATACAAAGCGCCCAGATTGTTGTACGCGGGACCGAGCCGAGGTGCAATTTGCAATATCGCCTCGTATTTTGCCACAGCCCCGGCCGCATCGTCGCGCGCCTCCGCCTGTTTCGCTTCAGCATAAAGTTTCTGCACGCGGGGATCGTCCGCGCCCGATACCGATTGCGCCATCAATGCTCTTCCGGCGGGAAGTAAAAATAACAAGAGCATGAGACCGCTGGTCACCAGGAACTCGCCTTCGAGAACCTCGACAGTTATTCCGGGAAGGAAACCGCGCCGCATAATATTTGCGATTTTACACCCCAACGCTGCAGTGTCAACGCGCTCGCCCCTGCTCTTCCGGTGTCTACTGGATAATTTCCGTCCTCGCTCGCATCGCAGGGCGCCGCTAGAACGCCTTTGAAACCTTCGCCCGCAGACACCGGATTCGTCGCCAATAGCCCTGCGTCAGTTGTAGAATGCCTGCGGAATAGAGGTTCTCGCCCGGTACCGGCCTCGGAGCTGAAAACTTGAAACGACGAGATTTTGTCAGAAAAATCCTGAGCGGGGCCGGCATGCTATGCGTCGGCTCAGAATGTTTGTCAGCCGCTACTCTCGCAGAAATGCTATCGTCTCATCAGGCTAATCCAACCGATCCGCACAGGCAATTTAATGATTTGGCGGAGATCGAGGAAGCTCGCCACCCGCTCCTCGCGGGCGATTTCCAGGAAGCACTGAAAATCCTAATTCCTCATCTGAAAGATCGTCCCGGCATAGCTCCTTACGTCGTGGCCACTATCTACCTCCGCATGGAGGAGTATGCTCAAGGCATCCCTTACGCTCTGCAGGCCTGTCGGGATACTCCCACGGATTTACGTTACCGCTGGATGCTGAACGTGCTGACGATCCTTGCTGGGCAGCCCCAGAAAAACATTCCGAATGAATTTCGCCTGACGATGCTACCGTCGGCGCGGTCTTCATTTCGATTCCAGGACGTCACCACCGAAGCCGGGGTGGGAAGGCTCGCCTTAGGCCGCGGTGCTGCGTGGGGAGATTTTGACAATGACGGTCGCGACGATATTTTGGTTGGTGCGGAACGTGCGCCGTTTCGGCTGCTTCGCAATCTGGGAAATGGCAAATTTGAAGACGTCGCTTCTCGCTTGGGCCTCGTCGATCCAGTTGGACTAGGTTGCTACGCGGCCCAATTCATCGACTACGACAATGACGGTTACGAAGACGTTTTTCTCTCGAGCAATGGCTGGGGCGGTGGCGGCCGTCTCTTTCTTTTCCATAATGGCCAAGGAAAAAACTTCACCGACATCACCGCAAGCGCGGGCCTTGGTGGTTCCGTCAATGCTTTTGGCTCTTCTTGGGCCGATTATGACAATGATGGGCGCCCCGACCTAGCCGTAGCGACCGGGATTGTTGATCCGTCGGATGGCGATCGGCTCCGCCTATTCCACAACGAAGGGGGCGGAAGATTCCGTGAAGTTGGCCAAGATGCCGGACTCACCCAGAAAGCAAAATGGATTTCCGTCGGCTGGGGAGACTACGACGGAGACGGGCGTCAAGACCTCCTGGCGAACAGCTTCAACGCGGGCTGCTTTTTATTTCGAAATATGGGGAATGGTCGTTTCGAGGACGTGAGTGTAGATGCTGGGGTCCGCAATTCTCATCATACGTATACAGCTGAATTCTTCGACTACAACAATGACGGCAGGCTTGACCTGTTTGTGTCCACCTATCCCGAAGGCGATTTGAAGCGCATGATCAGCGAGAAGATCAGTGGCGCGTCTGTTCCAGTCGATCAGCGCCAGCTGCTCTTTCGAAATAATGGAGATGGAACCTTCACCAACGTGGCTGGGCAAGCAGGAATTACGGGTTGGTACGGGGCGATGTCTTCACAAGTTGCGGATGTGGATAACGACGGATATCCGGAGATTTTCCTCGGCACGGGGAATCCCGCACTGGACTGGACCGAACCAAAAGCGCTCTTTCACAATGACGGCAAAGATCATTTTGCTGACCTGGCCCGTTCTGCGGGCCTGATCCATTACGGAATGCTGCACGGCATCGTCTTTTCGGACTACGATGACAGCGGCAACCTCAGCATGTTTGGCTCATTCGGCGGATTTTATTGGGGGACCCGTGAGACAAGCCGGCTCTACCGCAATCTCGGCTGCGGCAATCGTGCCCTCGAGGTGCGGCTGGTTGGCACGCGTTCGAATCGCAACGCGATCGGCGCCAAAGTGACAGCAGTGGTGAAGGGCTGCCAGATTTTCAACTGGGTAAACGGAGGGAACGGATTTGGCACCCTGAATTCCCGAGTTGTTCATATCGGTTTGACGCAAGACTCGAAAGTAGATCTCCTGGAGATCGATTGGCCCAGGGGCCTCCATCAATCGTTTCGAAACGTGCAGGCGGATCAGCGAATTGAGATTGTCGAAGGGCAAAACACGTTCCGGACCTTGGTTCACTTCGGGAGCTGACGCCAGCAGGATTCGGCGCCGTTGGGAGGGACAACAATCTGACAGATCCGGGCATCCAGTTGCAGCCTTGACAACGTCGAGAGTGAGTACTACTCTTCGTGCAAGTTGTCGGGTGATTGATGGAACAAGATGCGAAGAGCCCTCCCCGAACTCTGCGATTTGGACTTTTTGAAGTCGATCTGCAGGCAGGTGAACTCCGTAAGCATGGAATTCGCGTCAAGCTGCAAGAACAACCCTTCCAAATCCTAGCCCTGCTATTGGGACAGCCCGGAGCTCTTGTGACAAGGGAAGAACTTCGCGAGAAATTGTGGCCGGCCCATACCTTCGTCGATTTCGACCGTAGCTTAAATAAAGCGATGACTAAGCTGCGGTCGGCCTTGGGCGATTCGGCGGACTCCCCTCGCTACGTCGAAACCCTTCACCGTAGAGGTTACCGGTTTCTTGCTCCGGTCAGAGGACATTGGGACGACGCAGTCGAGGACGTTTGGGATAATGAACACTGGTCAGAGAATCGCAATTTGCCTTCAGATAGATCCGAAGAAGTTTCGGCATTTTCCGCGACCCCTCGTCGCGTTCCGACTTCCAGACCAACGCGTCGGCCGCGCTATTATGTTTTGGCCACGGCGGGATTTCTTCTCGCCTGCCTGGCTGCCCTCTTCATTCTACGCATTAATTATCCTGTTGTCTTTGGCCGCTCCTTTGCCGATGTCAGACCGCGACGCTCAGTCGCTATTCTCGGCTTCAAGAATTTGTCGGGAGACGGTCGGGAATCCTGGCTTTCAACAGCCCTATCGGATTGGCTGAACACAGAACTCGCCGCAGGAGATCAGCTCAGAACCATTCCGGCGGAGAGCGTGGCGCGAATGAAAATGGAGCTGCCTCTGGCCAGTGTCGATAGCCTGGACCGCGATAGTCTGGCACTCATTCGAAAGAATCTCGGCACTGACTATGTGGTTGCAGGGTCCTATGCCATGCTGCGTGATCAGCCCGATGGGGAGATTCGCCTTGATCTCCGGTTGCAAAATGCCCGGAACGGCGAAATGGTTGATGCAATTTCCGAGACCGGCACTGAAGCGCATCTGTTCGATTTAGTCTCCAGGGCGGGACAGGACCTCCGCTCAAAACTTGGGATACGCGCGGTTACACGCGAAGAGGCCGCCGAGTTGGCGACCGTTCTGCCTGCGAACCCCGAAGCCGCACGGCTTTACTCGGAAGGCGTTGACAAGCTGCGCATTTTTGACGCACTCTCCGCGCGTGATCTCTTGTTGAAGGCTGTGACCGCGGAACCGGATTATGCACTCTCTCATTCGGCGCTGTCGACCGCATGGAGCCAGCTCGGGTACGACGAGAGCGCAGCAGTCGAAGCAAAAAAGGCCTTTGACCTCTCTTTCGGTCTGCCGCGCGCCGAGCGTCTTCTTGTTGAGGGCCGGTATCGCGAGACCTCTCATGAATGGGGGAAGGCCATTGGAATCTACGGTGCTCTTTTTGAGGTATTCCCGGACAACCTCGATTACGGCCTCGCCCTGGCCAGCGCCCAGGGCTCTGCAGGTAAGTGGAAGGACTCGCTAGAGACGGTTGCTGCACTACGGCAGCTTCCTCCGCCCCTACACGACGATCCGCGAATTGATTTGGCGGAAAACCGCGCGGCGGAATCCCTGGGTGATGTGAACCGGGCTGAGGCAGCTGCCGCGCAAGCCGCCATAAAAGCGCAGGCTGCGGGTGCTTCGCTTCTCTTGGCGAGGGCCCGGCTAGCTCAGGCGTGGGCATTCGAGAATCTCGGGCAGCTCGACCAGGTCGCGGCAGTCGTCAACGAGGCGAAACAGCTCTATGTTGCTGCGAACGACAGAAAAGGCGTCGCCGATGCGATGACCCTCGATGCAATTGCCCTCCAAACAGAAGGAAATTATCTGGGCGCAAAGAAAAGTTACGAAGAGTCGCTCGCGGTTTTCCGGCAGACGGGGAATAAACGCAGCGGTGCGGGTGAGTACGACAACATCGGCGACATTCTCTATTACCTGGGTGATTTAGACGGCGCTCGCAGAAGTTATCAGCAGGCGCTCGCGAGTTATCGAGAGGTCGGAGATCCAGATGGAGTGGCATTGGCCGAAAACGGTCTCGGACAAGTATATCTCTCGACCGGGAATCACGCGCGGGCGAAAGCCATGTTCAACGATGCGCTGGCGATCTGTGTTCAGATCGGGGATCGGGACAGAGCGGGGGTATCGCGTTCCGGTCTGGGCGGTGTGCTGCGGATAGAAGGAGATATCGAAGGCGCAGAAAAGGCAGAAACCGAATCGCGAGTTGCGTTCGAACAGGTTGGAGACAGATCGCAGGAGGCACAGTCGGATATCCAACTCGCCGAGCTCTTCTTGGACCAAGGCAAGAACGCCGAAGCGGCTGCTTCAGCTCGGCGGGCGGCCGACATCTTTGCAGAAACGAGGGCATTTCGGGACGAGGCTGCGTCGAATTTGGTTTTGTCCCTTTCCTTTCTTGCGCAGGGCCGAACTGTTGAGGCTGAAAAGAGCGTCAATAAAGCCATGGTCGTAGCGCGACAGTCTCACAATCGCGAACTGGAGCTGTCCGCTGCCATCGCTGCGGCGAGGGTGCGGGCTGCACACGGCAAACCCGAAGACGGCCAGGAAGCAGCGAAACAGATAAACCAGGTTTTGGCGGACGCGGCCGCTGCTGGGTTCGGCGACATAACTCTGGAAGCCCGCCTCGCGCTAGGCGAAGTCGAAATGGGCACAGGAAATCGACCTGCCGGTCGCGCCTATCTTGAATCGTTGCGAAAAGATGCCGCCAACGGAGGATTCCTACTGATTGCTCGGGAGGCCGCTGCGGCTTTACGGACAGGCCGCCACCTCGCGGGATTGCGCGTGCAAGGTCAGTTGAAGAAAGTGGCGTCCCGCAGTCAAGAGTAACAACACGCTGAATCAGACATTCTGCCTCTCAACCCGAACAAAGCTGCGGCGATCCTCGTATGCGTCGACTGTTCGCCATGCTCGGGCCGTGCCTTCGAACCTCACACTTATGACAGGAAGAACTCTTGCTATCCACTTACTTTGCAGTGGCTTGGATGGGAATACACGGATGACATTGCGGTGCATTGACAGCGGGAGATGGAAAGTAGCAGAGAGACAGGAAGCTGGGGTTTCCAGAGATGCAGGTGAAGAGTGTTTCGAATCCGTTCAGCAGCCGGTGCGGCTTTTACTTAATCGAAAATCGACGGCGGCACAGATGAAAAAGCGAAACGGAGTCCCCATGTTTGCGGCAAAAAGCATATCGCGGATCTGGAAAGTTACCGCCGTCTTGGTTTTGTCGTTGGTGGCGATCCTCGTTCTCCAACGCCCGGGTGCGGCACAGGCCAAGCAGTCCGAGCAGGGAAAACAAGAAAAAACGCCCGCGAAAATGGCCGCGCCAAATCTGGCAAAGCAGCCAACACTTTACGTGGTTGGCTATGCCCACTTGGATACGCAGTGGCGATGGGAGTACCCGCAGGTCATCGACGAATACCTAAGTAAAACGATGCGCAACAATTTCGCACTGTTTCAGAAGTATCCGCACTACATCTTCAACTTCACCGGCGCCAACCGCTACATGATGATGAAAGAATATTACCCGGCCGATTTTGCGAAACTGAAACACTATGTCGTCACGGGCCAATGGTTCCCTGCCGGCTCTTCGATGGAGGAGAACGACGTCAATTCGCCGTCTGCCGAGTCGATTCTTCGGCAGGTCCTCTATGGCAACGAATTTTTTCGCCATGAATTTGGCAAGGCCAGTGAAGAATACATGTTACCGGATTGCTTCGGGTTCCCCGCATCTCTCCCGAGCATTTTGGCGCACGCTGGTCTGAAGGGTTTCTCCACGCAGAAACTGTCCGCCGAGTGGCAGCCCGCGGCACGCGTCGGTGGCCCCGACTCGCCCGAGAAAACCCCCGAAGGCATACCATTCAATGTCGGCCTGTGGGAAGGTCCCGACGGCAAGACGATCATCGCCGCGCTGAACCCTGGCAGCTATGACGGCGATGTCTACACCGATCTCAGCAAAAGCAACCCTGTGCCCCCCGCGCTGGCCCGCTATGCCGACGAGTACGTTTGGGACTGGCCCGCCCGTGTGGACCTCGATGGCAAAGTCACCGGTGTTTACGCGGACTATCACTATGTCGGCACCGGTGATGTCGGAGGCTCACCGAACGAATTCACAGTCAAGCTAATGGAAGCGATCGAAGACAAGGGCATCACCGCACTTCCGACTCTACCCATGCCCGCATCGCAGCAAGCGTCGCCACCCACCGCGCCTTTTCGCGTGGGCGTGGGCCCATTGCATGTCGTGTGGTCGGACGCCGATCAGATATTTCGGGACATCAAACCCAGCGAGACCAGCCGCTTCCCGCGCTACAAAGGCGATCTTGAGCTGATCAATCACTCCGCGGGCTCAATCACCTCAGAGGCCTATCACAAACGCTGGAATCGTGAGAATGAAACTCTCGCCGAGGCTGCCGAGGAAACTTCTGTCGGCGCGGCTTGGCTCGGCGGCCGCGTCTACCCTCAAGAACGCCTTACGCATGCGTGGCGGCTGCTTCTCGGCGGGCAATTTCACGACATCATGGCCGGCACCGCTACCCCGCAATCGTACAACTACTCTTGGAATGACGACGTAATCGCCATGAATCAATTCTCCCAAGTGCTCACGAGCGCCGCGGACGCCATTGCGTCCGCGCTCAACACACAAGCCGGCGGCACTCCGATCGTCGTCTTCAACCCGCTGAACATCAGCCGCCAAGATGTCGTCGAAGCTGACGTTGACTTTGCCAAGGGCGCTCCCCAAGGCGTGCGAGTCACCGGTCCCGACGGCAGCGATGCGCCCGCGCAATTGGAGGCGGATGCAAGTGGTAAATCCAAGATCCTGTTTCTCGCCACTGTTCCGTCGGTCGGTTACGCAGTCTATGATGTTCAGTCTTCAGACTCCTCCGCCTCGCAGGATTCCGAACTCAAAGTAAGCGATTCTTCCCTTGAAAACGCTCGCTATCGCGTGACGCTGAATAAGAATGGCGACGTCTCCAGCATCTTCGATAAGAAAATCAATCACGAACTTCTCTCCGCTCCGATCCGCTTGGCCATTCTCACGGATAATCCAGAACGGTGGCCGGCTTGGAACATGGACTTTCAAGATGAACAGCGGGCTCCGCGTGCATTCATCGGCGGGGCGGCGAAAATCCGCGTGGTTGAGAACGGCCCTGTTCGCGTGGCAGTTGAAGTCTCGCGCGAAGGCGAGGGTTCCAAATTCGTCCAGTTCGTTCGTCTCTCTGCCGGCGACGCCGGAAATCGCGTCGAGTTCGGCAATATCATTGACTGGCACACCCAGGGAGTGAACCTCAAAGTCGTGTTTCCGTTCACCGCCTCAAACCGCTTGGCCACTTACAATTGGGGCATCGGCACTATCCAGCGCCCCAACGAGGACGAGCGCCAGTTTGAAGTCGCATCTCATCGCTGGGTTGACCTGACGGACCACAGCGGCTCTTTCGGCGTCACCATTCTCACCGATGACAAAAACGCCACCGACAAGCCGAGCGACAACACCCTGCGCCTCACTCTCATCCGCACTCCCGGCACTCGCGGCGGTTATACTGATCAGGGCTCGCAGGATTTGGGCCATCACGAATTGATCTTCGGACTTGCTGGCCATGAAGGCGACTGGCGTCAAGGCCAAACAGACTGGCAAGCCTACCGGCTCAATCAGCCGCTCATCGCGTTTGAAAGCTCGAAGCACGCGGGTTCGCTGGGCAAGAATTTCTCTCTCCTCAAGGTGAGTAACGATCGCGTGCGCCTGATGGCCCTTAAAAAAGCCGAAGAGAATAATGATGTGATCGTCAGGTTCGTCGAAACTAGTGGGAAGCCAGAACCCAACGTGCGAATCTCGTTTGCCGCGCCGGTTATTTCAGCGCGCGAAGTGGACGGCCAAGAGCGGCCCATCGGCCCGGCGACGGTCGAGAAAGGGGAACTTGTCTCGTCATTTACCGCTTATCAGCCCCGTTCGTTTGCGATCAAACTAGCCCCGCCTCGCATAAGAGTTCCCGAGCCAACGTCGCAGGCCGTCGCGCTGCACTACGACGCATCCGTGGCCACCGACGAAGGCAAGCCCGCCGAAGGCTGCTTCGACTGCGATCTGAACAGTCAAGACACACCCCAAGGGAAGGCTCTCCCTGCCGAAATGCTCCCGTCGGACATCGCCTACTCCGGGATCCATTTCCATCTCGCGGCCGCCGGTAATGGCAAACCCGATGCTGTAACGGCCAACGGCCAAGCTGTCGATTTACCCGCGGGCAAATTCAATCGAGTCTATATTCTCGCCGCCTCATACCCGCCGGAGGAACGCCGCAGACGCGATCCGTTCCGCACGCCGCTCGGCGACCAAAAGGGCGTTTTCCGCGCGGGAGATAATTCCGTCGACCTAACGATCGAGGATTGGACCGGCTTTGTAGGCCAGTGGGACAATCGCACCTGGAAACAAGAGGAGGTCCCCATTCACTATCGCGCCGGATACACTCCGCCGCCAGGGGCTCCCAAGACACACACCGAAGAAGTTTTTTCCGGAAAGATAATCCCTGGCTTTATCAAGCGAGCGCCAATCGCGTGGTTCGCTGAGCATTCTCATGACACTGATGGCGCCAATATCCCGTACGCCTATTCGTACCTGTTTGCTTATTCGCTCGATCTTCCGCCGGGCGCGCGAACGCTGAGGCTGCCGAACAATGACGCAATCCGCATCCTGGCCGTCACCGTCGCAAACGAAAGATCGTACGTCCGTCCAGTTCTGCCGCTCTACGATACGCTTAAGCCCGGTGAAGATATCCGATAACGTCATTTCTGACGGGCGGACATTCTCACCGTCAATGCCAGTTGAGTCGCGGGTCGGCGCCGCATACTTTCGTGTGCGTCCCGTCTTTCGCCGGAGAGGATTCTCATGAATAACGCCATGGCCGCAATCATCCTGTTGGTCGTCGCTGGAGTGATGAACGGCAGCTTCACGCTTCCTATGAAGTACACGCGCGAGTGGGCT